>CAZWGZ010000009.1:0-26169 GCA_964633395.1 uncultured Rhodobacterales bacterium
AAAGAATTGATTTAGAAGAAGCAATAGAAAAATTAAGAAATGGTATCTTTGAACTCAATAAAGAAGGACGAGAAAGATTAAAAAAGAGCTTCACAGTTGTTAACGAAAACTTTAAAAATTTATTCCAAAAATTATTTGGAGGTGGCAATGCTGAATTAAAATTAGTTGGACATGATGACCCTCTTCAAGCTGGATTAGAAGTGCTGGCAAGTCCTCCTGGTAAAAAAATGCAGCTTTTATCTCTTCTTTCAGGTGGGGAACAAGCTTTAACAGCAATATCATTAATATTTTCTGTTTTTTTATGTAATCCTTCTCCAATTTGTATTTTAGATGAAGTTGATGCGCCTCTCGATGACACAAATGTTGGAAGATTTTGTGATTTGTTAAATAAAATTGCTGAAGAAACGAATACTTACTTTATGGTCATTACTCACCATAGACTAACAATGGCTAAAATGGATAGATTGTTTGGTGTAACAATGGAACAAAAGGGAATTAGTAAATTAGTGTCAGTTGATTTAGAACAAGCTAGTAGAATAAGAGATATTGCCTAAAATTAATTCATTTTATTCAAGTATCCTCTTGACTTATATCCCATCTCAAAATAGTTTAAGCCCGCTTGTGATTAGTAGATGAAAGTTTAATATGAGCATTTTAAAAAAAAATGACGATTTGTCTAATAGAATAGATAAAGCTCTAAATAAAGAAGGAAAAAAAGAGACAACTGATAAAAATAATAACCATTCATTAGTAAATGCCTTTTCTAGGGTAGCTACCGAGTTATTAGCTGGATTGTTAATTGGAGCTGGTATAGGTTGGACAATAGATAAATGGATGAACTCTTCACCATGGTTCTTAATAATCTTTTTTTTATTGGGTGGAGCAGCTGGAATTCTCAATTTATGGAGAATAGTCACAGGAAAAGGACTTAAAATTGGATACTTTAATTAATAACTTCAGATATATATAAAGACGGTAACACTAATATGGAAATGAATTCACCAGTCGAACAGTTTACTATTAAAGTCATATTTGCTATCAACCTCCTAGGGGTTGACATATCCTTCACAAATGCATCTTTATTTATGATGATTTCAGTTGTTGGATCAGCAGCCTTATTGTTTTTAGGATCAAGAAAACAATCTTTAGTTCCAAATAGATTTCAATCATTTGTAGAAATGTCTTATGAATTTGTTGCTAATATGGTTAAAGAAAATGCTGGAAAAGAGAGCCAAGTTTATTTCCCATTTATATTTACATTATTTATGTTTATTTTATTTGGTAATTTATTAGGAATGATCCCTTATAGTTATACTTTTACATCCCAGATAGCTGTTACTTTTACATTAGCTGCGATAATATTTGTAGGTGTAACTATAATAGCTTTGATTAAACATGGATTTAAATTTTTTACCTATTTTTTCCCATCAGGAGTTCCGATTGGTTTAGCACCATTGTTAATTCCTATCGAAATAATTTCATATTTTATTAGACCAATTAGTTTATCTATGAGGCTATTTGCAAATATGTTAGCTGGACATACCATGATGAAAGTATTTGCCGGGTTAATAATTATGATGGGCTCAGCAGGAGGTCTTTTAAAAATAGGTGCGATTTTACCTTTAATGGCTGTTGTAGGCTTAACTGGGCTTGAATTCTTGGTGGCAGCATTACAAGCTTATGTATTTAGCATTCTAACATGTATGTATCTTCACGATGCCATACATTTACATTAACCGACTATTAACTTAATATTAATCAACGAAAGGAAGACAAAATGGAAATGGAAGCAGCAAAATTTATAGGAGCAGGCCTCGCTGTTATTGCTTTAGCAGGCGTTGGAGTAGGAATTGGAAATATATTTGCATCTTTGGTTACAGCTGTTGGAAGAAACCCAGCGGCTAAAAACGAAGTTTTTGGAATAGCTATCCTTGGATTTGCTTTAACTGAAGCTGTGGCGTTATTTGCTCTTGTTATAGCTCTACTTTTACTTTTTGCATTATAATCTGCATTAAGAATTTAAAGTCACCTGTAGATTTAAACCTTCAGGTGACTTGTATATAAAAAAGATTGTTAAATGTATAATAAAAAAAAGATAACATTAATATCTCTAATTATGGTTACAATTTCTGAAATTACTTTTGCAAGTGATAAAAAAACTGGTTTACCACAATTAGATTTTAATACTTACCCATCGTTAATATTTTGGTCAATAATTTCATTAGTTATTGGTTACATTTTGATGGCATACATAGTAACTCCTCAAATAAAATCAATAATTAATCTAAGAGAAACCAATATACAAAATGATCTTATAAAAGCAAAAACATCTAATGAAGAATCTGAAAAAATTAAAAATGAAGTATTAAGCAATCAAGAAGAAATTAAACTAAGCTCTCAAACTTTAATAAATGATGCTTTATTAGAAACAAAAAAACTTTTGGAAGAATCTGAAAAAAAAATATCAGAAAAAATGGAGCTAAGAATCTCAAAAGCAGAGCAGAAAATTAATGAAACGAAAGATAATGTTATAACTGAAATATTAAGTAATACTGAAGATTTAACTGTAGGTATTGTTCAAAAATTTACGGATATTAAACCTATTATAAATGATATTAAAAAAACTATTGATACTGTTTCTAAAAATATAGTAATGGAGAAATAATAATGTATTTTGAATTTTTAGAACAAGAAACGGTTTGGGTTGCATTAGCTTTTTTTATGTTTATTGCTTTAATATGGAAGAAGGCTAGTAAGGCCGTTAGCACAATTTTAGATGATAGATCAATCTTAATTCAAAATGAACTTAGAGAAGCAAAATCTCTTAAAGAAGAGGCCATGGAAGAATTAAGAATATCTTTGCAAATGCAAAAAAACAGCTCAGAAGAATTTAACCAAATCATTAAAGAGGCAAAAGAAGCTGCTAAAAAGATAAAAGATGATGCAGATGTTAAATCTTTAGAAACTATAAAAAGAAGAGAAGAACAAGCTAAACAAAGAATAATGGCATTCGAAAATGAAGCTATTAAAGCGATTAAAAGAGTGAGTGGAACTGTTGCAATAGAATCTGCTAAAATTTATATAAAAACTCATTTAGATAAAAAAGAAAACGTAAATTTAATTACTAAAGCATCAAATGAAATTAAATCTTCACTTTCAAATTAATTCTGTCTTATACCAATATATACTTTTCCGTTATTCGGAACATTAAGGTCCATATTGGTAGACCTTTCAACAATCTTACTTCCTTTTAATACGAATTGAGAATATGAGAATTCATCTCGATCGTATTCTTTATTATTAATATCTACTGAGACTATTGAAATAGCAATAGGAACATAATCATCATCATCACTATTTTTTCGTATTGCTCTAATATTTACGGAGGCTTTCATGTTAATATCTGTACCACTATTTGTACAGTATAACTCTACGCCTCTAAAACCCATATATACAGGTAATCCACTCTCAGATTTAACTACAATTTCTTCTGCACCTTTTGGCGAAGATATGTTTGGACATGATATAACTTCATCTTTCAAAGTTGAACAACTACTTAGTAGGAAAAAGCTAAACCCTAAGATAGTTTTAATCATTTCTAATCTCTCCAAAATATAAAAAACTCATTTTATTATTAATCTTTATTGACGTAAACAAAGTAATACATCAAAAGTTAATTATGAAGAAACAAAATATAAATTTATATCTAGCTTCGCCAAGAGGCTTTTGCGCTGGGGTTGATAGAGCTGTCAAAATTGTTGAAGAAACAATTAAGAAATACGGTTCGCCAGTATATGTACGTCATGAAATTGTACATAACAAAGATGTAGTGAATTCTCTGGCTAAAATAGGTGCTGTTTTTGTTGAGGAGGTCCATGAAGCTCCAGTAGATCGTCCAATTATATTTTCTGCACACGGTGTTGCTAAGTCAGTTGTTCAAGAAGCTAAAAATAGAAAAATGATATCGATAGATGCTACCTGCCCTCTTGTAACAAAAGTACACAATGAAACAGTTCGTCATTACAACCTTGGAAGACATATTCTCTTAGTAGGTCATAAAAACCATCCTGAAGTTATCGGGACTATGGGACAGGTTCCATCGAATAGTGTTAGTCTTATTGAAACAGAAGATGACGCTAAGAATGTTCAAGTATCTGATCCAGATAAATTAGCTTTTGCTACACAAACCACTTTGTCATTAGACGATACTTCAGCAATTCTAAAAATTTTAAAAAGTAGATTCTCAAATATAAAGGGACCTAGTTCTGAAGATATATGCTATGCAACAACTAATAGACAACATGCGGTTAAATCAATGGCTAAGCTTTGTGATTCTATTCTAGTGATTGGCGCAGAAAACTCTTCAAACTCCCTTAGATTAGTTGAAGTTGCATTAGCCAATGGAGTAAAGATAGCTAAATTAATTCCTGATGAAAAAACTTTAGATGAATTTCTAAGTAGACTAGATGCTTTGGAATCACCAAATATAGGATTAACTGCGGGAGCGTCTGCTCCTGAAACATTAGTACAAGTTTTAATATCAAAGCTTAAAAAAGATTTCCACGTCAATCTAATTGAACATGAAGTCACTAAAGAAAATGTAACTTTTAATCTACCTAAAATATTACGATAATATATTCAAGGATAAGGATTTGGCCGTCTATACTGATTTAAAAAAAGAAGAAGTAGTTACTTTTTTATCATTATATAATATAGGTAGTTTAGTATCCTTTTCCGGTATTACAGAAGGAATCGAGAATAGTAATTATCATTTAAAAACTACAACAAATGATTTTATACTTACTCTTTTTGAAAAAAGAACAGATAAAAACGATCTTCCCTTCTTTATAAATATTATGATGTATTTAAATGAAAGAGAATTTAAATGCCCTAAACCAATTGTTGATAATAAAGGAGGTTATCTTCAAAGATTATCAGGGAAACCCGCTCTGATTGTTAATTTCCTTGAAGGCAAGTCTAAAACTGAATTAACAATTCAAGATATATTTACTGTTGGCTCTACCATGGCTAAAATGCATGTATGTAGCAAAGACTATGATATGAAACGAAAGAACTCTCTATCTATTTTAGGGTGGGAAGAACTTTTATATAAATGCGACACATCTATATCTAAAACTATATTAAATGAAATAGAACCAAGAATTATAGAAGAAATTAGACACTCTCTTGATTTCTGTAAAAATAATTGGCCTAAAAACCTTCCTAAAGGCTTCATTCATGCAGATATGTTTCCTGATAATGTGTTTTTTAAGAATAATAAAATATCTGGAGTTATTGATTTTTATTTTTCTTGTACAGATATTCTTGTTTATGATTTAGCTATAGCAGTCAATGCATGGTGTTTTGATAGTGAAAAAATATTTAATGAAACTAAATTTAAATCTTTAATAAATGGATATCAATCTGTTAGAGAATTAAATAAAGAAGAATTATTTTATTTACCTCTATTATCTCAAGCTGCTGCTCTAAGATTTCTACTAACAAGAATATATGATTGGGCAAATACGCCTAAAAATGCAGATGTAATTCCTAAGAATCCAAAAGAATACATTGAAAAGTTAAGATTTCATAAAATGATATCTAATAAAAAAAATTATAGTGAGATAAAATAATGAGTGATAAAATAATTATTTATACTGATGGCGCATGCTCTGGAAATCCTGGAAAGGGCGGCTGGGGGGCTGTTTTAATAAATGAAGGTAATGAAATATATTTATCAGGCTATGATAAAATGACTACAAATAATAAAATGGAACTAACAGCTGCAATAGAAGCCTTAAAATCTATCAAGATCAAAAGTAATATTGAGCTATACACTGATTCTCAGTATGTAAAAAATGGAATAAATTTATGGATAGTTAATTGGAAAAAAAATGGTTGGAAAACTGCTTCCAAAAAACCAGTTGCCAATAAAGATCTATGGATAAAGCTAGACGAATGTGTTGCAACACACGAGGTTATTTGGTTTTGGGTCAAGGGACATGCTGGAAATCAATACAATGAAATGGCTGACGAATTAGCTGTGACAGCGATGAATAAATTAGATTAAGTAATATTATAAATTATTCAATATATTTTCTGCTGTTGAAACTTCAAAAGCCCCAGGCTCTTCTACAAATAATTTAGTAATAATATTGTTATCAACAATCATAGCAAATCTTTTACAACGATGACCCAAAACTTTACCAAAGCTCATATCTAGTCCTAACAATTTTGAAATAGAACAGTCTGAGTCTGATAACATATCCACCGTTCCATCAACTTTACTTACTTCACCCCACGCGTGCATAACATGTGGGTCATTAACAGCCATACAAGCAATAGAAGAAACACCTTTTTTAATAATATCGTCAAACAATTTAACATAACCAGGTAAGTGCTTAGCAGAACATGTTGGAGTAAATGCACCAGGTACAGCAAACAAAACTACTTTTTTAGAATTAAAATATTCTTCCGTTGTAACTTCTTTAACGCCTTCATTATCTTTAAATCTAAATATTCCTGAAGGGAAAGTAACACCCGTTTCAATAGACATTTTATACTCCTAGTTATTATTTATTACGATTAACATATTTTCCTTTAATATTAAAAGCATAAAATAAATTTATTTAGCTAGTTTAATATACTCTTTAATTATATCTTGATTTAATAACTCAGGCAGTATTTTTCCATTAAGAAGAGATGGTCCATAGATCTCGTTAAAAGGTATTCCATATCGTCCCTTCTTTGATAAAAATATTTTTATTCTATCGTTTGGCTTTGTCCAATCTAACCTTAAAATAACTACATTATGTTTTTTAAATAATTTGGTTACATCTTTAGTATCGATAACTAGAAATTTATTAACCTTACAAGTTAAACACCAATCTGCAGTTATATCTATAAAAACAATTTTACCTTGCCTAGCTAGTTGATTTGGTAATTCTGTATTATTTGTAATATCCCAATTTGAAGTTATTTGATTATCAATATTACTTTTTGGTGAGTAAAAAAAATCACTGTTTAATTTAATTAAAATACTTGTTAACCATATTGCAGTTCCGAAAAGTAATAATGCCATTATTTTCTTAAAAAGAATGAACCAATTTCCAGGTTTAGGGATGAATGATATAGTATTTGGAAATAAACAAAACAGAATTAAAGGAAACGAAAGCCCTAAACCCATAATTATAAAAATTGTAAAAATTTCAAATGTAGTTCCTGCTAAAGCAAATCCAACAGCTGTTCCTACTAATGGTGCCGTGCAAGGAGTGGCCAATAGGGTCATAAACATCCCAGTTAAAAAGTCACCCGCAAAACCGTTGGCTCTATATGAAAGAACAGATAAAAATTTTGATGGCAAATAAAATTCAAATATTCCAAAAAGATTAAAAGAAAAGATCAAAGTCAACGTAATCATAAAAATTAGGAAATATTGACTTTGGAATTGAATGCCCCAACCAACCAATTCACCGGCTGATTTTATAAAATAAGTACTAATTGCAAAACAAATGAACGTTGTTAAAATACCTAGTATATTGAAAAATATTTTTAGCCTAAAGTTATTTTGATTTTGATCTCTATAATTTATTAATTGGATCATTTTTAATGATAAAACGGGCAAAACACATGGCATAAAGTTTAAAATAAAACCACCGATAAAAGCAACAAGTAAAATGTTAAACCCTAAGATATTATCTATATTTTTTATATTTAAAACTGCATTAGATTTTAATAAGTTAGTAATTTTTATTGATTTTTTAAAACTAGATTTATCGTTGACAAATGTTAAATGTAGCTTTTGATTATTTAGGTATTCATCTTTTATATCTTTAGTATCTATTGATATATTCATCAATTGATTTTTTATAGTAAAACTTGGTTTTGGATAAATTCTATCTTCACTATCTTCAATAATAATATCGTAAACTTTAGAATTAAATTGTTTATGAAAAACTAAATTTAATTTTTTATCTTGAAAGTTATAAGACAATAATTTTAATTCTTTATCTTGAGCTAAAATTGGAACCATAGACTTATAACGAGTAATTTCTTTTAATATAGAAGCATTTTCATAATTATAATCTATTCTTGATAAATCAAATAATTTATTTACTGGGACACATATTTTTGAACAAACTTGAGCACTAAAATCTAAATTTCCAGATAGTGTTTTATTATTTCCTGAGTTCACAATTTCCATAGGAAATATTACTTCATTTTCGTAACCAAACGTTTCTATACCATAGAAATCAAATCTTATAGGACTTGGAAATAGAAGTTTAAGTGATTGAATTTTATTTGCATTATTCCATTTTATTTCTGGAGGCAATCCTGCGTCACCTGGATTTCTCCAATATATTTTCCATCCAGGCGATAAAATAACTTTAAGCCCTAATACAATTTCAGGATCAGCTCCATCATATTTAATAACGTTTAAAAGCTTAATTTTTACAAAGTCATACTTTTCATTTGTTAAAAAATTATTATTTTGAACCAGAGAATTAGAAAGACAAATACTATTATTGAATAAAGAATAAAAAAGAATAAAAAACAGAATAATTATATTTTTTGGGAATTGCGATCTAAAAAGTTTCTTGTACATCATTTCTTTTCATTTTATGCTTTTATATTGTTAATCTAAATATATATTCAAACTATATTTAAATAATAGATATGGATCAAGATTTGTTAGGTAAAATTTTAATTGCATCACCAGGATTAGAAGATTTGCGATTTCAGAATACTGTAATTTTAATTTGCGAACATACTTCTGAAGTAATTATGGGGCTCATTTTGAACAAACCCATTCATAATTTCAATACAAAAGATTTATTAAAACAATTGAAAATAGAAAGTAACGCAATATCTAAAGTTCAATCTACTTTTTATGGAGGACCTGTTCATTTAAATCAAGGTTTTATAATTCATTCTGATGAAATAAAATACTCAAATTCTGAGTCTATTTTAAATAACGTCATTATCACAACCTCTAATGAAGTATTAATCGATATATCTAAAGGAACTCCTCCATTAGATACCAAAGTTTTTCTTGGATGTGCTGTCTGGGATAATAATCAACTAGATAATGAAATGCTAGAGAATTCATGGATCATATCGAATGGAACAAAAGATTTAATTTTTCATCAGAATTCAGAATTATCTTTATGGAATAAATGTTTGTTGGACATAGGAATTGATCCAAATAGATTAGTTAGCTATTCAGGGAACGCTTAATTTGAAATTCAACTTAATGAAGACTTAATATTAAAATTCTTATAAGATGATGCATCAGGACCAATTATTGATAAAACAGGTTGCGTCGATAAGAATATTCTTTCGATTACTGCTTCAATAGAATTAATTGATATATTCTCTATTTCTTTTAATACTTGATCCGTACTTACTAGCTTTCGAAAATTGAGCATCGTTTTTGCTAAATATTCAGCTCTAGAACCAGTGCTTTCTTGTCCCATTATAAAGCCTGATCTCATTTGAGCTTTAGCTCTTGATACTTCTTCTTTTGTAATAGAACCTTTCAACTTATTCCACTCACATAAACTTGC
Source organism: uncultured Rhodobacterales bacterium (assembly GCA_964633395.1). Classification (GTDB taxonomy): domain Bacteria; phylum Pseudomonadota; class Alphaproteobacteria; order Puniceispirillales; family Marisalimonadaceae; genus CAJJBL01. The sequence goes on from CAZWGZ010000009.1 coordinate 9,567, forward strand.
TTCTAACAACTGATTTGCATCCTTTGGGGAAGTGCCAGCATAAAATCCAAATACCCCTGAAGAAGATTGCATTTGTGTGAATGAAAAAATGGAATAACATAATCCTCTTTTTTCTCTAAGCTCTTGAAACAACCTTGAAGACATACCTCCGCCTAATATAATTGCTAGAGCTCTAAGCGAGTACCTATCTAAATCTATATTATTTAATCCTTCTATTCCAAATACAAGTTGTGTCTGTTCTAGATCTCTATCTTCACCAATAAAACCAGCTTTCCATTTAGCTTCTACATTACCAGATTTGACTTCATGTTTTATATCTGAGAACTTATCTTCAACAACATCCATAAACCAATCTGGCTCTATATTACCTGATGCAACTACAACCATATTCTTAAGTCCATAATGAGAACTAAAAAAAGATTCTAAATCCGATCTTTGAAAATTATTAACCGTTTCTTTTGTACCTAAAATAGGCCGACCTAAAGATTGGTTCTGAAAAACAGTTTCAGTAAAGTTTTCAAAAACTCTGTCATCTGGAGAATCAAATGATTGACCTATTTCGGAGATTATCACTCCTCTTTCTCTTTCAATCTCATCTTCAGGTAATGTAGAATTTTTTATTATATCAGATAAGATATCAATTCCTAAGTCAGAGTTTTCATGAAGTACTTTTAGATAGTAGGCAGTCACTTCCTTACTTGTATAGGCGTTTATATCTCCACCTACATCTTCTATCTCTCTTGCTATTTCTTCTGCATTTCTATTAGTTGTTCCTTTAAATGCCATATGCTCCAGCATATGAGCAATACCACATTCATTTAATTCTTCTTTAGCACTTCCAGCGTCAATCCAAACACCAATCGATGTAGACTTAACTTCCATTTGATCAGTTATAACTGTTAGACCTGAATCTAAAACTTTACATTCTACTTTCATACGTTTCTCATCTTGTTTTTAACATGCATTTTAATAACCTCTGTATCAGCTTCCATAACCTTAAAATATTCTCTGCTAGTCATTATAGGTTTTAAATGAAGTGGAAGTTCAGGTTTAATATTTATTGCTTTATTAATAATATCAGGAAACTTAGAAGGATGAGCGCAAGCGAGCGAAATCAAAGGTGTATCTTTAGAAATAATTTTTTCATTTAATGCCTTGTTTGCTGATCCAAAACCAACAGCACTGTGGGGGTCAAGAATATAGTTATAATTTTTATATGTATCTTGAATAATGTTTAATGTTTCATCATTTGAAATCATAAATGCTGAAAAAGTTTTTTTAACTTTTACCCTACTCTCTTCTGTTATTGAAAAAGTACCATTTTGTTTAAAAAGATCCATCTGCTGTTTTAGTATAACAGAATCTCTATCAAAAATTTCAAATAACAATCTCTCAAAATTACTAGAAACTTGTATATCCATACTTGGACTAAAAGAAGGTCTCACACTTCTTCTTTCCATGACACCATTATTAAAGAATCTTGTTAAAATATCATTTTGATTTGACCCACATATTAAATTTGATATTGGGAGACCAATTTTCTTAGCCATCCATCCCGCTAAAATATTTCCAAAATTGCCTGTAGGGACTGAAAAAGCAACCTCTTTATCAGGAGCTCCTACTTTTAAAGCTGAATAAAAATAATATACTATTTGTGGAAGAAGTCTTACCCAGTTTATAGAATTAACAGCTGACAGTGAAATTTGATCTTTGAATTCAAGGTCTTCAAAACAATCTTTAACTATTTGTTGGCATCCATCAAAATCAGTTTTAACAGATAACGCATGTGCACCTTGCTCATTAATCCACGTCATTTGTTTTTGCTGAACTTCTGAAACTCTTCCATTAGGAAAAAGCATAAAAATATCTACATTATCTTTACCTTTAAAAGCTTCCAAAGCTGCAGATCCAGTGTCTCCACTTGTTGCTCCTAAAATAACAGCTCTTTTATTATTTTTAGACAAAGCTGTATTAAAGGCTTTAGATAAAAATTGCATCGCATAATCTTTAAAAGCTAAAGTTGGTCCGTGAAAAAGTTCTAGAACGTATAAATTTTCTTTAATTTGGTGTAATGGAGCAACTTCAGTATGAGTAAAACTAGAATATGTACTTTTACAAATTTTTAAAAGTTCATCAGATGTTAAGCTAGGCTCAATAAAAGGTTTCATTATTCTAGCTGCTAATTGAGCATAATCTAAATTTTTCATTTCATTTAAATCTGAATGGCTAAATATTGGCCACTCTTCAGGCATAAACAACCCACCATCTCTTGCTAGTCCAGAGAGAAGTACATCTTCATATTTAAGAGAAGTTTCTCCACCTCTTGTGCTTAAATACTTAATGCCTTTAACCATTACTAATTTTTTTTCTAAAGTTTAATCTTCCTACAGAAGTATGATATGATAAATAAACAAATAAAAGAGCTAACGCTAAACCATACCAAGTCACAGCATAAGACAAGTGTTGGTTTCTTAATTTTGGTTTGCCTGTAACACCAATAGGTAAGGTTAATTTACTTCCTTTACGTAAAGCATCTATATAATAATTATTTATTACTGGTTTAGCAACAATGTTTAGAAACGTAAAAATTTGGCTTGGTATTATTGTAAACCAAAAACCTCTTTTTCCATCATTTTCTGGAACAAAATAACCTTTTTCCTGAGGAAACCTTAATATACCTTTTATTAGTATCTCACCCTTAATTAAACTAAACTGTCTTTTCAACGGATCTCTATAGCCTTCAGAAACCCATCCTCTATTAATAAGAATAAATGAATTATCAGTTAATTTAAATGGCGTTATAACGTGAAATCCAGCGTTACCTTCAAAAGTCTTACCATTTATATAAATTTCGTCTTTGTGAGAAAAAGAACCTTTAACCTCTACGGATTTAAATTCTTTAACATCTGATCTTTTTAATTCTAGAGGAAGTTTAATAGGATTGGACTGGCTTTGCGACATGTATCTATCAATCAAAGCCTCCTTCCAAAACAATCTTTTAATTTGCCATGTTCCAAAACTCATTAGCATAATGAAAACAAATATGGAAACAACAGTTGGCCAAAGCATTGGTCTAAAATATATACTCATCACCTATAAGAAAACCTTCTATTTTTATATAAAATTTAAATCCATTAAATTCTATTAACCGCCCCACCAGTATATACAAATAAATAAAAACAACCAAACCACATCAACAAAATGCCAATACCAAGCAGCTGCCTCAAAACCAAAATGATGATCTGGAGTAAAGTGTCCTTTTAGGCCTCTAAATAAGCAAACTGTTAAAAAAATCGTACCAACAAGCACGTGAAAACCATGAAACCCTGTAGCCATATAAAACGTTGAAGCATAAATTCCATCTGTAAAAGCAAATGTAGCATGTTGATATTCGTATACCTGTACAACAGTAAAAATTGCACCTAAAATAATCGTAAATACTAATCCAGTTATAAAATCTTTTCTATTGTTATGTAACAATGCATGATGAGACCAAGTAACAGTGCATCCAGATAATAAAAGTATAAGTGTATTGATAAGAGGAAGATCAAAAGGATCTAAGGTAGCTATATCTGCAGGAGGCCAAACTCCGGTATCAGGATACAAACTAGCATCAAAAAATGCCCAAAAAAATGCAACAAAAAACATTACTTCTGAGCAAATAAAAAAAATCATACCATATCTCATTCCAATTTGAACAATTGGAGTGTGATGTCCTTGATATTCTGCTTCTCTAACTATATCTCTCCACCAGTAGAACATAGTAGCAAGAACCATAAATACACCTGCCATAAGAATATAAATAGAATACGGGTACTCATGCATATAGAGTGCAAGACCTAGAAATAAAGTAAAACCAGCAGCAGATCCTAATGCAGGCCATGGACTTGGTTCCACTAAATGATATTGATGTTTCTGCTCACCGCTCATTTTTTTCTCCCTTAAATTACTCTTTTTATATATTGTAACTTAATTTAGTCTAGCAAATTTTTTAAAATTTTAGCTTTATTACCTGTATAGATTTTTACTCAGCATTATAAAATGTATAGGACAAGGTTATTTCTTTAATACTCTTAGTGTTTTCATCGTCGTTAATACTTGGATCGACATAAAATGAAACTGGCATTTTAACTTCTTCTCCTGGCTGAAGAGTTTGTTTAACAAAACAAAAACAATCTACTTTCATAAATACACTTCCTGCTTTAGGAGGAGAAACATTAAATACTGCAGTACCAGTAGTAACTTTGTTTGATAGGTTTTTGGCTGTATAATAAATAATTTCTTGAACACCGGGTTGGACTATAATTTCCTGCTTAGGCGCTTCAAATTTCCAGTTCAAATCAGGAGATATATTTGAATCAAATCTAATTTGTACATTCTTATAAATTCCGGTTGATCCTGGAGCAAGTGAAGCTCTTTGAACTGTTCCTGCATAACCAGTTACCCTACAAAATAAATCATACAATGGAACAGAGGCGAATGACAAGCCAAGCATAGCAGCAACTAGAAATAGAACCCAAAAAAGTGAATTGTTATTTTTTTTTGATAAAGTAACTGACATTTATCCTGTTATATCCATTCTCAAAATTGTTATAAAAAAGAACAGAACAACCAAACAGATAATTATAGCTAAAACAGCTATATTTTTTGATTTTCTATTCTGATAAAAAGATTTGATGTATTCATCTTCTTTATTAGGTCGCATTTTTTCTCCTAATAATAATTTAATATAAATTTATCTAAGCAAATTCCAGCGAAAACAATAGTTAGGTAAAATATAGAATATAAAAATAAACTTTTTTCCGACCCTTTAACCTCTTTGAATAACATTAAAGATCGTCTCATAAACTCCATACCAGAGACAGATACAATAATTAAATATATAATTCCAGAAAAGTCTAAAATCCATGGAAGGAAAGAACAAGGCATCAATAAAATAGAATAATATAATATATACTTCCTAGTTACTTTATCACCGGCGACTATCGGAAGCATTGGAATGTTTGCGGCTGCATAATCTTCTTTTTTGATGAGGGCCAAAGCCCAGAAATGTGGGGGTGTCCACATAAAGATTATTAAGAACAATATTAAAGATTCTAATCCAATATTACCTGTTGCGCAAACTTGTCCAATGACAGGAGGGAATGCACCAGCAGCTCCACCAATAACAATATTTTGAACTGTATTCCTTTTTAGCCAGATCGTATATAAAACAGCGTAGAACAGTATAGTAAACGCCAACAAACTCGCCGCAAGCCAATTCACAGCTAAACCTAAAATCATTATTGAAACTATTGAAGTAACAATTCCAAAAGCCAGAGCCTCTGAAGGCATTATTTTTCCTAATGGAATTGGTCTATTTTTAGTTCTTTCCATTATTTTATCAATGTCTCTATCATACCATTGATTTAAAACACCTGAAGCACCCGCACCCATAGCTACGGCAAATATACCTATACATGCTAATAAAGGATTGAGATTATAAGATAATTCAGAAGGTGATATATAATAGCCAACAAAAGCAGTAAAAACCACGAGAGACATCACTCTTGGTTTCATCAAATTAAAAAAATCTAACGGAGATCCCATAAGTTCAGGATCTTCAATTATTTCGTTTGAGTTAGCTGTTACAACCGGCATCTTATTAATTTAAATCAACCTTATTTAACTTTAGGGATTTCAGAAAAAGTATGAAATGCTGGAGGAGAAGATACAGTCCACTCTAATGTGTTATCCGTAGAACCCCATGGATTCTTTGATGCACGACGTTTTTTAACAAAAGCTTCAACTATAACTACAAGAAAAATTAATGCTCCTACGCCTCCTATGAATGCTCCAATAGAAGCAACCATATTCCATCCCGCAAATGCATCTGGATAATCCACATAACGCCTAGGCATTCCAGCCAAGCCTAAAAAGTGCATTGGAAAAAATGTTAAATTGACACCAATGAAAGTTACCCAAAAATGTAATTTAGCTAAACCCTCATTATATTCGTATCCTGTCATTTTAGAGAACCAATAATAAAAACCGGCAAACAATCCATAGACTGCACCCAAAGAAAGGACATAATGAAAATGGGCAATAACATAATAAGTGTTATGAAGAACAATATCTAGACCAGCGTTTGCAAGCACAACTCCGGTTACGCCCCCGACAGTAAATAAGAATATAAATCCAAGAGCCCAATATAAAGGAATTCTGAATACAATAGAACCTCCCCACATTGTGGCAATCCATGAAAATATTTTAATACCTGTTGGCACTGCTATGACCATAGTTGCTGCAGTAAAATATGCTCTAGTATCAACTGATAATCCAACTGTATACATATGGTGAGCCCAAACAACAAATCCTACCACGCCTATTGAAACCATAGCATAAGCCATGCCTAAATAACCAAAAACAGGCTTTCTAGAAAAAGTTGAAATTATCTGACTAACTATACCAAACGCAGGCAAGATCATAATATAAACTTCTGGATGACCAAAAAACCAAAATAAATGTAAAAATAAAATTGGATCTCCACCACCTTCTGGAATAAAAAAACTAGTTCCAAAGTTTCTATCTGTAAGAAGCATTGTTATAGCTCCTGCTAGTACAGGAATTGCAAGTAATAATAAGAAAACAGTTACTAACATTGACCAAACAAACAAAGGCATTTTATGAAGTGTCATACCTGGAGCACGCATATTAAAAATAGTTGTAATAAAGTTTGCAGCACCCAATATAGATGATGCACCAGCTAAGTGAAGGGAAAATATTGCTAAATCCATTCCCATTCCAGGAGAGCCTGCAGTACTTGATAAAGGAGGATAAATTGTCCAACCTACACCCACTCCACCGTCGACGACAGCCGAAAGAAGAAGAAGCACAAAACTAGGAGGTAATAACCAAAAAGATATATTATTCATTCTAGGAAAAGCCATATCTGGCGCACCTATCATTATAGGAACAAACCAATTCCCAAATCCACCAATGAGACCTGGCATAACAACGAAGAAAACCATTATAAGTCCATGGGCAGTAGTAAAGACATTCCACATATGACCATCAGCCATATACTGAACCCCAGGATTCATTAATTCCATTCTCATATAAATGGACATTCCACCGCCAATAAATGCTGCTACTATAGCAAATACTATATACATCGTTCCAATATCTTTGTGGTTTGTTGAATACAACCATCTTTTCACAAAGCCAGAAGGTGCTCCGTGATGATCATGACTAGATGCATTTGAACTTTGTGACAATGATGCCATTATTTTATCTCCTTAACTTATTCTTTATTTAAGAATGCAATTTTATTTTTATCTAAACTTAAATTATCAGCAAATTTAACCTTTGCATCTTTCAACCATTTTTCATATTCGTCTTTTGGTAATGCTTGTATAACGATTGGCATATATGCATGGTTTACTCCACATATTTGATTACATTGTCCATAGTACTTTTTCTTACCTAATGGAACTTCTGTCCAAAGTTCATTTATTCGTCCAGGGATTGAGTAAACTTGAAGCGCTAAAGAAGGCACGAAAAAAGAATGCATTACGTCATTACCGGTTATAAGAAATTTAATTCTAGTTCCTTCTGGCACCACAATTGGATTATCAACCTCTAACATTCTTTTCTGACCTGGCTTTAAATCCTCTTCTGCAATTATATACGAATCGAAAGATATTCCATCATCAGGATACTCATAATTCCAGTACCACTGAGCGCCTGAAACTTTAATAACCATATCCACAGGCTTATCGGCTTCAGTAAGATATAAAAGTTTAAATGATGGCACAGCAATCACTACCAAGATCAATACAGGAACAACTGTCCAAATAATTTCTATAATAGTGTTGTGAGAAGTTTTTGAAGGTTTGACACCTGGCTTTTCACGAAACTTTATACAAACATATATTAGTAAACCAAGAACAAATACAGAAATTAAGGTTATTATAATTAATAAAAAATTATGAAGGTCAGTTGCCTTGGTTGCTATTATACCAGCAGGTTCCTGAAGATCCATTTGCCAAGGCTTTGGCTCTGATGCAAACGTAAAATTTGGAATAGAAAATAAAGTAATAAAAACTCCTAGTGACATAAAATTCATTTTTTTATAACAATTTTTAAACACATTTAGGAAATTTAGTTTCATTATGCTTGCTCCTCAATCTAACCTTCAAAAACGAAGGATTTTCTTTTAGAAAAATTAATATTTATATTATTAAAACTTATAATGATTCTAATTTAGAATAATAAGTATTACTTAAAACTTTTTTAGCAAGATTACTAGTTCAAATAACAAAATAATTGAATTTTTTATATAATATTTGATCAAGTTAGAAATAATTAAATTATTTTGTATTTGATCTTGCGTATTATATACCAAACTGTCATTTTACATTATAAATTTATAACTCTTTTGCGTTTCATAGGTATTTAAAATATGTATAATAAATCATCATTAGAAATTACAGACAAAATTTTTTTTGAAGACAATGACTTTGATCTTAATAAAGTGCAGTCAATAGTTTCAAATGCTTTAGATGCATCTGATGATGGGGAATTGTACTTAGAATCCACCAAATCAGAGTCTTTTTCATTTGATGATGGTCGTATGAGAAGTGTAGCTTATGACACCACTCAAGGTTTTGGTTTAAGGGCTATCGTAAACGAAGCTAAAGGATTTGCCCATTCAGGTGAGTTAACTGAGGAAGCATTGAATAGAGCTTCTGAAACTGTAAAGTCTGTATCTAAAAATTATTCTGGAATAATGTCGCCCCCTCCTTCACATGGAACCAATAAACCTTTATACACTTCCATCAATCCACTTGAGGAAACCTCATTTCAAATTAAAACAAATATTCTTGAAGAAATTGATGCTTATGCTAGATCTCTTGATACTAGAGTTATTCAAGTTTCAGCGTCTTTGTCAGCTTCTTATCAAGCAATCCAAATTTTAAGGGCCGATGGAGAAAGATCTGCAGATATAAGACCGTTGGTAAGACTAAATGTATCACTTGTGGTTGAACAAAGTGGTCGCAGAGAAACAGGTAGCTCTGGCTGTGGAGGCAGAGGATTATATAAAGAATGGATCAACAAAGAAAAATGGCAAGGGCAAGTTAAGGAAGCTTTAAGAATTGCATCAACAAACTTAGAATCAATCCCAGCACCAGCTGGAGAAATGCCTGTTATACTTGGTCCTGGTTGGCCAGGAGTTATGCTTCATGAGGCTGTAGGGCATGGATTGGAGGGTGATTTCAATAGAAAAGGAACCTCAATTTTTTCTGGTAGAATTGGAGAAAAAGTTACAGCTGAAGGTGTTACCGTTATTGATGATGGCACTATAGAAAATAAGAGAGGGTCAATTACAATTGATGATGAAGGAACTAAATCATCAAAGAATGTACTAATTGAAAATGGTATACTAAAAAGTTACATGCAAGACAGACAAAATGCTCGTTTAATGAATATGGATCCTACTGGTAATGGAAGAAGGCAATCCTACTCTCATTACCCTATGCCAAGAATGACAAATACATATATGGATAATGGTAATATTGATCCAAAAGAAATTATAAGTTCCCTAAAAAAAGGAATTTATGCTGTTAATTTTTCGGGTGGTCAAGTTGATATAACAAATGGAAAATTTGTTTTTTCTGCTTCAGAAGCATATTTAGTAGAAGATGGTAAAATAAAACAACCTCTTAAAGGCGCAACTTTAATAGGAAATGGACCTGATGCAATGTCAAAAATTTCTCTCATTGGCAATGATCTGGCTCTAGACGACGGCATTGGGACATGTGGCAAAGACGGCCAAGGTGTTCCTGTTGGAGTTGGTCAACCAACCTTATTGATGGGTGGTATAACAATAGGTGGAACTCAAACTAATTAGTTGAGTTTTTAAAATAAATTTTCAATAAAAATTCTATCAATATTTTTGTTCCAAGAATTATTATATTTTTGAAGTAATTTTTCTGCTCCTGTTTCTTTATTATCAAGGATATAAAATAAAGGATCTAAAAATTGTCTTTCATCAATTCCTCTTGCATCTAATCTATTTCGTCTTTGTAAACCTGCATTTGAAATTTTAAGCATTTTTGAAGCAAGTTCTTGAATAGAGAAGTCTCCAATCTTGCCATTTAATGCGAAAGTTGCTGCAGAAATTCTTCCCTTTTCAAGAATAGATGATTCCATAAGAGGTTTAGCTAAATTATATGCATCAGACTGTGATTCTTTATCATATAACAAACCTACCCATAAGGCAGGTAACGCACAGATAATATTCCAAGGGCCACCATCTGCACCTCTCATTTCAAGATATTGTTTTAACCTCACTTCTGGAAATGCAACAGTTATGTGATCTTCCCAATCTTTAATTGTAGGAAACTCTCCTTCAAAACCTTTTAATTCACCTTGCATAAAATCTATAAAAGAACTTCCAGCAACATCCAAGTATTTACCATCTCTATAAATAAAATACATAGGTACTTTGAGAACATAGTTTAACCAAGATTCATAACCAAAATTAGAGTCAAAAACAATTTGAGGCACACCAGTTCTATTTGGATCTGTATCAGTCCATACCATAGCCCTTGCAGATAAATAACCACTCTCTTTTCCTTCAATAAAGGGTGAATTAGCAAAAAGCGCAGTGGCTACTGATTGAAGAGCTAAAGATATTTGAAACTTTTCAACCATATCTTTCTCACTTGAATAATCCAGATTCACCTGAATAGTACAAGTTCTAAGCATCATATCTAAACCAAGATTACCTACCTTAGGCATATAATTTTTCATGATTTCGTAACGACCTTTAGGCATCCAACCTATGTCAGACCGTTTCCATTTAGGATCATAACCAATACCAACCATAGATAAATCAAGCTCATTCATCACTTCTTTCATTATCTTCAAGTGCATCCCCGTTTCCTTACAGGTTTCATGCAAATTTTCTAGAGGCGTACCAGACAATTCTAATTGTCCACCAGGCTCAAGAGAGATAGATGCACCAGTATTGTCTTTAAGCCCTATTGTATTATTATTTTCTATAATTTTATCCCAGTTATGTTTACTAGCAACTGTATCAAGAAGTTCACTAATACCGGAGGGACCTGAATAATTAACTCTCTTTGAATTTTTTATATTGAAAACAAATTTTTCATGCTCAGTTCCAATTTTCCATTCTATACTTGGCTTAGCTCCGGCGCTAAACCATTCTAAAAGATCGGATTTCTCTAGTTTTGGCATGTATCCCCCAAGCTTTAAAAATTAATTATTAATAATAAAGAAACTAAAATACAACATAATTTTTGATATAATAAGTTTTCATGTTTATTAAGAAATATTTTTTCTATAATTCATAGTTTTCAATGTAGTATAGTTAAACTGTTATTTTAAATAATGTTTCATATCACCATTAATTGTGTGCCAAAAAACTAAACCACACATTACAGCTGTATCTGACCTTAAAACTCTTGGACCAAAGTTAATGGGAATAATAAATGTTTTTGATTTCAAAAAATGAATTTCTTTTGAAGAAAAACCACCCTCTGGACCAATTAAAATTGCACCAGAAGAATGAGTTAATAATTGATTATTATAATCAAAGTTTTCTGAACTATTTCTAATTGTTTCGTCACCATAGTAAATTTTTCTATTGAGATCCCAATTAGAAATAATTTCTGCAAGGCTCTGAAGAGGAGCTATGTTAGGAATTGTAATTCTTTCACATTGTTCGGATGCTTCGATCGCAATTTCTTCCATACGGTTTAAATTAACTCGCCTGGATATTGTTCTTTCAGTTAAAATTGGAATTATATAACTTGCTCCTAATTCAGTCGCCTTTTGAATAATTATATCAGTAGCATTTTTTTTTACTGGTGCAAATATTACCCATATATCATTAACAATCTCTGGATCTCTTACTTTTTCTATAATAAATAAAGTTATTATTTTTTTTTTAATTAGTATTATTTCTGCTAAAAACTCTCCGTCAAATTGATTAAAAATTAATATTTTATCATTAATCTTTTTTCTCATTACATTCAAAAGATAATGAGATTGTTTTGTTTCTATTAATATATTTTGTTTGATTATTAACTTATTTTTTTGATGCAACCGAATTTTAGCACTAAATGAAAAATCTGCCATTCTATAAAAACCTATGTTTAAAAATGAACTTTATTTTAACAGTTGATTGAAAGCAACATACTATAATGATATTGCATTATTTATGAATATTCCAAAGTCAAATAATTCAGACATGCCCGAAAAAGGCTGGTGGAGTTTTTTGCCAAAAAAAACATTAAAGTGGATTAGATTGGGAAGATTTGACCGCCCTATTGGTTTTTGGCTACTTTTACTTCCAGGCTGGTGGATTCTACCTTTGTCTAATATAGAATTAATCAAATGCTTAGAGTTAATGTTTATTTTTTTTGTAGGCTCAATTGTAATGCGGGCAGCTGGCTGCACAATTAATGACTTATGGGATAAAGATATAGATAAAAAAATATCTAGAACTCAAAAAAGACCAATAGCAAGTGGTGAAATTTCAATTTTAGAGGCATTTATATTTTTATCCATAATGCTATTAATCGGCTTATTATGCTTAATTCAACTTGATATTGAAACATGGATAATTGCATTAAGTTCAATTCCGTTAGTCATAATTTATCCTCTTGCAAAAAGATTTACCAAATGGCCACAAATTTTTTTAGGTTTTACTTTTAGTTGGTCGATCCCGACTGCTTGGTCAGCTTCAGGAACACCCTGGGAATGGGGTGTTTTTACGATGTATCTAGCTACAGTTTTCTGGGTTGTTGGGTATGATACCATCTATGGCTGTCAAGATAGCAATGAAGATGAATTTCATGGAATTAAAAATTCAGCTGTAACTGCAAAAAAGTTTCTAATCAAATTTGTTGCGTTAATATATTGTTTTACAATCTGTTTATTAATAATAAGCGGAATTGCATTGAACGCCAGTTACTTTTGGTATTTAGGTGTATTAATAGTCACAATACATTTTATATTTCAAATCCATAAATTAAAGTATTTAAATGAGAAATCTGCTATTACTATTTTTAAATCAAATAGGACAGTTGGGTTAATCTTAACATTAGGTGCTTTGGGTAATTATATAAATTTTATATCTTAAATTTTGGTCTAAAAAATCCATCGACTAAAATCATATGAGGGACTGTTAATGAAGCTAATCCAATAAAAGTAATTTTTAAAACTGAATTTGAAAAGCCGTATTCATCAAATATATAATAAATTCCTAAAAACCCCACAATCCAACTTAATAGTGAAAATAATATCATTAACAAAAGTACATTTGATCTTGTTGTAAAATTAAATAGAATAGGTAAGATTCTACTCACATGTTTCCAACTATGTATTAAACAAAAATATAAAGCAAAAGCAGGAAGAGGAGGGAATAATAAAATTATTGATAATATTGCAACTAATAACTTAAAATATTCTTTTGAAAAAAAATTCTTTTGATTATAAAAAAATAAAAAAACAACAGTTACAACCCATACAAAGACACCTGTATACAAGCTATACCAAAGTAATGATAAGTCGTTTCCTGACAAAGCTGAAAAGAGTATATCTACTTTATCTTTATTAAGGAATATAATCCCAAATACGATTAGACCTCCATGCAAATATCCATTCAGTATATACAGCATATTATATTTCCACTTTAGATCTCCTAAGCCAAAATGAAAAATGCTTAAGAATAAAAAAAATGTTAAAGAAAAAATAGGTAGGAGCATCCACACGAATACAACAACCACAGCAATCAATACATAACAGAAGATAAAAATTAATTGGCTTTGAATTTTTTTTGAATAACCTAAAGCAATAGAAATCGCCCCATCTAAAGCACCATGAGGGATCCCAATAAAAATTATTGATAATAGAGCTACATAATCCCACCAATTTAAAACTAATAATTCCATTAATCTATAATAACTTTGAAAAATGATTTAATAAAAATTGCTTTAGGCATTAATTTAATTATTTTGATCCATGTCAAAACTCTACCCTCTCCAGACATAAACTCAGCCATTTCGTCACCATTAATAGATTTAGCTAAATTTGAAAATATATTAGGTGTTTTTTTAGGATTTGAATTAATAACATTTAGAAAAATTTTATCCATAAACAAGTCAAATTTTTTATGAACCTTTGTATTAATAGATTCATTAGATATTAAATTATTCTTTATTTGAGCAATTTGCTTTTGAATAAAGAGAAACGCATAACCAGACGATGGTCGAATTGCGCCACCTCTAGATCCAATATTATGCCTTTTATATGACTTAGTTGAAATATCATGCATTGGAATAACTCCTTTTTCAAAATTAGTCATAGAGTATTCAGTTAAACTATAAAAAGTTTTAAGATATGATTTAATCGAATCAAAATAATATTCAGAGTTTTCTATTTTTTTGGAAAGTAGAGTAGATTCTACTAATGCAACTTTTTTGCTCAAGGGTAATAAGTATAAAAAATGAACTCCTCTTGATTGATCGCATCTAAAATCCATTAGTGTCACAGTTTCTGAGTCAAAAACATCTGTTTCTGATTTCACAACACAACCTTCGAAATGTTGTAATAAAATATTCTTAGGAATTGAAGGAGGCCTACTATCAAAAGTATAATTTCCATAAATTTTTTTTTTATTAGTCATTAATAATTCATTATTTTTTTCAGATACATTTTCTTCAAAAACTTTCACTTTTCCAGCACTCGCTTGTTTTAAGCAATAAGCCAACCATTTTTTTCTTTTAATTGCACAATAAGGGTGTTTTTTAGAAGTCATGATTTGATGAGATTCATTAGTAATTATGGACCATTTAAACCAAGTAAAATCAGCATTTTGATATGCATCTTCTAAAAATGAATTTTTCCAAAAACCCCAAAAATGATCTTTATTATTATCTTTTTTTAATCCTACAAAAAGATTGAAGTTATATTTTGTAAGAACACTACTAAATCTTGCCAAAGATAAACCGGCACATCCTCCTCCTATTATATTTATCACTTTTTTAGACAATTAAAGTATACCCTTTAGATATTGGTGCAATTGAGTGTTATGATCCACTTCTTGTTTTGAAATAGAAGCTAACTCTAGAAAAAGATTCTTAATACTTACTTTTAATTTTGTTCCCATAGTTGTTACTTGTCTTCCTTCATACCAATTATATTTTTTTCTTTTTAATTGGATACCAATTTCTCTATAAACACTTGAAGCAATAGCAATAGCAAATCTTGTTTTAATTGGTAGATAAATAAACCCTTGAGAACCACTAAGATAATATTGTTCAGCTAACGTTAAAAGTCTTTCTACTGCAATACTTATAATATTATTTTTGACATGATTATTATTTTTTGAAGCTAAAACTATTTCTTCAGGAGAAGCCTGATTTACCCATGACCCAGGTAAATAACGTCTTCCCATTTTAGCATCTTCTAAAACATCACGCGCAATGTTTGTTAATTGCATTGCTATACCTAAATCAATAGCGAATAATTTTGCTTTTTCATTATGACATTGCAAAGCATCACACATCATAACTCCCACTGTACCTGCCACTTGGTAGGAATAGCAAATCAAGTCTGTTTCCTCTTTAATTAACACAGTTTTTTGATCAAAAATAAGACCATCAAGTAAATTTAAAACTGCTTTTTTAGAATTTAGGTTTAAATATTCTGGGCAATTTAATGAATGATTATTTAATTTATTAAAACTAGCAATATCATTTTTTTTAAACTGGGTATAAAAATTTTGAAGATTATCTAAAGAAGTTTTTTCACCACTATCTGCAATATCATCTAAAATTCTGCAAAATTTATAAAGTTCTGCAGCTCTATCGACATACAAAGAAGGTAAAAACTTACTTGCCCAAAAAAAACTTTTACCATTATTCTTTAAAATTAATTTGGCATCATCTTTTTGATTTTTCATATGCTAATACTTTTATTTAATCAAACTTTCAACTATCTTAGCAGAAGATAGCACACCTGGAACCCCAGCACCTGGATGCGCTCCAGCTGCTGCAAAATATAAATTTTTAATATGAGGATCCTTATTATGATATCTAAACCAAGCTGATTGAGAAAAAATTGGGGCTATAGAAAATCCTGCACCATGAGTGGAACGATAATTTTCCTTAAAATCAACTGGTGTCATATAAAAATCGTCACATATATTATCTTTCAATTTAGGTAAAATCGTTTTGTCCAAGGCTTCAACAATTCTTTCTTGTAAAAGTGGTCCCTCTATTTCCCAGTTTACATTTCCTAATAAATTTGGGACAGGACAAAGAACATAAAAACTATCACAACCCTTTGGAGCAAAGCTTTTATCAGTAGCTGTTGGTCTATGTATATATAAAGAGAAATCTTCACTTAAGATTTTATTATCAAAAATATCTTTTAATAAGCTTTTAAATCTCTTTCCTAACCAAATAGAATGATGAGCAATTTTAGGATAAGTTTTTTTAGTTCCAAAAAATAAGACAAACATACCCATTGAATAAGTTGTTAATTTTTCTGGAAGAAATTTTTTTCTTTTTTTAATTCTGTTTTT
>CAZWGZ010000010.1:0-22674 GCA_964633395.1 uncultured Rhodobacterales bacterium
ATTTAAAGGAATGGTTTTAGCTCCAAACTTATCTAAGTTTTATGTAGATTTTCAAAATAAAGATTTTAAAACAGCAATTGCTCTTTTTCATCAAAGGTTTTCTACTAATACTTTTCCCTCATGGAGACTAGCTCAACCATTCAGATATTTATGCCATAATGGAGAAATAAATACTGTTAAAGGTAATATTAATTGGATGAATGCAAGACGTCATAATATGAAATCTGATGTTTTAAAAGATGATTTAGAGAAGTTATGGCCAATTATAGAAGAATCTCCATCAGACTCATCAACTTTTGATAACGCTTTAGAGCTATTGGTTATGGGAGGGTATTCTCTCCCTCATGCAATGATGTTGATGATACCTGAAGCATGGAAAGATAATGAATTAATGGATGTAAAAAGAAAATCTTTTTATGAATATTATTCAGCTTTGATGGAGCCTTGGGACGGTCCAGCAGCAATGGCCTTTACTGATGGAATACAAATAGCAGCAACGCTTGATAGAAATGGACTAAGGCCAGCAAGATATATTGTTACTGATGATGACTTAGTAATAATGTCATCTGAAGTTGGAGTTTTGCAAGATATCCCAGAAGAAAAAATCGTTAGTAAGTGGAGGCTTCAACCTGGAAAAATGCTTATTGTTGATTTAGATCAAAAAAGAATTATTTCCGATAAAGAGCTTAAGGATGAATTAACTAATTCACACCCTTATCAAGAATGGCTAGATAATACTCAAATCACCTTATCTTCATTGCCTAAAGAAATTAGTCCAATGACACCCGAATCTTCTGTTCTATTAGATTTGCAACAAGCATTTGGCTATAATAAAGAAGACTTAAAATTTTTTCTAGAACCTATGATAGTTCACGGGCAAGATCCAATTGCTTCAATGGGACGAGATATTCCACTCGCAGCTCTATCAGATAAAAATCGTTTATTATATGATTATTTTTTCCAAAATTTTGCTCAGGTAACCAATCCACCAATTGATCCAATTAGAGAAGAGTTAGTTATGTCATTGGTAAGCTTTATCGGACCAAGGCCAAATCTTTTAGACTTGAAATCTGGCGGTAGACAAAAGCGTTTAGAAGTAGATCAACCTATTTTAACAAATATGGATTTAGAGAGAATAAGAAGAATTGAAAATCATTTTGATGGTTCTTTTAAAACTTACACATTAAGCATTTGTTACAAAAAAAATATTATTGCACCTTTAAGTATGGAAGAGATGCTTATAAAACTTTGTAAAAATGCTGAAGAGTTAGTTCGTGAAAATGGTTACAATATTATAATTCTGTCTGATAGGAATGTTGATAGAGAACATATAGCTATACCTTCATTATTAGCAACCAGCGCCGTTCATCATCATTTAATAAAAAAAGGACTTAGGACTGAAGTTGGTATAGTGATCGAAACTGGTGAAGCTAGAAGAGTTCATGATTTATGTCTTTTAGCCGGCTATGGCGCGGAAGCAATTAATCCTTATCTAGCTTTTTACACTCTTTCAGACATTGTCGATAAAAACCATAAGACTATTACCGAAGAGGATGCTCATAAAAAGTACGTAAAGGCAGTATCTAAAGGGATGTTAAAGGTAATGTCAAAAATGGGTATATCCACATATCAATCATACTGTGGAGCACAAATTTTTGACGCAGTTGGTTTATCTTCACGTTTAATAGATAACTATTTTTGTGGAACATCATCAAAAGTTGAAGGTATTGGAATTAAAGAAATACAGTCAGAAACTGAAAATAAACATGAATTAGCTTTTGGAGATTCTCCTCTCCTAAGAAATGATCTAGATGTAGGAGGAGATTTAAGTTTTAGGTTAAGAGGGGAAGAACATGTATGGACCCCAGAGACTATTGGAACTCTTCAGCATGCTGTAAGAAGTGCTGATTATAAGACTTTTAAAAAATATACAAAAAAGATTAATGATCAGTCTGTAAAATTAAAAAATTTAAGAGGGCTTTTTAAATTTAAGGAAAGTAATAAATCGATCAATATAGATGAGGTTGAACCAGTTTCAGAAATTGTAAAAAGATTCGCTACTGGAGCTATGTCATTAGGTTCAATATCGACTGAAGCACACACAACACTTGCTATTGCAATGAATCGTCTTGGAGGTAGATCTAATACTGGAGAAGGAGGAGAAGAGTCTTCAAGGTTTAAACCTTTGCCCAATGGAGATTCGATGAACTCTCGAATAAAGCAAGTTGCTTCTGGAAGGTTTGGAGTGACAACAGAATATTTATCTAATGCCACAGATATCCAAATAAAAATGGCGCAAGGAGCAAAGCCAGGAGAGGGAGGACAGTTACCGGGTGATAAAGTAAATGATTTTATAGCTAAAATTAGACATTCCACGCCTGGAGTTGGACTTATTTCACCTCCACCACATCATGACATTTATTCTATTGAGGATTTAGCTCAATTAATTCATGATTTAAAAAATGTTAATCCAGAAGCAAGGATTTCAGTTAAATTAGTATCAGAAATTGGAGTAGGAACTGTAGCTGCTGGAGTTAGTAAGGCTTATGCTGATCATGTGACTATTTCTGGTCATGATGGAGGGACGGGAGCTAGTCCAATCACCTCTTTGTTAAACGCAGGGGGGCCATGGGAAACAGGTTTAGCTGAAGCTCATCAGACACTCGTAATGAATGGTTTAAGGGAGAGAATTGCCGTCCAAGTTGATGGTGGTTTAAGAACTGGTAGAGATGTTATCATAGGAGCTATTTTAGGTGCTGATGAATTTGGTTTTGCAACTGCAGCCTTAATATCTGAAGGCTGTATTATGATGAGAAAGTGTCATTTAAACACATGCCCTGTTGGTGTAGCTACTCAAGATCCTGAACTACGCAAAAATTTTACTGGTTTACCAGATCACGTGGTTAACTTCTTTGTGTTTATTGCTAATGAAGTTCGAGAAATATTAGCTGAGTTAGGAATTAAAAACTTTAATGATATAATTGGTAGAAGAGATTTTTTAGATTATGGCAATGCAGATGATCATTGGAAAGCTCATAGTATTGACTTATCAAAGCTTATAGTGCCTTTAAGCGTTGATTCAGGAACTAAATTTTACAATTGTTCGTCTCAAAATCATCAGTTAGAAAAAGCTCTTGATAATATTTTAATAGATAAATGTGTAAACGCTATTAATGAAAAGCAGAGTTTAGAACTTGCTCTAAACATTAAAAATACAAATAGAACTGTTGGAGCAATGTTATCAGGTAAAATAGCAAAGAAATATGGTCATGAAGGTTTACCAAAGGATACTATAAAGGTTAAATTTATTGGAAGTGCTGGTCAAAGTTTCGGAGCTTGGCTTTCAAAAGGAGTTACTTTTAACTTAGAAGGTGATGCCAATGACTATGTTGGTAAAGGATTGTCTGGAGGTAAAATTTCTGTTTATCCTCATGAAAAAAGTTCTCTAATTCCAGAAGAAAATATCATAGCTGGAAATACATTATTATATGGGGCAATTTCAGGAGAATGTTATTTAAATGGTATAGTCGGTGAAAGATTTGCTGTTCGAAATTCAGGTGCTACAGCTGTTGTTGAAGGTTGTGGAGATCATGGATGTGAATATATGACAGGTGGAGTCGTTGTAATTTTAGGAAAAACAGGAAGAAATTTTGCAGCAGGGATGTCAGGAGGCATAGCCTATGTATTAGATGAGGACAAAACATTTGATGGTTATTGTAATAAATCAATGGTTGATCTGGAGCTGCTTTCAAATAATGATACTGATAATAATGATGACGAGGTTGAAATTAATTCTGATTTATTAAACTTTGATGTCGCCCGTCTTAAATTAATAATTAAAAATCATGTCAAATATACTCAAAGTAGAAAAGGAAAGTTAATTTTAAGTGAATGGGATAAATATCTACCTTTATTTCTTAAAATTACTCCATTTGAGTATAAAAGAGCTTTAAATGATAGAAAAAACAAACTTAAAGCTGATAATAATTTATCAGATAGAATTGCTGGAGAATAAAAATGGGTAAAGCTACAGGTTTTATGGAAATAGATCGTATTGAGAGAGATTATGAACCAGTCGAAGATAGAATAAAACATTTTAAAGAATTCATGGTTCCGTTATCTCCAGAAAAAGTTTCAGAACAAGGTGCTAGATGTATGGACTGCGGTATACCATATTGTCATCAAGGTTGCCCTGTTAATAACCTAATTCCAGATTGGAATGAGATGGTGTATAGTGGTAAATGGCGAGATGCATTAGATTTATTGCATTCAACTAATAACTTCCCTGAATTTACTGGTAGAATATGTCCAGCACCTTGTGAATCTTCATGCACTCTAAATATTACTGATAGTCCAGTTGCGATTAAAACAATAGAGTGTTCAGTTGTTGATAGGGGATGGGATGAAGGTTGGATAAAGCCTCAATTACCAAGTAAGCATACTGATAAAAAAGTTGCAGTAATAGGTTCTGGCCCATCTGGTTTAGCTTGCGCACAGCAGCTAGCACGAGCAGGGCATGCAGTTGTAGTTTTCGAAAAAAATGCAAGAATAGGTGGTCTTCTTAGAATAGGTATTCCTGATTTTAAAATGGAAAAAACACTTATAGATAGAAGAATGTCTCAAATGCAATCTGAAGGTGTGGAGTTTCGAGTAAATAGTCATGTTGGAAAGAATGTAAGTATAGAAAACTTAAATAAAGAATTTGATGCTATTGCATTTTGTGGAGGATCTGAGACCCCACGTGATCTTCCAGTACCCGGAAGAGAACTAAAAGGTGTATATTTTGCCATGGAATTTTTATCACAACAAAATGACAGAGTATCTGGGAAGATTGTGAATTCAGATATAGAAATTTTAGCTAAAGGAAAAAATGTATTAGTTATTGGTGGGGGTGATACTGGATCGGATTGCGTTGGAACATCTAACCGACAAGGTGCAACTTCAGTTGCTCAGCTTGAGTTGTTAGATCAACCTCCACAAAAAGAAAATAAAGCACTTACGTGGCCTAACTGGCCTATGAAATTAAGAACATCAAGTTCTCATGAAGAGGGCTGTGATAGAAATTGGTCAGTTTTAACAAAATCATTTAAAGGTACCGATGGAAATGTGTCTAGATTAGATTGCGTTAAAGTTGAATGGTTTAAAGATGAAAATGGTAAAATGAAAATGGTTGAAATTGAAGGTTCAAACTTTTCATTTGAAGCTGATCTTGTTCTACTTGCAATGGGTTTTGTTCATCCGATTCATGAAGGTTTAATAAAGGAACTAAACGTTAACTTAACGCCAGCTGGAAATTTGGAAGCGAATGATACAAAATATAAAACATCTATTGAAAAGTTCTTTGCGGCAGGTGATTCAAGACGTGGTCAATCCCTAGTCGTATGGGCAATAAAAGAAGGTAGGCAATGTGCACACTCTATAGACGAATTTCTTATGGGAAAGAGTGAACTGCCCAGATAAATTTTATTCTTGCATTTTCTTAATATAATTTTACTTATATTTAAATAATACTTTTTTAAATAATCATAATTATAAGAAATTTGCTTGAATGTTATTTGATATCAAAATACGGGATGAAATTAATTCAGATCATGATCAAAGAGAATTAATTTTAGATCAATGCTTTGGAAAAGATAGAAATGATAGAACTGTTTATCTTTATAGAAAAAGTTTACCTATAAAAGAGCTTTCACTTATATCTTATATAGAAGAAAAGCCTGAAATAGTTATCGGGACAATAAGGTTCTATAGAGTTTTTATAAGTGATATAGATTGTCTTTTATTAGGTCCTTTAGCGGTTAATAAAGAGTATCAGGGAAAAGGTTTTGGAAAAGCTCTTATAAGAAAAGGGCTTAATTTAGCCAAAAAAAGAAATGAAAAAATCTGCTTTGTATCAGGAGAATATAATTATTATAAGCATTTTGAATTTAAAAAAATAAGTAGTAAAAATTTAAATGTAATTATTCCTGGCACCTTGTCTTTTAATGATTTATTGATTTGCGAACTGTGTCAAGGGGAGGCATATTCTTTGCAAAGCGGTTCTAAATTGTTACCTTTAAATTAACGGGATTTTATGCACACACTTTATCATTACTATTTATGCCCATCTTCAAGATTTATAAGGCTTGTTCTTGAGGAATATAAAATTGCCTATGATACTCAACTTGAAAATTATTGGAAGCCACAAAAGGAATTTTTGTTATTAAATCCTGCTGGACATCTTCCTGTTTTAATTAATCTTGAAAACTATGCTTTGATAGGCGCTAATGTTTGTATGGAGTACTTTAAGAGCCTTAACTTAAAACCAAATTTAATGAATGATGATTATAAACAACAAGCTGAAATCAGGAGAGTATGTAATTGGTTTGAAATTGTTTTTAAAAAAGAGGTTTTAGACCCTATAATATATGAAAAAGTCTATTCAAGAGTTGTTGAAAATATTAATCCAAATAGTAATAATATAAGGCTTGCCCTTCAAAACTTAAACTTTCATATTCAATATTTCGATTATTTATTAAAATATAAAGATTGGTTAGTTGGTGAAAGCTTAACGTATTCAGATTTAATAGCCACTGCAAATTTCTCAGCAATGGATTATCTTGGGCTACTTGATTTTGGAAAATGCCAACATATAAAAGAATGGTATTTAAAATTAAAATCTAGACCTTCTTTTAAAACATTATTAAAAGATCAAATTGTAGGACTAAATCCAGATAATAATTATAAATATATTGATTTATAATTAAACCTTTTTCAAGATATCATTGATTAATCTTAATATAGTTTGAAGTTCGTCTTTTTCAGACAATCTATGTCCAGCTTTTTTGTCTAATAATAATTTAATATTTTGTGATCCTTTTATTTTGTTCATTATATCAATACTTAAATTATAAGGTACATCGTGATCTTGCATCCCATGAAATAAGCTTACAGATCCATTAAATATAATATTATCTTGAAGAACTAAGTTTTTAAAGCTGTCTTTTATTAAGTTATAAGAAAATTCATTATGGGATCCATTACTATTAGAAACCATAATTTTTTTTTCATAAGCAAGTTTTTTTTTTTGGATCATATTCATTTTATCCCAAACTAATAATTTTGGAAAGTCTGGTGCTGGAGCTAAACCTATTATGGATTCAATTTTTTGAGGTATAAGTTTTATCAACATTAACATTATCCATCCACCCATAGAGGATCCTATTATAGTCTGTTTTCCGGTGGTTAGCCTTTTTATTAAAAATTCTGAATCTTTATACCAATCTGAAAAACATGTGTTTTCTAAGTTGCCTGATGAGAGGCCATGTCCTGAATAATCAAACCTTAAGAAATCGTGATTATTATTTTTTGCCCATTTTTCAATAAAAAGTGCTTTTTTACCTTGCATATCTGAACCAAAACCACTTAGAAATACGATACCAGTACCCTTTCCTTTAATTTGGTTGTAGGCAAGTGTGCTACCATGAGGTGTATTAATAAAGCTTGTCATTCAGAACCCAGAGAATTTAAGGCAAATATAGATGGTTAAAAAGAAATATACTATAGCTCAAATTTTACCAGCATTAAATACTGGAGGCGTAGAAAGAGGTGTAATTGAAGTTTCAAAAGCTCTCATAGATAATAACTTTAAATCTATAGTTATTTCTTGTGGAGGACATATGGAAACTCAATTGAGGAGAACAGGTGCAATTCATTATAAGCTGGATGTCAACTCTAAAAACCCTTTTCGCTGGCAAAAAATAAGAAGTGAATTGAAAATTATTCTTAAAAATGAAAATGTTGATTTAATTCATCTTTGTTCAAGAGCTCCAGCTTGGATTGGTTTTCCTCTTGGTAAAGTATTAAATATTCCTGTGATTACTTCAGTGCATATGAGATTTAGAAAAACAAATTTTTTTAAAAATATATATAATAGTATTTTAACTAAAGGTGATATTATAATTGCGATATCAAAGCATATAGAAAAAAGTATAAAGGTTTCTTTTCCTAAAGTTATTGATAAAGTTAAAGTTATTCATAGAGGTGTAGATTTAGATTTATTTGATGCTAGTAATATAAAGCCTGCAAGGATTATAGCTCAATCAAAATTGATTGGCCTTACAGATAGTTTGCCTGTAATTATGATGGCTGCAAGGCCAGCAATGTGGAAAGGTTATTTTATATTAATTGAAGCATTATCAAAGGTTAATGATAACTTTCAATGTGTATTGATAGGAGCGGCAGATGGTAACTATAAATTTCAAAACTTATTGATTAAAAAAATTATTAAATTCAAGTTAGAGGGTAAAATTAAAATAGTTAAATCATCTAAAGATATTCAAGCGGCTCTAATTTTAGGTGATATAATAGTTATGCCGTCTATTACTCCAGAACCTTTTGGAAGAATTGTTCTTGAAGCCCAAGCTCTGGGAAAAATTCCTATTGCATTTGATCATGGAGGACCGTCTGAAACAATAATAGATGGAAAAACCGGATTTTTAGCTCAGCCAATAAGCGTAGATAGTTTGGCTGATAAAATCTCTTTGGCATTGTCTCTTAAAGCATCTCAAAGACAAAAAATGGGAGATTATAATAAAAAATTTGTATCTAAGAACTTTAGCCATAATAGGATGTGTGAACTTACTCTATCTACTTATAAGCAATGTCTTGCTGAACATCAAAGAAAAAGCTAAATTAATTAAAATTAACTTAATAAAAGTATAGGATATAATGCTAACAATTACATTGCCCAATAAAGACAAAAAAAAATACGAAAAGCCTATTACATCCGCTCAAATAGCAAGTGAAATTTCACAAGGCCTTGCCTCTGAGGCATTTGTATCATTGGTGAATGGTGAATTATGGGATTTAGATAGACCTATTGAAAATGATAGTGAAGTCTCTATTTTAACAAAGAAAAATAAAGAGGTCTTAGATATTATTAGACATGATGCTGCCCATATAATGGCGGAGGCTGTCTTAGAATTGTATCCTGAAACACAAGTAACAATTGGCCCAGCAATAGAAAATGGTTTCTATTACGATTTTTTTAGAGATAAAACATTTTCCTTATCTGATTTAGGTTTAATTGAAAAAAGAATGCATGAAATAGTCGATAGAGATGAAAAAATTGTAAGAGAAATTTGGTCGCGTAATGAAGCATTGGAATATTTTAAAAAAAATAATGAAAAATTTAAAATTGAATTAGTCAATGCTATTCCAGAAGAGGAATTAGTAACTTTTTATAGGCAGGGTGAATTTGTTGATCTTTGTAGGGGACCTCATGCCCCTTCAACTAAAAAATTAGGTCACTCCTTTAAATTAACAAAGTTAGCAGGTTCTTATTGGAGAGGTGATAGTAATAATCCTGTTTTACAAAGGATTTATGGGACAGCGTTTTTAAATAATAAAGATCTCGATAATTATCTTTTGATGGTTGAAGAAGCTGAAAAAAGAGATCATCGAAAAATTGGTAAACAATTAGACTTATTTCATCTTCAAGAAGAAGCTGTGGGCTCTGTTTTTTGGCATGAAAAGGGTTGGACTATTTATCTTGAAATTGAAGCTTACATGAGACGTAAACTCCAACGTTCAAAATATAGTGAAGTCAAAACTCCTCAGGTTATTGATAGATCGTTGTGGGAAAAGTCAGGTCATTGGGATAAGTTTAAAGAGCATATGTTTATGGCTAAAGGTGATGATGATAAGGTTTTAGCATTGAAGCCAATGAATTGTCCTGGTCATGTTCAAATTTATAAACAAGGATTAAAATCATATAAAGATTTACCAATTAGAATGGCTGAATTTGGCTCTTGTCACAGGAATGAGCCTTCAGGGGCTTTACATGGTATAATGAGGGTGAGGCAATTCACTCAAGATGACGCTCATATTTTTTGTATGGATTCTCAAATAACTTCTGAATGTGTTAGATTTTGTGAGTTATTACAAGAAATATATAAAGACTTTGGTTTTAGTGATCTAAGAGTAAAATTTTCTGATAGACCAGAAAATCGTGCTGGGGACGATCAAACATGGGATAAAGCAGAAGATGCACTTTTGGTTGCTATAAAAGCTGCTAAAATAGATTATACACTTAACCCTGGAGAAGGCGCGTTTTATGGGCCAAAGTTAGAGTTTGTTTTGACTGATGCTATTGGAAGAGATTGGCAATGTGGAACACTTCAGGTAGATTTTGTGCTTCCTAACCGATTAGGAGCTAATTATATTGATGAAAACGGTCAAAAGAAACATCCTGTAATGCTCCATAGAGCAATATTAGGATCTCTTGAACGATGGATAGGCATACTGATCGAGCAATACTCAGGTAGGATGCCTTTATGGTTAGCTCCAGTTCAAGTTGTTGTTTGTTCAATTGTTGATTTAACAAATGACTATATCTTGTCTATTGAACAAGAGTTAGATAAAATAGGTATAAGAAATCAAATTGACTTGAGAAACGAAAAAATAGGTTATAAAATTAGAGAACATTCTAATAATGCTATTCCTATAATTTTAGTGATTGGTAAAAAAGAAGAAGAAAATTCGAGCGTAGCAGTTAGATATTTAGGTTCAAACAATCAAGAAAATTTAGGGCTTGTTGAATTCATTGAAGGTTTGGTAACAAAATGTTTGCCACCTGATTTAAAGTAACAGCAAAGATATATTTAAGTCTAATTGTCATTATTTTATAAATATTTCAAAAGATATTAACAATTAATTTTAAAATAGTGTAACAATAATTTTTGATAATAAAAAATAAGGGAGAATTTCGTATAGTAGGTTTAAATAATGCTCCGCCATCTAAAGGTGGCCCGAAGATCAATGATTCTATCGATGCTGAAAATATTAGATGTATAGGTGCTGATGGTGAACAGTTAGGAGTAATATCATTTCTGGAGGCTATGAAGATAGCAGAAAATTTAGGTTTGGACCTAGTGGAAATTCAGCCAAATGTAGATCCCCCAGTTTGTAAAATCTTAGATTATGGTAAATATAAATATGAAGCCCAAAAAAGAAAGAATGAGGCTAAGAAAAAACAGAAAGTTATAGAAGTTAAAGAAATTAAACTTAGGCCTAATATAGATAGTAATGATTTTATAGTTAAAATGAAGCAAGTTAAAAAGTTTATTGATAATGGTGATAAAGTTAAAATAACTTTGCGATTTAGAGGGCGTGAAATGGCTCATCAGGGACTTGGCGCAACTGTTCTAGATAGAGTTAAAGATGACACAGAAGAATTATGTAAAATTGAAGCAATGCCTAAGTTAGAAGGTAGGCAAATGGTTATGGTTTTGGCTCCAAAGTAAATATAATATAAAATTACGACAAATATAATAATCTTGGGGTTGATAACTTTACAATGCTTATGTATAAGCATGTAATCTAGATAAGAATTAATATGTTAGCAAAGAGATCAAAATGCCTAAATTGAAAACAAAAAGTGGTGCAAAAAAACGTTTTAGTCTTACAGCAAAGGGAAAAGTTAAGGGTAGCCCAGCTTTCTTAAGTCATAACTTACGTAAACGTTCCCAAAAAATGAAAAGACAAGCTCGTGGAACTATGATTCTTAAGGATTGTGACGCTAGAATAGTAAAACAGTTTATTCCATACGCTTAAATAAGGAGATAATAACGTGGCAAGAGTAAAAAGGGGTGTAACAACCCATGCTAGACATCAAAAAGTAATTAAAGCAGCTAAAGGTTATTATGGTGCTAGAAAAAATATATTTACTGTTGCTACACAAGCTGTAGAAAAGGCAAGTCAATATGCCTATAGAGACAGAAGAAATAAAAAGCGTACTTTTAGAGGTCTTTGGATACAAAGAATTAATGCTGGATCACGTCAATATGGATTGAACTATTCAAAGTTCATGAATGGACTAAAGCTTGCAGGTATAGAAATTGATAGAAAAATATTAGCTGATATTGCTGTATTTGAACCATTAGCTTTTGAAGGCTTAGTTTCAAAAGCAAAAGCAGCTAGTTCTTAAATTTTAGTATATTACTTAATAATTTAATTTTATTATTGTTCTATTCTCAATTTCAGGTTTTAAATTAAATATGATTGCTGAATTAAAAGAAAATCTTATTAAATTATCAGATGATATTAATAATTTAATCTTAGATTGCTTAGATTTAAAAACTCTTGATGAAATTAGAGTTAATAGCTTAGGTAAAAAAGGTTCTGTAACTGCTCACTTAAAAAATTTAAGAGAGTATGATGAAGAATCAAAAAAAGAAATTGGATCGCTGATAAACGAGATTAAGTTCAATATCAATAATTTGATTGAAGAGAAAAGTTTATCTTTTAAGAAAACTCTCTTAAATGAAAAAATTAATAGTGAAAAAATAGATGTGACTTTGACATCAAAAGATAGGGATCTAGGAACCTTACATCCACTTTCTAGGACTGTAGAAGAACTATGTGCTATTTTTGCAGATATGGGTTTTTCTATTGTTGAAGGCCCTGATATTGAAACAGACTATTATAATTTTACAGCATTAAATATTCCTAAAGAACATCCAGCACGCCAAGAGCATGATACTTTTTATTTGCAACCAGACAAAGATGGAAATAGAAAAGTTTTAAGAACTCACACTAGCCCTGTTCAAATTAGGACAATGGAAAAGCTTAACTTAAAAGAATTCGATGAAATAAGATATATTATACCCGGAAGAACTTACCGATCTGATCATGACGCAACACATTCACCAATGTTTCATCAATGTGAAGGATTAGTTCTGGGTAAAGATATTAATATGGGACATTTAAAAGGGTGTTTGATTGAGTTTTGTAGATCTTATTTTAATGAAGAAAACCTTCCTGTTCGTTTTAGACCAAGCTATTTCCCATTTACAGAACCATCAGCTGAAGTTGATATTGGTTGTAGAAAAGAAAAAGATGGAAGTCTTTCAATAGGAGAAGGAGAAGATTGGTTAGAAATATTAGGTTCAGGAATGATTCATCCTCGGGTTTTAGAAGGAATTGGAATAGATCCTAATGTATATCAAGGTTTTGCATTTGGAATGGGATTAGAAAGATTAACAATGCTAAAGTATGGGATCCCAGATTTAAGGCCTTTCTATGATAGCGATTTAAGATGGTTAAAGCATTATGGTTTTATCCCTGTAGACACCCCCAGTTTACATTCTGGTTTAAATGGTGTTTTTTCATGAAATTAACATGGAATTGGCTCAAGGATCATCTCGAGACGGATTGTACAATAGACAAAATTGTTGAAGCTTTACCTAAACTAGGACTAGAGGTAGCCTCTGTGGTTAACTTGGCCGAAGATCTTAAAGAGTTTATTTCAGTAGAAGTTTTAGAAGTGAATAAGCATCCTAATGCAGATAAATTAAATATTTGTCATATTTTTGATGGTAATAATAAAATTCAAGTTGTTTGTGGTGCACCTAACGTTAGGTCAGGAATGATAGGTGTTTTTGCAAATGTTGGAACATTTGTTCCAGGTTTAAATTTAACTTTGAAAAAAGGTAATATTAGAGGAGAGCCATCTAATGGCATGCTTTGTTCTGAAAAAGAACTTATCATATCAGATAAGCATGAAGGTATTATTGAGTTACCTGTTGGAACAAAGATTGGATTGCCAGTTGCAGAAATACTTGATTTAAATGACCCTGTAATTGAAATTGAGATAACACCTAATAGAGGAGACTGCTTAGGTGTTAGAGGTGTAGCTAGAGATCTAGCTGCAAGTGGGATAGGGATTTTAAAGAAACTAAATGTTTTACAAGTTGAAGGGGAGTTTGAAAGTTTAATTAGCTGGAAAATTGATTTAAAAGAAAACGAAAAATATTTATGTCCCAAAATATTTGGAAGATCTTTTAAAAATTTAGAAAACAAAGAATCACCTGCGTGGATGAAAAACAGACTACTGGCAGTAGATCAAAGACCCATATCTTCTTTAGTAGATATTACAAATTATATTATGATTGATTTAGGTAGGCCATTGCATGCTTACGATATAGACAAAATAGAAGGAAGTCATCTTACTATTAAAAAATCTAAAATAGGTGATAAGTTCCATGCTCTTAATGGTAAAGTGTACGATCTAGATAATGATATGTTGGTCATATCCGATAAACATGGTGTTGATGACCTAGCTGGAATAATGGGAGGAGAAAGAACAAGCGTAAAAGAAACTACTATTAATATGTTCTTAGAAGCAGCTATTTTCGATCCCATATCAATTGCACAAACAGGTAGAAAGCTAAATATTAATTCTGACGCTCGATATAGATTTGAAAGAGGTCTTGACTATGAATCTCCAGAATTAGTCATGAATTATGCTGCATCAATAGTAGAAAAAATTTGTGGAGGGAAAATTAGTAAAGTAGTTGCAATTCAAAAAGATCATAAAATTAAAAAAATTATATTTAATCCAAAAATAATATTAAAATTAAGTGGTGTAGTAATTCAAGATAAAGCAGCAGAAGTAATTTTAATAAAATTAGGCTTTAAAGTTGAAATTAATAATGATGTTTGGGATATCTCTGTTCCCTCATGGAGATCTGATATAGATGGAGTTGCAGATATTGTAGAAGAGATCATTCGAGTTAATGGTTATTCTTCTATACCTACAACTATGTTAACCAGAAAAAATTATATTGCAAAACCAGCAATGAAATTGAATCATCGTCAATCTTTTTTTGCAACAAGAACTCTTGCGAATAGAGGCTATAATGAGGTGATAACGTTTTCATTTTTAAATGAAGTTATGGCAGAGCAATTTAATGGGGGTATACCTTCACTTAAATTAGTTAACCCTATTTCGTCTGAGTTAACTGATATGAGGCCATCTATACTTCCAAATTTGATACAGGCAGCACAGAAGAATATTAATAAAGGATTTGAAGATATTTCTATATTTGAAGTTGGTCCAATTTTTATAGGAGATAATCCTAATGAGCAATTAAATACTATTTCAGGTATTCGATTAGGCAATAAGGTTAAACGTGATTGGAAAAAAACTTCAGTAAGGTTTGATTTTTATGATATTAAATCAGATGTCTTAGAAACTTTAAATAGTATTGGAGTTCCCAAAAATAGTCTTAAAGTATATACAGATGCCCCTCATTATTTTCACCCTGGTAGAAGTGCAACATTTAAAATAGGCCAAACTATTATTGCTAATTATGGTGAAATTCATCCAGAGATAACAAATTTTTATGGGTTAAAGTCATCTTTATTTGGTTTTGAAATTTTTCCTAATAATATTCCAACTCCTAAAAAAAATAAAACAGCTAGGCCAATGTTAAAAGTTGTTAGCCTTCAATCAGTGACTAGAGAATTTGCTTTTATTGTGGATAACTCAATAGAGTCAGAAAAATTAATACAAGTTGCAAAATCTTCAGATAAAACATTAATATCCGATGTTATTATTTATGACGTCTACGAAGGTGATAAGATTCCTAGTGGGAAAAAATCTATTGCAATTAAAGTTATAATTCAGCCCATTGACGAAACATTAACTGATAAAGATTTAGAAAGAATAAGTTCTGATTTAATAGCTGATGTTAATAAAAAACTTTCTGGAGCTTTAAGAGAAGAGTAACAATTAAGAATGTTACCTAACATATGACCTGATTTTTTTCTCTTTAAAAAAGTTAACTTAAAAAATTATTTTTACTTGTATATTTTTTTGGATAAAAAAATTTTAACATTACTTTGATTTAGATAGTTTTAGTTTAGAATTGTATTTTATAGTTTACAAGATTGTAATCAATCACAATCTTAATTAGTCTTTGCTCAATCATTACAGTATAAATATAAAATTTTAAATTAACTAAAATTTATTTCTTAACTTTATAAAATTAAAAATCTATTTATTTTTTTTAATAGGGGTGTTAGTTGATGAATTTGAAGTTGCTAAAACTTTTTCTTTTACTTTTTTAGGCTTTTTCACTTCTTTATTACCTTTTTGATTATTTCCTTTTCCCATTTTAATTTCCCTCTAACAAAATTATTTTTGAATTAAGTATCTCAATGCTTATCATATTCTATTAGATTGAAATTTTCCAATAAATAAGGTCAAATTTTATTATAAATTGATATCTATATAAATTGTTTCAGGTTTTTTTACTTGCGAATGATTCTCGATATATAAAAAATGGTGCCGTCAACTGGATTTGAACCAGTGACCTCGTCATTACCAATGACGCGCTCTACCGCTGGAGCTATGACGGCTAATTTATATTTAATTTATAACTTAATTATGTTTTCCAGTATGACAAGTTTTTTATTATAGTATATTTTATTAAATGATATCTTATACTTTTGATAATTAAAATAGGAATAGAAAAAGAGTTATGATAAAAAAAATAATAAAAAAAAATAAATTATCTACTTCTTTACAAAATAATTTAAAATTAAGAAAGAAACAAATTTCTGAGAGAGATAATAATGAAATTATAGGAAAAAGGTTAACAAAAATAGGAGTTTTAAGACTTGATGTTAGTGATGAAAAAGAAAAGAAATAAAATAATATTATGAATACTTCTTTAAATAAATCAAATGAGAAAATTTTTATAACTGGTGGAACTCAACTTAAAGGAAATGTTAGAATTAGTGGTGCCAAAAACGCTGCGCTTCCTTTAATGGCTTTATCTCTAATTATAAATAAGGGTTTTACTTTATCCAATATGCCAGACTTAGCTGATACTAGGTTAATGTCCAATCTTCTTGGTGATTTAGGTATTAATGTTAAGTGGAGTTTTGGAAAAGTTATTTTCAATGGGTCTCCTAAAATTAATGAGGCTTCATACGATCTTGTAAGACAAATGAGGGCTTCAATACTAGTTTTAGGACCTTTGTTAGCCTCTAAAGGCTCAGCGCGAGTACCTCTTCCTGGAGGTTGCGCTATAGGAACTAGACCAATTGACTTGCATGTCCTTGTTATGGAAGCTTTGGGTGCTAATGTTTATTATGATTCAGGGTTTATTATTGCCTCAGTAGGGTCTGAAGGTTTGAAAGGAGGACTTATTGACTTTCCTAAAGTTTCTGTAGGTGCAACTGAAAGTGCTATCATGACATCTGTTTTAGCTAAAGGTAAAACTACTATTCAAAATGCAGCTCAAGAACCAGAAATAGTTGACTTAGCTAAATGTTTGATTTCTGCTGGAGCAGATATAAGTGGAATTGGTACAAGTACAATTATTATTAATGGTGTTGAGAAATTATACTCAGTAGATCATGAAATTGTTCCTGATAGAATAGAAGCTGGATCTTTTGCAATAGCATCTAGTATGACTAAAGGAAATATAGAAATAACTCATATCAGACCTGAAGATTTAGAGTTTTTTTTAGAAGTTCTAAAATTTACTGGTAGTGAAATTAAAATTGATAAAAATTCTATTAAGATTATGTCATCTAAAAGACCAGAGCCATATGACATAGTAACTCAAACACATCCTGGCTTCCCAACAGATTTACAAGCTCAATATATGGCTTTAATGTCTATATCCAATGGTAATTCATCGATCAAAGAAAATATTTTTGAAAATAGGTTCATGCATGTTCCTGAATTACTTCGTATGGGAGCTAATATTTCCATTAACAATCAAACAGCTTCAATTATTGGTGTAAAGCAATTAAAAGGTTCAAAAGTTATGGCTTCTGATCTTCGTGCTTCAATGTCGTTGATTTTAGGAGCTTTAGCAGCTTCAGGTTCAAGTGAAATTGACGGAATATATCATTTAGATAGAGGATATGAAAAAATAGAAGATAAATTATCAAATTTAGGAGCTATTATTAGAAGATCAAAATAAATATTTTGAATTATTAAAGGATATATATATTTTATGACTGTTGAGAATAAAATTAAATTAACAGCTGTTAGTAACGAAGATATAAAAATATTTTCTTATTTATGCCAAGATGCAATTATTTCAAAAGATGAGTTGTTATTTGATAAAAAAGAAAACATGTTTCTAGCTACACTTTCAAGATATTGCTGGGAGAAACTTGAAGATAATAAAATAAAAGAAAAAGACGTTAATTATAGAGTTGTTTCTGGTTTACGAATAACAAATGTTACAGATGTAAATTATATTAACTTTTCTAAGGTATTAGAGATGGAATTTTTGAATTTATTAGCTATTTCATATAAAGACAAAAAAATAACTTTACATTTTTCTTTGTCTGTAGAAATTGTTTTAATCTTGGATGATGTTTTTGCTGTTTTAGAAGATATCGATATTCCTTGGCCAACAAGGTTAAAACCAGAGCATATATAATATTATAGTTAGGGGTTAAATATGGTTCAAAATAGTAATTTTACTATAGCTTTACCAAAAGGTAGAATATTGGATGTTGTGCTGCCAATATTATCTAAAGCTGGTATTGAACCTGAGGCGTCATTTTTCGATAAAAAAGATAGAAAACTTAGATTTAGTAGTAATATCAGTAATATTGATTTGATAAGAGTTAGATCTTTTGATGTTGTAACTTTTTTAGCTTATGGAGCGGCACAAATGGCCTTTGTCGGTAGTGACGTCTTAACTGAATTTAACCATTCAGAAGTTTACTCCCCTTATGATCTAAATATTGGTAAATGTAGAATGGTTGTTGCTGCGCAAGAGGAAATAGTTTTGAAGGAAGATCCAAGAACATGGAGTCATGTTAGAGTTGCTACAAAATATCCTAATATGACACGTAAATATTTTGAATCTAGAGGTGTGCATGCAGAGTGTATAAAGTTAAATGGAGCTATGGAATTAGCACCTTCAATGGGTTTATGTAAAAGAATTGTGGATTTAGTGGAAACGGGTTCAACTTTGAAGGCAAATGGTCTTGTTGAAATTGAAGAGATTTGCAAAGTTTCAACAAGGTTAGCTGTAAACAGAAGTTTTTTAAAAACAAACTCATCTTCAATACAACCTTGGATAGATAAAGTTGGACAAGTAATTAATGATTGAAAAACAAGTTAAAATGCTTAAAAAATCAGATCGCCATTTTGAGTCTGAATTGAATCTATTGTTAAATAAAGATGATGATTCTAAACTTAATATGTTTAAAACAGTGTTTGAAATTATTAATAATATTCGTAAATCTGGAGATAAAGCTCTTTTAGAAATGGTAAAAAAATTAGATGGGATTGAAACTGATAAAGTAGAAAATCTAAGAGTGAGTAAATCGAAATTAAAATTAGCTTATAATAATTTGCAAAAAGATCAACAGCAGGCATTGAATTTTGCAGCCAAAAGAATTAGTTCATTTCATAAAAAGCAGACTCCAAAAAACTTTAATTATTCAGATGATTTAGACGTAAAACTTGGTTTGTTATATACTCCTATCGAAGCTGTAGGTTTTTACGTGCCAGGTGGCAAAGCTCTTTATCCTTCATCAGTATTGATGAATGCAATTCCAGCACTAATAGCTGGAGTCAAAAGAAGAGTTATGGTCACTCCAATTTCAGATTTAAAAAAATCATCAATTGTTTTAGCTGCTGCTCATGTTGCAGGTGTCACAGATTTTTTTTGCATGGGAGGAGCTCATTCTATAGCTGCTTTAGCATATGGGACTGAAACAATAGAGGCAGTAAATAAAATTGTTGGTCCAGGTAATGCTTATGTTGCTGAAGCTAAAAGACAAGTTTTTGGTACAGTTGGAATTGATTCAATTGCTGGCCCATCCGAGGTTTTAATTGTTTGTGATGATACTGCTTGTTCCGATCATATTGCAATTGACCTGTTATCTCAAGCTGAGCATGATGAGCAGGCACAAGCAATTCTAATAACTGATAGTATAGAGTTTGCTAAAAAAGTTGAAGTCTCTGTTAAAAAATTTCTTGAAGATATACCTAGATCTAAAATTGCTAGCACTTCATGGTATAACAAAGGTGCGTTAATAGTTGTTGAAAATATGGATGAAGCTATAGAATTAATAAACTTTATAGCTCCTGAACATTTAGAATTAGCCTTTAATAACGCAGAAAAATATATTGATAAAATTAAAAATGCCGGAGCAATTTTTATTGGTCTTAATACACCAGAGGCAGTAGGTGATTATGTTGCAGGCCCAAATCATGTTTTACCTACAAATGGGACAGCTAAATTTTCAAGTGGATTAAGTGTATTAGATTTTTATAAGAGAACTACAGTTGTTAAATGTAATAAACAAAATCTAGCAATTATTGGGAAACATGCTGTTACTTTAGCCAAGGCAGAAGGTTTAGACGCTCATGCAATGTCAATATCATTAAGAATTGATAAATAATATATGTTAATTTTAACATAAAAATCTTGACTAATTCATAAGAATGGTCAGATTACATTTTAAATACATTTAAAAGAGGTTATATGGCTAAAGAAGCTCTAATAGAATTTTCTGGTATAGTTGAAGAACTTTTACCCAATGCAATGTTTAGAGTAAAGCTTGATAACGAGCATGAAGTGTTAGCTCATACTAGCGGAAAAATGAGAAAGAATAGAATTAGAGTCCTACTTGGTGACAGGGTTAATGTAGAAATGACTCCATATGACTTAACTAAAGGTAGAATTACATTTCGATTTAAATAGTTTTTTAATTTTTAAAGGCTGTTTTATGAATAACTCAATAATAAATAAACATTTTATTCTTGGTTCTGGATCAAAAAGAAGATCTGATTTGTTAAAACAAATTGGTATTAATCCTGATTTGATTATTCCTCCTGATATAAATGAAATAATAAAGTCAAAAGAACTCCCAATAAATTATGTCAAGAGAATGGCTGTTGAAAAAAATATAATTTTTCAAGAACAGCATAATCAATCTATCATTTTGACAGCTGATACTATTGTATCTCTTGGTAAAAGAGTTTTACCTAAAGCTGTAAATAAAGAAATAGCGGAAACGTGTTTAAAACAATTATCTGGTAGGAGACATAAAGTATATACATCTTTTGCTATATCCGCTCCAAATAATATTTTAAGAACAAAAACAGTCCAATCTATAGTTAAATTTAAAAGATTAGATGTAAAAGAAATTTTATATTATTTAGATTCGAATGAGTGGGAAGGTAAGGCTGGAGGTTATGCAATCCAGGGTGTTGCGGCTTCTTTTATTAATTTTATTTCTGGATCTTATAGTAATATTGTAGGATTACCATTGGCTGAGGTATACAGAATGCTTTTGTCAGTTGGATATGAATTTAGAAATGATAAATAAAATTGATAATCATTTTATCTTAATAGATAAATGTGCAGAGGAAACAAGAATAGTAGAAATTTTTGATAAAAAAATTAAAAAATTTATTTCTTGGTTTGATCTTTCACCTCCAATTATTGGAAAAGTATATGAAGCTTATATAATTAAAAAATTAAATGGTGGAGTTGCTCGTGCACGATTAAAGGATAAGTCTATAGTAACAGTAAGAGGTGTAACTAGAGAAATCAAAGAAAATTCTTTAGTTCAAATAATAATTGTTAGCGATAAGTTTGACGATAAACCTATTCAAGCAAAACTATTAGATAAATATGAAGATGGTAAAAAAAATATAGAAAAAATGGATATAGTAGATAAAATCATCTACCTTTATTTTACTAAAGATATCCCCATTGTAAATGATAGTTATGCAATATATTGGGATACATTAAATTTAGATTCACAATATTTAAATGCGCTACAGCCAAATATTAAAATTGAGGGTGGTGGTCAAATTTGGATTGAAAGAACTAAAGCCGCAACGCTTATAGATATAGATACAGAAAAACTAATTTTAAATACAACAGATCAACTATATGATTTTTGTTTTTTGGCATTTAAGAAGTGTATGGCAGAAATTAAGTTAAGAAACATAGGTGGAATGATAATTTTAGATTTTCCAAGAATGCCGTTACCTAAAAGAAAATTATTTCATGAAAATATATCTAATATTGGAAAGTCTATTTTTAGGGATGGAGATTTTTTAGGTTTTTCTAGGCTATTACTATACGAAATATATATTCCAAGAAATATTCGATTGTTAGAGGATTTTTATAAAGGAAATAATGAGTTTATATTTCAAAATCATTTGAGATCTCTTTGGAGAAAATCTATAGAAATTAAATCTAAAAGTAATGTGCAATTTATATGTGGTAAAGATTTGTTTAAAAAAATTAATAAGAAAAAAACACCTCCATTTATAAATATAATAAAGAGAAAAGATCTTCCTGATAACTATGGTGAATTGACAGATTTAAGCTAATGACAGATTTAAATAAAAAAGAAATTAAATGTCCAATTTGTAAAAA
This sequence comes from uncultured Rhodobacterales bacterium, assembly GCA_964633395.1. Taxonomy (GTDB): domain Bacteria; phylum Pseudomonadota; class Alphaproteobacteria; order Puniceispirillales; family Marisalimonadaceae; genus CAJJBL01. The sequence goes on from CAZWGZ010000010.1 coordinate 22,209, forward strand.
ATACTTTGATCAAAATTTGAAAACAAAACCATTTTGCTCTCAACGTTGTAGCCATGTTGACCTAGGTAATTGGTTGGGTGAAAAATATACAATATCAGTTAATGAAGATGATTTTGATAATGATTTTAATATAGATAAATAAGCTATCTTTATGAATAGATATTTAATATTAATTTTTTATTTTGTTATCTAGACATATTATAACGTTCACGTTATAGATTACTTTGTTTTTATTTGCCCGGGTAGCTCAGTTGGTAGAGCAGAGGACTGAAAATCCTCGTGTCGGTGGTTCGAATCCGCCCCCGGGCACCACGTCCTTCATATGCCATTCCCTAACTCATTGATGTGCAAGCATATTGCGTAATATGTGCTTGGAGAGTTGACCAAATGGTAGACCATTTAAATGTTTCTTACTTATATAAAAAGCGTGGTGTGTTTTATTTCACCAAGCGTGTTCCATGTGATG
>CAZWGZ010000011.1:0-20586 GCA_964633395.1 uncultured Rhodobacterales bacterium
TCTTTTCCTAAAGTACCAGAAGCTAGTTTGCCAACGGTATTTAAATATAAAAAATAATGAGAAAAAACTCCTTCTGGATCATTTATAATATCTTCGGCTTCTGCCTTATTTGAAGTAATAAGAACACTTCTTCCTACACGCCATTTATTTGAAGATACTTTTCCCCCAACGCTATTTGCACCGTCCTTATAAGTTGGCCAATGTGTTGATATATCTTTAGCATCAACAAAATTTCCTGAAATTGGTATCCATCCTTTTTTTCCGGCAAGCGTTGCTGTCATTGAATTTGGATTCTTTAAAGATATAGCAATTTCTGGATGTGGTAACTGAAAAGGCTTTATAAATTTTCCTATTCCTAATTCATCGACTATATTTTTGTTAAGAGAAATATCTAAGAACTCACCTTTATAATTATAACTTTCACTTTCAGTCCAGAATTTTATTATTGCCTCTACTGATTCAATCATTGTAATAGCTCTTGATCGACCGTCCATATTATCAAAGAGTTCCCAATCACTTACTAAGCCACCAGCTCCTATACCTAAAATAAGTCTTCCTTTTGATAGATGATCAAATAAACTAACTTGTCCAGCTACTACAGCTGGATGTTGCTGTGGGAGTGAAATAACACCTGTTCCAAATTTTATAGTTTTTGTTTCTGATATCAGCGAGGCATTGAAAATAAGTGGTGATGTTACTGGCTCTCCAGTTGAACTATAATGTTCGCCCATCCATGCTTCGGTATAACCTAGTTTGTCTGCTAGAATTACGAGTTGTCTATCTTCTTCATAAGAAAGCCCTAAATCCTTTTTAGCAGGATGAAGAGGCATCATAAATAATCCTAGATTAAGCATGATGTTATAAACACTCCAAATGTATATTTATATTAGATTATTAATTGATTGATGTGAAGAAATTCCTACTAACAAAACCTTTCTGGCCCATACCATTGATCTATTGAATATCTATCTCCGTGACACCACCCAACGGGTAAAATATTTTCAATCTCGATTAATTGCTGTTTTGTTAATTTTAGCGAGGCACCTTGAGCGTGTTCTATTAAATGTTCAATAGACCTTGTGCCTGGAATTGCAATAATATTATCACCTTGTTCAAGTATCCAAGCGATTGCCAATGAAGCAGCAGATGTATTTAAATCACTAGCATAGTCTCGAAAATTATTTGTTATATTGATATTATAATTTAAATTTTCCTTTTGAAATCTAGGATTAACTTTTAAAAATTCTAACGATTGAGCTTTTGTTATTGATGGTGGCTTGTCAGTTAAAAGGCCTCTACCTAGAGGAGAGAATGCAACTAGACTTGTATTATTTTTTTTCGTAGCTTGCAGCAAACCTAATTCGGGACTTCTTACGCTTAAAGAGTATTCGTTTTGAACTGCTCCAACATGCGATACTTTTTCTGCTCTTTCTAAAGAGGATGGAGCAATCTCTGAAAAGCCAAAATGTTTTATTTTTCCTTCATTAACAAATTTTTTTAAAATTTCTACAACTTCTTCAATTTCAATTCTGTTATCACGTCTATGAATATAAAAAAGATCTACGCATTCTAGACCTAATCTTTTAAGACTATTATCTAATTCGTTTCTTAAATGACTTTCAGAGTTATTAAATTCTCTTTCTCCCGTATCAATATTTTTTGAAATAGAGGCCTTTGTAGCAATTTGGAATAACAATTGTTTTTGCTTTCCTTGCTTAGCTAGGAAGGTTCCAATGACCTTTTCAGACTGTCCCATCCCATAAACATTAGATGTGTCTATATGATTTATATCTAAATCAAGAGCTTTAGAAAGAATTTTGTGAGATGCTACTTCATCAGTTTTACCATAAAAGTTTGTAAATGACATTGCTCCAATACCAACCGCTGAAACAATATTTTCAGTATTTCCCAATTTTCTTTTTAACATTTTTTACCTATTATATATTTAAAAACTTAAAATCACAGACCCTGTCGTCAATCTATTTTCCATTTTGTATTGTGCACTTATTATATCTTCAATTGGGATAATATTTTCTATATTCACTTTTATTTTTTTATTAGAGATCATATCAAATAGAATATCTGCATTTTTTTGCATCTCTTCTGTTTTTTTTATAAATGCATTTAATCCTCCAGTAGCAATTGATCCCGAGTAAGATCTAATGGAGTTTATATCTATTGGATCTATTGATCCTGACGATACTCCAAAGCTTACTAAGCGTCCTTTTAAGGCAAGACATTTAAGTCCTATGGAAAATGTATCTTTCCCAACAGAATCGTATATTACATCAACTCCTTTATTTTCTGTAATTTCCATCACTTTGTCTTTAAAGTTTTCTTCTTTGTAATTAATAGTAAAGTGACAGCCGTTATCTTTTGCGACCTTTTCTTTTTCTTTTGTACTCACTGTACCAATTACTTTTGCTCCAATTTGGTTTGCCCATTGACATAGTATTTGACCTACGCCACCTGCTGCTGCATGCATGAGTATAGTAGAATTATTTTTTAATAAGTAGGATTCGTGAAGTAAATACTGCGCAGTAAGCCCTTGCAATGTTGCAGCTGCAGCTATTTTTAAATCAACATCAGGTTTAAGTTTTATAACTTTGCTTTCTGGTAGAGCCATAATACTTGAAAAAGAGCCTAAATTCATGCAATGAGTAACTTTATCTCCAACATTAAATCTAGTTACATTTGATCCAATTTGTATAATAGTTCCTGCTGCTTCCATGCCCATAATTGATGGTAGTTTTTTTAAAGGGTAAGTACCTTTTCTCTGGTTTATATCTATGAAATTTAAACCGGCAAATTGATGCTTTATTAACACTTGATTTTGACTGACTTCTTCTATGTCTATTTCTTCAATTTTTAAAACTTCTTTGGGGCCTTGTTCGTAAATTTTAACAACTTTAGTTTTCATTATATACCTCATAATAAAGTTTTATATTAGGAAATTTCCTAATACTTCCATGCCTCCTTCAGTACCAAAAGACTCAGGATGGTACTGAATTCCATAAATAGGATACTTTTTATGTTTAATTGACATAATATCATTTTTAGAATGTAAGTTAGTAAAATCTGGAGTGATATTATTATTTTCTTCATCTTTTGATATTGCGTTGACAAAAAAGCAATCTGGTAAAGTTTTAGGATCAACTATTAATGAATGATATCTCATGATCTCTATGTTCTGAGGTATATTCTTGTGTAATCCATTTCTATCATGCACCAAGAATGAAGTTTTACCATGCATAGGCTTCTTTGCTTGAATAATTTTTGCACCAAAAGCATGAGCTATACCTTGCATTCCAAGGCATATTCCTAGTAAAGGAATAGATGGTCCAAACTTTAAAATTATATCTTCACAGATTCCAAAATACTTTTTTTGTTCTGGGGAACCGGGACCAGGAGAAATAATAATCCTATTAGGGTTTATTTTAGAAATATCATCTAATGTAAGTTGGTTATTTCTTTTTACGATTATTTCATTAGTATTATTTTTAAATTTTTTATTTAAAATTTCACCACAATATTGATATAAATTAAAAGTAAATGAATCAAAGTTATCTATTATTAAAATTTTCATTTCATGACTTTTTTTTAAATGATTTAAGCACTATTTTCATAGCTTCTAATTTTCTTTCGATTTCAACATATTCTTTTTCAGGGTCAGAATCATAAACAATCCCTCCACACGTTTGAGCGAAGGCCTTCTCACCTTTAATAAATAAAGATCTAATAGGAATTGCAAATGTACAATCCCCATTAAATCCAAATTGACCAACAGCTCCTCCGTATGGGCCTCTTCCGTCATCTTCAATTTCATTAATTATTTTCATAGCTTCAATCTTAGGTGCTCCTGATAATGTGCCAGCAGGAAAGTTTGAAGCTAATGCAGAAAACATATCTTCATTTTCATTGATTATTCCTACAATCTCAGATGAAATATGCTGAACATGGGAATATTTTTTTATATCCATTAAGCTTCTAACTTTTACTGTTCCAAATTTTGCTACGCGTCCTAAATCGTTTCTATGAAGATCGACGAGCATATTATGTTCTGCTATTTCTTTCTTATCATTTAGCAGTTCTCTTGCTAACTTTAAGTCTTCTAGTTTATTTGATCCTCTTTTTGTAGTCCCGGCTAATGGAAAGGTCTCCATTTCACCATTTCTTAATCTAAACAAAAGCTCAGGTGATGCCCCAATAATTTTTTGCTCATTAAATTTCATATAATACATATGTGGGGAAGGATTAAGTTCTCTGAGTTTTGAATAAATCTTTGTTGTGTCACCCTTAATTGTATAATGACTTTTATATCCAACTTCACATTGAAATATTAAACCATTTTTAATATCATCCTTTATTTTTAATACAGCGAGTTTATGTTCATTTTTATTCATTGAGTTTCCAATGAATTCAGTTTCTACAGGTTGAGTTATATTTTCAGTTTTCTTTAATACACTCTTTAAAAGTTCAATTTTATTCTCTTCATAATAGTAATAAAAAATTTCACCTGTCATTTGATCTAAAATTAAACCGTCAAGGTATACTCCAAATTTAAAACTTTCAAAATTAACATTCTTCTTTATTTGTAAATTATCTTCAAAAAAATTAATGCTGTCATAACTAATAAAGCCGACTAGCCCACCTGCGTATTTTCGTGAAATAATATTTTGTGGTATTATTTCACGTAAAGTAAAATACGGGTTCTCACAAAAATATTTTTCTTCTTGGTTATTAATAACATCCGTTATAATTAACTCTTTTTCAGAATTAGAGGAAATTATGTACTTAGGATCAAAACCAATAATATGGAAACGTGAAATATTACTTTCTTCACCTAAAGATTCAAACAGAAAGCAATTTTTATAATTTTTTTCTATTTTTTTAAATATTGAAAAAAAATTATAATCATCACCTAGTTTTATATATTTAGGCTTTCCTTCAATAATAATTTTATTTGGCGTTTTTTTATTCATTTTTTTTATTTTTATAAAGTCTTAGAGTTTCAAGGATAGGTATCTTTACTTCGAATATTTTTTCGTTTTCAAAAGCATTTGCCCCTCGTGTAACTGTTGCAATACCAACATTTAACATTTTAGAAATTTCTCTTTGTTTTTTTCCTTGAAGTAAAAGTTGAAATATTTTTATACGATTTTCTAATTCTTTTAATTCCTTGTTTGTAAACAAAGCTTTTAAAAAAAGGTCCATCTGGTTTATACTATTTATTTCAGATAAAAGATTATTTAATAAGGATTTTGTATTCATGTACTAGTACGATGCTTTTTGAATTAAAAAAACTCTAAGTGTCTGACACATAAGTTTAGTTTAAATTAATTAAACTGCTTTTAAATTTCCAGCAGATACTTTGCCATCTTTACCATCTTCAAGTTCATACTGTATCTTTTGATCAGGTTCTAATGATGACATTCCTGCAGCTTGTACAGCACTAATATGAACAAATACGTCTTTATCTCCACCTTCGGGTGCAATAAATCCAAAACCTTTAGTTGGGTTAAACCACTTGACTGTTCCTATAGCCATTTTACTTCCTTTTCTCTACTCTATATTTAGAGCATAATTGTTAAAATTATGAGTTATAGCAATCTTCAAGTACAAAGCTAAAAAACTCTTATGACAATTATAATAAAAAGTAATTATCATTTTTATAAGTATATTAATTTTTTTTTTTTTAGCAAGTTTTCAAATTATGGTTGTTTTTTATTTATATTCATCTTCTTGAGCTTTAATAATTGAGCTTACCACTTTATTATATGGAGTTTCAATTCCTAGCTCTTTTCCTAAAGTTACAACCATTCCGTTAATAGCGTCAATTTCTGAAAGCCTATTTGCTTCTACATCCTGAAGCATAGATGGCTTTGAATTAAGAAGTTTTTTTCCAAATTCTGTAATATATTCCACAGTATCGTTAAAAGTAAAATTTACCTTTTTTAAATCCCCCATTTGCCTTGCTTCTAGAGCGCACCCTTTTGCTATATTAAACATATGCTCATTGCCCATTACTTGTCCAAGTGTTTTACGAAAAACGGAACAAGAACCACTCCATGCAACATTGCATATAAACTTTTCCCAAATCAATTGCTCTATATCTTCAAAAGCTTTAGCATTAAATCCAGCTTCACTCCAAATTTTTACAAGATTATTTAATCTTGGAGTTATTCCACCATTCATTTCACCAATTCTAATCATACTCATATTATTATGATGCGCATGCCCTGGACCCTTCATGGACGCACCAAAACCTTGAGCTACACCAAGAAGAATATTATCGGTAGGCATGAAGGAAGCTATTCTTTCTCCAGCTCCCAAGCCATTTTGTATTGTTAGAATTAATGATTCGTTGGATATTATTTTACTAAGTTTAGATGCTACTGGTCCAACACCTGAAGCTTTAGTAGCTATGACAATTAAATCATAATCCTTTGCATCGTTAATATTGTTAGAGACTTTTAAATTTTTAACAATATTGTCTCCACTAAATCCTGACACTCTTAAACCATTATTTTTAATAGCATTGATATGATCTTCCCAAAGATCAATTGCTAAAACTTCATTATTGCTCTTGGCAAGAAAGGATGCATATATTGATCCCATTGCACCTGCGCCAATAATAGCTATTTTCATATTAAATTCCTCCTTTGTTTTTTATAAAAGTTCCATTATTTAATTCTTGCATAGCAAGTTTAATTTCATCGTTTGTATTCATAACAATAGGACCATGCCAAGCAACAGGCTCTTGAATAGGAGTTCCAGAAATAAGAAGGAATCGAACACCATGATTGCCAGATAAAAGTTTGATTTCGTCGCCAGTATCAAATGTGATTAAGGTTTTATTACCACTCAGATCTCTTATAGTGTAATCCTCATTGTTAAATGATTTTTCAATCTTTATACCTTGAGGTTTTGATGAATAATCAAATTTAGCAGATCCTTCAAAAACATATGCAAAACAATTATCATAAGTAGACATTGGTATAGTTTTAACTGTATTTGGTGGGACATAGATATCTAAATATTGAGGTTTGGATGCTACTTCCTTAATTGGACCTATGTAACCTTTATAATTTCCTATAATTATTTTAATAATAGTTTCATCATCATCCTTAATTGTATTTATTTCGTTACCTTTTACATCTTGATAATTGGGATTTGTCATTTTTAGATCAGACGGAAGATTTGCCCATAATTGAAAGCCATGCATTTGCCCATTTATGTTACCTTTAGGCATTTCTTGATGAAGTATTCCAGATCCAGCTGTCATCCATTGAATATCACCGTCATTCAATTCTCCTGAATTACCTAGGCTATCTTTATGTTCAACTGAGCCTTTGAGAATATAAGTAATTGTCTCAATACCTCTATGAGGATGCCAAGGAAACCCTTTTTCATAATCTATTTGGTGATCATTTCTAAAGTCATCAAGTAAAAGAAAAGGATCAAATTGACTTGTGTTACCAAAACCAAAAGCTCTATTAAGCTTTACACCCGCTCCTTCAATTACAGGCGTAGAAATATTTTTTTCTAAAATAGGCCTTACACTCATATGAATTCCTTAATTTAAAAATTATATAATATTTATTAATTCATTTTTTTGATCTATTCAATTATATCAGTATTAATTTTAAAATAAATATTATTTTAAAGGAAATAAATTTTGTTTGAACATACTTTCAATAGTCTAAGATTAATTAATGAGTTAGAAATTTTAATTCCAGTTACAGTTTTAGCAGCACTTTTAGTAGCTGTTTCTAAATCTGGTTTTGGAGGGGCGCTTGGTTCACTTGGCTTGCCAGTAATGGTGTTAGCTTTCCCCCCCAAATTTGCTATAGCAGTTCTTTTACCTTTATATCTTGTAACAGATTGCTTCGTTGCTTTTACGTGGAGAAAATATCCTGTTATAAAAATTCTAAAATTAATGGTTTTAGGTGGTATATTTGGTCAAATTTTAGGTTGGATTTGTTTTGATTACCTTGAAGATAGTTATATTTTAATTTTAATTGGATTATTAGCGCTTGTAACTTCACTTAGATATTTGAAAACTCAGATTTATCAAAATGATTTAAATAAAAAAAGTATTAAAAAAATAGAAGCTACTTTTATGAGAGCATTAGGCTGGTGTGGATTTTCAGGATTTTCAAGTTTTGTTGCCCTTACAGGAGGTATTCCTGCTCAAATTTTTTTATTGCCAGTTGGTTTAGAAAGACAATTATTTGTTGGTACTATGAGCTTTTATTTTCTAATAATTAATTTAGCGAAGTTACCTTTTTTCTTTAATTTAGAAGTTTTTAGTTCTACAAGTATTTTATTGAGCCTAATGATTTTGCCTATTTTGCCAGTTGGCATATTTTTAGGTAAATTATTAAACAGGAAGCTTTCAGATAAACTGTTTTATCACATTAGTCATTTTGCTCTATTTTTATGTGGAACTAATTTAATAACTAATCAAATATTTTTGGAGTAATTTAATGGAAAGTGAAATATTTAAAAAAGGTATCGCTAAAAGAAGAAAAGTATTAGGTGATGCATATGTTGATAAAGCTCTAGCTTCTGCCGATGAGATGGGAGCTGATATGCAAAAATTAGTTACAGAATATGCTTGGGGTGAAGTATGGAATAAAGAAAATCTCTCAGACCGTGATAGATCTCTAGTTAACCTTGGAATGATAGCTGCATTAAATAGATCTCATGAATTTAAAATACATGTTAGAGGAGCTTTAAATAATGGTTTGTCAAGATTAGAGATTAGAGATGTAGTTCTTCAGATTACAATTTATTGTGGAGCTCCTGCTGGATTAGAGTCTTTAAGATTAATCAGAGAGGTATTTAAAGAAGTTGACTCAGAAAAGTCTCAATAGATAAATATTACAAATCACTTCTGATATAAACCTTGAAGTAGAGTTTTATTTATAAAGTAAATAATTAGTTGGATGAACAGCTATGGATCAAAAAAATGAAAAAACAAAATCCAATGTAGAAGAAATATCTATAAATGAGACTAGTTTTAAAAGCTTATATGGTCTAACTCCAGAAGTTGAACAAGCCATTACTTTAGCTATAGATAAAAATAATAAAGTAGAGTTAAAAAAATTAGTCGAACCACTTCATCCTGCTGACCAAGCAGATATGTTAGAAAGACTTTCTAATAAAAAACTTAATATATTTCTAGATTTATTAGGAAAGTCCCTTGATCCAGAAGTTTTAGTTTACCTTGATCATGACGTACAAGAGAACGTTATTGAGCATATCGGGCCTCGAGCTTTAGCAAAAGCTATCCCCGAATTAAATACAGACGATGCTGTAGATATTTTACAAGATTTAGAAGAAAAAGATAGAAATGTAATTATAAAGCAACTCCCAAAAGCTGATAGAATTCTAGTAGAAGAAGCTCTTTCATTTCCTGAGTCGTCGGCTGGGAGGTTGATGCAAAGAGAGTTTCTAGCTTTTCCAAGTAATTGGACAGTTGGTCAAACAATTGATCATATGAGAACTCAAACTATAGACGAAGAAGAAAATTTCTATTCAATTTATATAGTTGACCCTGCTCAGAGATTGTTGGGAGTTATATCTTTATCCAGATTACTGTCAGCAAAAAGGTTGATTAGGCTAAATGAATTAATGAAAATAGGGTCTAGAAGCGTTAAAGTAGAAACTGATCAAGAAGAAGTAGCATTATTATTCCAGCAATACGGTTTGGTAGATATGCCTGTCATTGATCAAGCTAATAGATTACTTGGGGTTATTGTTGTTGATGATATTGTAGACGTTATTAATGAAGAAGCGGAAGAAGATTTGTTAGGTTTGGCTGGTGTTAGTGATCTTTCAATTAGAGCCTCATTTATTGAAACTGCAAAAGGAAGATTTTCTTGGCTTATTTTAAATATGTTTACTGCAATACTTGCTTCATCAGTAATAGGCCTTTTTCAGGAAGAAATTGAAAAGTTGGTTGCTTTAGCTGTTTTAATGCCAATAGTAGCCTCTATGGGTGGAAATGCAGGCACCCAAACTGTAACAGTAGCAGTAAGAGCATTGGCTACGAGACAATTAGATTATAGTAATTTACAAAAATTTGTTTTGAGAGAGACTTGGGTTGGTATGATTAACGGGGTTTTGTTTGCTTTTTTATCAGCATTATTGGCTTATTGGTGGTTTGGTGATGAACAAATAGCTTTGATTATGGGATTGGCAATGGTTGCAAATCTAATGTTTGCTGGTATCTTGGGAACACTAATCCCATTAACATTAGAAAAATATAAAATAGATCCTGCAATTTCTAGCTCGGTATTTTTAACCACAGCGACAGATGTAATTGGTTTTTTTACCTTTTTAGGCTTGTCAGCTTTGGTTATCCTATAAATAAGGATTTAATAATTGATTTATAATTTAAAAAAATTAGCAGTTGGAATTGATACAGTTGAAAACTTAAAAATTAGGCAAAAAATTATATTTAACGAATATAATAAAATTATACATGTAACAAGAAACACTCCTAAAAAAAAAGATGATCTGATAAAAAAAGGATCTATGTATTGGGTAATAAAAAGACGTGTATTAGTTAGACAAAAAATTAAGAATATTAGTTTGATTATCAGAAATGATGGAAGTAAAGGTTGTGAAATAGAACTAGATAGTGAATTGATAAAAGTTATTCCCACTCCAATGAGACCTTTTCAAGGTTGGAGATATTACAATTCCGAAGAAGTTCCTTCTGACTTAACTCTTGATCTTAATAATGATAATGAAGAAGCTTTAACCGACGAATTAAATGCAGAATTAATTAAGCTAGGATTATATTAAAACCCATATCAATTTAAATAAAATTAATATAAGTTTTTTCATTAATCTTATTACAATATTAAAACTTAACATTTTTTAATAAGTAATATAAGAAGTAAAATATACTAAGATGTATGTTCAGGAAAAATTTCAGTGTTTTTAAAAATATTTAACTTAAAATCAATTCTATTTTTAGCAGTTCTGCTTTCAAGCTTGTTTTTATATAAATATCTTGTGAATTCAAAACCTCCAGCTATTCCAAATAAGGTAGTTGAAAAAATAATATATGTTAAAGTTATATCTTCTAAAAGGGGAGATTATTATCCAACTTCAGATGCTTATGGAAAAATTGTTTCCTCAAGAATGGGAGACCTTAGATTTGGAGTTAAAGGTAAAGTTGAATTTGTTAGTAAAGAAATGTTAAACGGCTCTATTGTTGGCAATAATCAAATTTTAGCTAAGTTAAATCCTAAACGATATAACTTAGAAATAGAAAGATTATCAAATGAGTACAAAGAATTAGCTAAGCAACTATCAATAAGAAAAAAACAAGTCAAAAGATATAAGTCAATGTTGATTAAAAAAGTTATTTCACAAGCTGTTTACGACAACGAACTGATTCTTTTGTCTAAAAATAAAACAGACTTTATTAAAGTAAAAATATTTTTAGAAAGAGCAAAAGAAGATTTGTCTGATACAATTCTTAAATCTAAATTTAAAGCTAGATTATCTAATGTTAAAATTAGTAAAGGTCAGTTTATTTCTAGTTCAGAAAAAATTGCAGATGTTTATTCAACTGATGATCTTGAAGTAGAATTCATTGTGCCTTCTGAAATTTATGCCTCTTCGGAACAACTTATAGGTAAGAAAGTTAGAATAATATGGGAAATAGCTCAAAAAAAATTAAAAGAAATTACAGCTGTAATTGACAGAACAGAAGGAAAAACCCTGGAAGAAGAGGGCGGTGGGCGTGTATATGGTGTAATTGATAAAAATGTTGACAACAAATCTATTCCAATAGGAACTTTTGTCAGAGTAGTCTATCCTGAGGGTGAATTTAAAAATGTTTTTAAATTACCGGAAACATCATTATACGGCGATAAAGTTTATATAGTAAAAAATAATATCGCATTTCAGAAAAACGTTAAAGTCTTATACAAAGGTGCTGGTTTTATTTTTATTGAAGGTGATTTATCAGAAAATGATTTAATAATTATAAGTAGGATACCTGACAACCTCAATAATAAAAAAGTTAATATAGAAATTAACTAATAGTTTTTACCTAAAGGTATTATTTTGAGACAGTTTGAAGAATCAAATTTTTTAAGGTTTTTTGTTCAACATAGGACATCTGCAAATATTATTATGATAATAATGATTGTAGTGGGTGTTTTATCAATTGGTAGATTAAACAAACAATTTTTCCCAGATTTTGATGTAGATCTCATAGCGGTTTCTATAGACTGGCCTGGCGCTACGGCAGAAGAAATTGACCAAAATATTATTCAGCTACTTGAACCTGAATTGAGGCCTATATCTGGTGTAAAAAAGGTTTACTCAAAATCAGTTGAAGGTGTTGGATCTACAAGAGTTGAGTTTAAGTATGGCCAAGATATTCAAAAAGCAAGAACAGATATTGAAACAGCGGTATCAAGAATTAATTTTCCTGAGAACTCAAACAAACCCAAAATAGTAATAGGCGAGTTTTTTGACACAGTGACAAGAATTGTTTTGTCTGGAGATTTAACTTTAGAAGAATTAAGAAAAAACGCAAAAAAACTTAAAGAAAAACTTTTAAATTCAGGAGTTGATAAAGTTGATATTCAAGGTCTTCCCAGTGAAGAGATCTTAATTGAAATATCACAGTCAGAGACTGCACGTTTAAAATTATCATTTAACCAAATTGCTAATTTAATTAGATTAGAGACTAAGGATGTTTCTGGTGGAAGCTTTGCAGATGGATCTTTAAGAGTTAGGACAGTTGGCGAAAAGAAGTTAGTCGAAACCTTTAAAGCACTAGAATTAAGGAATTCTATTTCTGGTGGAAGAATATTACTGAAAGACGTAGCTATAATAAAATCGAGTGTAGCAAAAAGTAGTGTTTTAAAATATGTAAATGGAAAACCTGCTGTGGAACTCTGGGTTAGAAGAAGTAAAACAAGCGACGCTCTTGAAGTATCAAAAAATATACAAGAAGTTCTTACTAATTCCAAAAACATAATTCCAAGTTCAATAAATATTCAAACTTACAATACGGCAGCTAACCTTATTCAAGAAAGGATTTCATTATTAATCAAAAATGGAGTTAGTGGCCTTTGTATAGTGTTACTTGTTTTATTTTTATTTTTAAGTCGTAATACAGCTATCTGGGTAGCGTTAGGTATTCCAATAGCTTTTTTAGCAACCTTTGGTGTAATGTTTATATCAGGGCAATCAATTAATATGATTTCGTTATTTGGGCTTATAATGGCTTTAGGTATAGTTGTAGACGATGCAATAGTTGTTGGAGAGCATTCTTCATATTTAAAAACTAAGAGACATTTAGATAGCTCCAAGGCTCCAGTAGTTGCTGCCACAAGAATGTCTGTGCCTGTTATATGCGCCATGTTAACTACAGTGGCGGCATTCATTCCACTGTTTATGGTTAAAGGTGTAATAGGTCAAATTATATCAGCTATTCCTTTGGTGGTTTGTGCAGTTTTAGTAGCAAGTTTAATAGAGTGTTTTTTAGTTTTACCAGCCCATCTTGCTCATTTTGATAAAGGAATGAAAGACGAAAGTAAATTTAGGATCTGGTTTGATGAAAAATTTAGAATGTTTCAAGAAGGGATATTTAGAAAATTCATTAATTTAACGTTTAATTATAGATATGTTACTTTTATGATTGCCATAGGAATGTTTATTATTTCAGTCGGAATGATGTCTGGAGGAAGGGTGTTATTTAGTTTTTTTCCTACCCCTGAAGCAGATATTATAATAGCTAATTTTAAGATGCATTCAGGCACTACAAGATCTAAAACTGAAAAAATGCTTGATAATGTAGAAAAGGGTTTGCTTAAAACATCTTCTCAATTTTCAATGTCTCCTGATTTAGTAAAGTTTCATATGTCATCTCTTGGAAATAGAACGTCATTTTCTAATGATGCAGGATCAAATGCTTTAGGTAATGATTTATTAGGTTCTATGGTAGTTGAATTAAAAACAGCAGATAAACGAGATATTAGAACTAATCAATTTATCAATGCTTGGTTAGCTAATATTGAAAAAGTTTCGGGGTTAGATAAATTAAGCATAAGAGCTCCAAGTGGAGGTCCTCCTGGAAGAGATATAGATGTAAGGTTTCAAGGAGAAAGTTTAAAAAAACTAAAATTAGCCTCAAATGAGTTAATTAAAATTGCAAGAACAATCCCCGGTGCGACATCACTAGATGATAATCTCGAATATGGAATTCAAGAACGTATTCTAAGTTTAACGAATAAAGGTCAATCACTGGGATTATCTATTTCTGATATAGGCGAGCAAGTCAGATCTGCTATTAATGGCATTATCATATCTAAATTTCCTAAAGGTGACGAAGAAGTCACTGTAAGGTTAAAATTATCTGAAAATGAACAGTTAACTGATATGATGAATGATTTGAGAATTGTATCTCCCTTTGGAATAAGTTTTAAATTAAGGGATGTTGTTGAAATTAAAGATAAACTTCCTTTCTCCTCAATAAACAGACAGAATGGATTTAGAGAAGTTATGATTTCAGGAGACTTATTTCCTTCTTTAATGAATACTTCCCAAGCTAGACAATTTTTAATGAAGAATGGTTTGCCAGAAATAGCAAAAAAATATAATTTAACCTATCGATTTGATGGTCGTGATTTGGAACAAAAAGAAACTTTTTCTGATATGTTTCTCGGGGCGATTATAGGTTTAGTTCTAATTTATTTTATTTTAGCATGGGTTTTTAAAGCTTGGTTAAGGCCATTCTCTATTATGATTATGATACCCTTTTCATTTATTGGAGCAGTATTGGGACATTATGTTCTTGGATTAACTATGTCTATTTTATCTATGTTTGCTCTTTTAGCCCTTGCAGGAATAGTTGTTAATAATTCTATAATTCTAGTTTCCACTATTGAAAGAAGATTAGAAGATTTAAAGCAACAAGATACAAATGCAGATAATATGATAAATGAAGCGATTATTTCAGGAGTTGTTGATCGCTTTAGGCCTGTTTTATTAACTTCACTTACAACAATAGGTGGTCTTTCAGCACTAATGTTTGAAAAATCATTGCAAGCACAATTTTTAATTCCAATGGCGGCCACTATAGTATTTGGCCTTGGCATTACAGCATTTCTTGTGTTAGTTATTGTTCCAGCTATGATGGGTATTGGTAATGATTTATCTAATTTAGTTAAAAAAGTGAAAAAGTGAGATCTCAATGATTAGTAATGAATATTTATTTGAAAGTTCAAACATATTCTCTTTAAATGATATTACTTTCAATAAAGATGGACTTTTACCGGTGATTTCACAATGTATGAATACTGGAAAAGTATTAATGATGGCGTGGATGAATAAAGAAGCATTGGAAAAAACTATAAAAAGTAGAAATATGATTTACTACTCACGATCAAGGTCTCAACTTTGGCGTAAGGGAGAAAGTAGTGGGAATTTTCAAAAATTACATGAGCTTCGTTTAGATTGTGACAATGACACATTGTTAGCGTTGATTGAACAAACTGGTGATGCTTGTCATACGGGAAGTCAAAGTTGTTTTTTTAAAGCTTTAGATAAAAACGCTAATGAGTAATGAAAACAAACCTGGGTCCTTTGGAAGTTCTCGTGGAATATTACAAAAGCCTAAAAAAGATAAAACAAGAAAATCCTCTAGTACTAGATGGATTGGACGACAATTAAATGATCCTTATGTTTTAGAAACCCAAAAACGAGGTTATAAATCTAGAGCTGCATTTAAACTTCTGCAAATTAATGAAAAGCATAATTTTCTTTTGCCTGGTCTTTCTGTAATTGACTTAGGCTGTGCCCCAGGAGGCTGGCTTCAAATAGCTGCTCAAAAAGTTTGCTCTATGAGTGGAAAAGAAAAAGTAGTTGGTGTAGACCTTTTGTCGACTGACGATATTGCTGGCTGTGTCTCCATTTTAGGTAATATTAGTAATAGAGAGGTTGGTAAAGAATTAATAAACATACTTGGTTGCAGACCAAATATTGTAATGTCAGATATGGCTGCGAATACGACTGGTCATAGGCAAACAGATCATATCAGGACAACGTATCTTTTAGAAACAGCATTAGATTTTGCAATTGAAAATTTACAAGAGAATGGTGTTTTTCTTGCAAAGTGCTTTAAAGGTGGGGCAGAAATTGAGGCGTTATCATTGATGAGAAAACATTTCTCAAAAGTTAGTCATATCAAACCAGATGCAAGTAGAAAAGAATCAGTTGAAGGTTACGTTATAGCAACTGGTTTTAAGTGCTCTTAAATTTTATAAAATTAACTTTGCATATGAATAAACAAAAGTATATACGTCATTAGCAACGCTCATAATATTGTTTGAAGTAATAATTATGACTAAACCATTAAAGCGTTGGAAAAATAAAATGATTATAGAAGAAGCTTTTACCTTTGATGACGTGTTATTACAACCTGCACACAGTACTTTTGGACCTGCAGATGCAAAAGTTAATACGTTTATAACCAATGAGATTAAATTAAATATACCCCTTTTATCTGCTGCAATGGACACTGTTACTGAACATAGGTTAGCCATTACTATGGCTCAACTTGGAGGTATGGGAGTGCTACATAAAAATTTTTCAATCAAAGATCAAGCTGCTGAGGTTAAAAAAGTTAAAAAATTTGAAGCTGGAATGGTTGTTAATCCAGTTACAATTAAACCTAATCAAACACTTGGTGACGCCTTTGCATTGATGGAAAGACATAAAATAAGTGGAATACCTGTTGTTGAAGGCGATCAAAATAAATTAGTAGGAATATTAACTAATAGAGATGTTAGATTTGCCAACGATCTTAATCAAACAGTTTCAGCTTTAATGACAAGAGATGTAATAACCGTTAAAGAAAATGTTAGTGCTGAAGATGCAAGAAAACTTTTACATACTCATCGTATTGAAAAATTAGTAGTAGTTGATGAACAGAATTTTTGCGTTGGCTTGATTACTGTTAAAGACATGGAAAAAGCACAAAACCATCCTCAAGCTTCAAAAGACCAACAAGGTAGGCTTCGAGTGGCAGCGGCAACTGGAGTTGGTAATGATGGAATGGCTAGAGCTGAAGCTCTTATAGATGCTGGAGTAGATGTTCTTGTAGTTGATACTGCACACGGTCACAGTGAAATGGTTTTAGAGACAGTTAGAAAATTATCTAAGTTATCTAGTCCAGTTAATATAATTGGAGGTAATATTGCAACTAGCGATGCAACAAAGGCATTAATTGATGCAGGTGCAAATGGTATTAAAGTTGGAATTGGACCAGGATCTATTTGTACTACTAGAATGATTGCGGGAGTTGGAGTTCCGCAGCTGACTGCCATAATAGATTGTGCTAAAGTTGCTGAAAAAGCATCTGTCCCTATCATAGCAGATGGAGGTATTAAATATTCAGGTGATATAGCAAAAGCTATTGCTGCAGGAGCTAATGCCGTTATGGTTGGATCGTTATTAGCAGGAACAGATGAAACTCCTGGTGAAGTTTTTTTATTTCAAGGGAGATCATACAAGTCATATAGAGGTATGGGTTCATTGGGTGCTATGGCAAGAGGCTCAGCTGACAGATATTTTCAAGCTGAAATAGAAACCTTGAAACTTGTGCCTGAGGGTATAGAAGGTCAAGTCCCTTATAAAGGACCATCAGAGAATGTAATTCATCAGTTAGTTGGTGGTTTAAAATCCGCTATGGGTTATACTGGTAATGGTAATATTAAGAAAATGCAAAAAAACTGTGTTTTCAAAAAAATTAGTAATGCTGGTCTTAGAGAAAGTCATGTTCATGATGTGACTATTACTAGAGAAGCTCCAAACTATCGTCCTTCATAATGTTAGATCAAGAGCGTGTTTTCGCAATATTAGAGATTTTAAAATTATCAGAAGAAGGTAAAAAAGTTGTTAGTAAATTAGTTCAAAATTACTTTCGATCAAGAAAATATATGGGTGCTCAGGATAGGAAGTTTATTTCAAATGTAGTATGGAATATTTTGAGACATCGTGAAAAATTTAGATGGCACTTAAATAATATCAATGCTGAAATTACACCTGAAAACGAAGTGATTTTAGAGCTGTATTTTTTAGATGAAAAATACAAAAAGAATATAACAAAAATTAAAAATCTATTTATAATTAAATACTCTGATTATAAAATATTTGCAGATAATCATTTTGATTTTTTAAACAATTTAAGTTTTGATGGTTTTTATAATAATAAAATGCCAGATGATATCTATTACGAACTTCCTAGTTTTTTATTAGATAGTATAAAAAAAAGTTTTCCTAATAATTGGAAAAACCTTGTTTTATCTCTTCAAAAAGAAGCTTTCTTTGATATTAGAATCAATGGATTAAAAAATATATCTCGAGATAAAATTAAACTGTTACTTAAAGATATAACTGTAGAAACCAAGCTAACTAATTACTCTCCTTTAGGCATAAGGCTTTCAAAAAGATATCCAATTGAAGGCCATAAATTATATAGATCGGGACATTTGGAAATACAAGGTGAGGGATCTCAGATTGCTTCTTTATTAATAGACGCGAAACCTGGAATGTCAGTAGTTGATTTATGTTGTGGAGCTGGAGGAAAATCTCTGGTTATGGCTGAAATGATGAAAAATAAAGGAAGAATTTTAGCATTAGATATAAATCAAAAAAGATTAGATAATGCAGGTTCCCGATTTAAAAAAGCTGGCATTCATAATATAGAAAGAAAATTATTAAACAAAAATTGGAATGTAAAAGGGATGCTTAAAAAGCATAATTTAGTTTTAATTGATGCTCCATGTTCAGGTATTGGCACTTGGTCTAGAAGCCCTGATTCAAGATTTAAATTTACAAAGAATGATTTAGTTAATTTAGTCAAAATACAATCCGAGCTTTTAGAAAAAGGAGCTATGATGGTTGCTCCTGGAGGAAAATTGGCTTATGTGGTATGTTCGTTTTTACCAGAAGAAGGTGTTGAGCAAATAGAAATATTCAAAAAAAATAATTTAGAGTTTTCTGAAATAAACTTAATGAATATGTGGAATGATACAATTTTATTAATGAATGGTGTAGAATATCCTTTTAAAGATGAAAAGAAAAATAGCATAACATTAGATCCTTCAATTCATAAAACGGACGGTTTTTTTATATCCATGTTTCAAAGACGAAGATAAAGTTTTATAAATTAAAATCAAATATAACAAAGTAAATATGTTTTAAATATGAAAGAAAATTAATGAAATATGATGTCGTTTTAATTATAGATTTTGGAAGTCAGGTAACTCAATTAATTGCAAGACGTTTAAGAGAATTAAAAGCATATTGTGAAATACACCCTTTTCAAAATATTAATATTGAACTCATACAAAAGCTTAATCCTAAAGCTATAATTTTATCAGGAGGTCCTGCCAGCGTTTTGGATAAATCAGCTCCCAAACCTCCACAAATTATATTTGATATTGGCATTCCTATATTGGGGATATGTTATGGTCAACAAATAATGATGCAAATGCTTGGTGGAAAAGTTGTTTCAGGTTCAGGAACTTCAGAGTTTGGTAAATCTTTTGTTTCAAAGGTTAACCATGAAAATGTTTTGTTAGAAGGTTTATTTAAAAATAATAAAGTTGAACAAGTTTGGATGTCCCATGGAGATCATGTTTCAAAAGTGCCAGATGGTTTTAAGGTATATGGAAAGTCTGAAAATGCTCCTTTTGCAATAATTGGCAATATATCTAAACATTTTTATGCTGTTCAATTTCACCCTGAAGTTGTTCATACACCAAATGGCTTGATACTGATAAAGAACTTTCTTAATCTAGCAGGTGTTTCTTTTAATTGGAATATGAAAGCTTATCGAGAACAAGCAATATCTAATATTAAGAATATAGTTGGAAAGAAAAAGGTTATATGTGCTTTATCTGGAGGAGTTGATAGTTCAGTTACAGCTATTCTTATTCATAAAGCAATAGGAGATCAATTGACATGTGTTTATGTTGATAATGGTTTGATGCGAACCAATGAAAGTGAAGAGGTAATTAAGTTATACACTAATTATTTTAAATTAAATTTAATAGCACTTAATGAGCAGAAACTTTTTCTTTCTAATTTGAGTGGCATATCTGATCCAGAACAAAAACGTAAAATAATTGGGAAATTATTTATTGATGTTTTTCAAAAACAAGCTTTGAAAATTGGTGATGTTAATTTTCTTGCACAAGGAACTTTATATCCAGATGTAATAGAAAGTGTAAGCTTTTCTGGAGGTCCTTCTGTAACAATAAAGTCTCATCATAACGTTGGTGGTCTCCCAGATAAAATGGATATGAAACTTATAGAACCTCTAAAAGAGTTATTTAAAGATGAGGTAAGAACTTTAGGAAGAGAATTAGGGATACCAGAAAATTTTATTAAAAGGCATCCTTTTCCAGGTCCTGGGTTAGCGATTAGATGTCCTGGTGAAATAACAGATGAAAAGTTGGATATATTAAGAAATGTTGATGCGATATATATTGAGCAAATTAAAAAGCATGAGCTTTATGATGAAATATGGCAAGCTTT
>CAZWGZ010000012.1:0-7011 GCA_964633395.1 uncultured Rhodobacterales bacterium
GAAAAAAAATAAACTTTTCTTGCATCAAATGTATCTGTCATACTTACTAAAAATGGTGTTGCTAGGACATAGCCTAAATAGAATGATCCACTTATCCAACCAGCATCACTATTTGATAAGTTCCATTCTTTTTGAAGATCAATTAAATATATTGGCCAAACAGCAAACCCAGTCATAGAGATCATTTGTATAAAGCAGCTTAAAACTAAAATTCTTGGCATTATTTTTCTTAAAGTTGTTTAATTAAAAATAAAATAAAGTAGGTTTCACTTAACAAGTTTATTAATTAGTGTACTTTATAGCTGTTTTGATAATTGTATATAATAATTAAAGGTTAATAATGACAACTCTAAAAGAAATAATGTCACCTAAATCAATAGCAATAGTTGGTGCTTCCGATAATAAAAGTAGAATTGGAGGTCGTCCTTTAGCTAATATGGTTGAAAAAAATTTTGCCGGTGAAATATATCCAATCAATCCTAATCGAGATACAGTACAGGGTATAAAGGCTTACTCTAGTTTACTTGATGTTAAAGATGATCTTGATTTTATTTTAGTTGCTGTGCCGTCTAAAATAGTTGCGTCTGTTTTAGAAGAAGCTGTTATAAAAAAAGCAAAAACTGCCTTAATATTCTCTTCTGGCTTTTCAGAAATTGGGGATGAAGGCGAAGTTCTTCAAAATCAAATTAAAAAAATTAGTCAAGACAGTGGTCTCAGGGTTATTGGTCCAAATTGCTTGGGCTTATTTAATTCAGCTAATAACTTTTTTCCTACTTTTACAACTACAGTTAATAGAACAACTCCATTACCAGGAGGCATTGCAATTGCAAGTCAATCAGGAGCATACGGAAGTCATATCTATATGGTTGCTCATGAAAGAGGTCTTGGAATTAGGTATTGGATGACAACTGGTAACGAAGTCGATTTATCGGTTGGAGAAACGATTCAAATGATGGCTGAAGATCCTGAAGTTCATACAATAATGGCTTATGCAGAAAGCGTTAAAGATGGTGCACAATTTACAAAAGCTCTAGATACCGCAAGAGCTGAAAAAAAACCTGTTATATTTATGAAAGTAGGTAGATCGGAAGTGGGAGCTGCTGCAGCAAATTCGCATACTGCTTCATTGGCTGGAGAAGATATTATATATGATGAAGTTTTAAAAGCTCATGGCGCATATAGAGTTAAAAGTACTGAAGAAATGTTAGATGTTGCTTATGCCACTAGAGCCAAGATTTTCCCTGCAGGAAAAAATCTAGGTGTTGTTACAATTTCTGGGGGAGGTGGTGTGCTGATAGCTGACGCTGCTGCTGATGAAGGTTTAACTGTTGGACCTATGCCTCAAGACGCCCAAGATGAGTTAAAGGAACTCGTTCCGTTTGCATCTCCAATGAATCCTGTAGATGTTACAGCTCAGTTTTTTAATGATTTATCCATTGTACCAAAATTCACTGACCTTATGTTATCTAGAGGAGGATATGACGCTTTAATCGGCTTTTGGACCACAGTTCCAGGATCACCTATTCTGTCAAATCCATTACTTGCATCCTTAAAACAAGCCATGAAAGGTTATGAAGATAAATTATTTATTAATTGTATGGTCGCTCCCGAAGATATTGTTAAAACATACGAAAACGAAGGTTTTTTATGTATTGAAGATCCAACAAGAGCTGTAGTAGCAATGTCTGCTCTTATGTTTTTTGGAGAAAAATTTAATGAAAAGAACGTTATAAATAATTTTAATAAAAACGATTTTTCAGTTCAAATTCCAAATAAAAAATTAAATGAGTTTGATTGTAGCAAAATCTTAAGAAATGCTGGATTACCAATAGTTCCATCTGTTTTAATACACAGCGCAGGGGAATTATCATCTATCTTCAAAAGAGATAATGGTAAATATGTTATGAAAATTGTTTCTTCTGATATTCAGCATAAAACGGATATTGGTGGTGTTATTTTAAATATTGAAAATATTAATGACGCACAAAAAGCTTATGAAAAAATATTATCAAATGTTAAAAAGAGTGCTCCTGAAGCTATAATTGATGGTGTTATGGTTTCTCCAATGATTAAAGGTGGAATAGAATGTATTTTAGGAGCTAAAATTGATCCTGTTTTTGGTCCAATCGTTATGTTTGGGCTTGGAGGCATCTATGCTGAAGTAATGAAAGACATTGCATTTGCAGAGGCTCCATTGTCAGAAAAAAAAGCAGAAAAAATGATCGCATCTTTAAAAGGTAGAGATCTTTTCTATGGTACTAGAGGACAATTATCAGTCGATATTAAATCTTTAGTAAAGTTAATAGTTAGTATGTCAAATTTTATAGCAGCTAACTCTGATAAAGTTGATCAAGTTGAAGTGAATCCAGTGCTTGTTAGTGAAAAACAAATAATTGCACTTGATGCATTGATTATAACTAAATAGCTATTTGTAATTTATAGGAGAAAACATGCCAGAAAACTTAAAAGATTCAATTGGGCCAGAACAACAATTCAAAAATTATTTGTCTGAAGGAAAGTTTATGGTTCAGAGAAGCAAAAGTTTAAATGAATTTTTCTTTCATCCTCGAGTAGCTTTTCCTGGATCTGGGGAACGCGACTTAGAGTGGGTTGAAGTATCTGGAAGAGGTGTTGTTTATAGCACTAGTTGTAATAGAAGATTGCCAGAAAAAGGTGGGGATTTTAACTTATCTTTGATTACCCTTGAAGAAGGACCAAGAATGATGGCAAGGGTTGAAGGCGTGGATCCAGATAAAGTTGAAATTGGTCAAAAGGTAAAGGCTAGAATATCTACTTTAAAAGGCGAACCTGCAATAATTTTTGATATTTTAGAAGGATAATTTTAATGAATTATAACGATATAAATAAGTTAAGAGGAAAAACTGCCGTAGTTGGTTTAGCAGAGAGTGGATGCGGAATTGCAAATGGTTGGAGTGCTATGGAAATTATGGCGAACTCTGTTCATGATGCTTTAGACGATGCAGGTATAAAGTTAAGTGAAGTTGACGGAATTTTTGCAGCTACTGCATTTCATTCTATGGCAGCTATGTCTCTATCTGAATACCTTGGAGTAAAACCAAAGTTTGCTGATGGATCACAAATTGGTGGATCTAGTTTTTTATCTCACGTTTTAACTGCAGCCATGGCTCTTGATGCTGGACTAATCAACGTTGCTGTAATTGCGTATGGCTCTAATCAAAAAAGTATTGGAGGTTTTAAAACTATATCTGAAGCGATGCCATATGAAGCTCAGTACGACCCAAGAATGCCAGTTACTGCCTATGCGTTAGCTGCAAAGAGATATATGTATGAGTTTGGAGCAACACGAGAAGATCTTGCAAATGTAGCCGTTTCAGCTAGAGATTGGGCTTTGTTAAATCCTAGAGCTTATACTCATAATGACGGACCATTATCAGTAAATGACGTGTTGTCAGCTAGATCAATAGTTGACCCTCTTGGAAAACTTGACTGTTGTCTGGTAACTGATGGTGGAGCAGCAATAGTAATGACAAGAGCTGATCGTGCAAAAGATACTAAAAACACGCCAATATACCTTTTGGGTGCAGCAATGGAACATCATCATCGTATGGTTTCAGAGATGCCAGATTTAGTAAGGACGTCTGCTATTGATAGTGGAAAACGAGCTTTTAAAATGTCAGGCTATTCAGCTGTAGATATGAATACTATTCAACTTTATGATGCATTCACAATTAATACATTATTATTTTTAGAGGATTTAGGTTTTTGTAAAAAAGGTGAAGCTATTGATTTAATTAAAAATAATAATATAGGGCCATCAGGTAATCTTCCAGTTAATACAAATGGTGGAGGATTATCTTGCGTGCACCCTGGAATGTATGGCCTATTTGTTACTTTAGAAGCAATAAGACAGCTAAGAAACTCTTCTGGTGATAATGTAGGAAAAAGACTAGACGGTGGTTGGATTGATAATGCAAAATTATCTGTCGCCCATGGTAACGGTGGTGTTTTATCTAGCCAAGTAACTAATATATGGGGAACTTTTGAAACAATTTAAATTAAGATTTTTCACGTTCTAGGTAATAAAACGTACCTGTCTCTTTATTATATTCAACCTTAAGTTTGCCTGTAATAGTGATAGGGTCAAAAGAAAAGTCTACGGGTTCAGTTGAATTGATCTCAATTACTTGAGAAGCACCAACGTGATAATGAAAAGGGCATCCCAATGGATAAGGTCCCAAAAGGAATTTTTTTTGTTTTTCAGATTGTTCTAATGGGAACATAAATCCCATCACTGTAACCGTTGTATCATTAAATTTTTTAATTTCACTATCATATAAAGGTTTTATAAGACAATAATCATAACCATCTTTGTCAACTGTGCAATCCTCAATCTCTTTTGTCTTACTAAATAAATTCCAAGGTAAAGCATCTCCAGTAACTTTAAGAGGTTTATATATATTTTCTATTACTTCATTTTCAGATGGATCAATCTTATTAAGGCTATAAATTTCAAAACTAAAAGCATTAAAGGTAAATGAGAGAAAAGCAAATATTGTTAAATATTTATATAGCATTATTATTATTGTTTTCATGAATAGCTTTATTATCTTATCGACAAAGTTTTAATTATTTAACAAAATAGATCTTATATTTCTCTTATACACTATTGTACATGGTATTATGCAAGTGAGAAATGATGTAATCATAACAATTAACCACATTATTAATAGTTCTGATACAAATTCAAATTGTCCAATTATTACATTTGTTCCAAAAAGTGATAAATACTCAATGCTAATAAAACATAAAACTCCTAAGATTAATCCAATTACACTCCCCACAAAAGCAATTGCCATTCCTTCAATCAAGATTAATGAAAAGATTTTTTTCCTAGTAAAACCAAGAGTTCTCAAAATCGCTAAATCATATTTGCGATCATTAATATTATTTAATAAGGTAAATAATATTCCAATGAGTGATAATGATACAATTAATAAGCTTAAGTAATTGGATACGTTATGAGCAGCTCCAGTTAATTTCAACAATTTAGAAATTTCAAAACTAGGGCTAGCAGCTTGTAAATTAGTATTCTTATTTATTAATCTTGGAAAAGAAAATGCTGAAGTTTTATTTTTATATTTTAATAATAATGCTGTAACTTCCAATTTTTTTATATTTTTTTCAAGCTTATTTTGATGGGAGTGAAGATTCCAGACACTCTCTAAACTTGTAAGAATTAAATTATCTACAATAGTTCCTGTTTTGTTTAATATTCCAATTACTTTATAAGGTTGTTCAGAATGAATGTCACCTGTGTCCACAAGACCATGAGAGCCTACGAAAAACTTTTCAATTTTTAATTGGGTTGTTTTAGCTACATTATGACCAATGACTGCTTGCATTGGTTTGTTCCAAATTGAACCACTGTTTAGACTAGTGTTATATAAGTTTAAGAACCTTTTGTCGGTTCCTACTATTCTGTAGTTTTGAAAATTATCTCCTAATGAAATTGGAATTCCAATTTTAATAGCAGGGTGTTTCATTATTTTTTTAGCATCTTTATAACTTATGTTCCCTGTAGGAATATCAACATGATGGATCGAGGAAAGAACTAATTGTAATGGACTTCCCTTTGAGCCAACAACGACATCTAAATTAGGATTGTTACTGTAAAAGGTATTTTTTGAAATTTGGTTAATCAAAATAGATGTCGTAATTATTGTCATGCCAACAATCATTAAAAACATACTTAAAAGAAAGTTTAATGGTTTAGATTTTAGATATAAAAATGAAATTAAAAAAATATTTATAACATTTCTCCCATTTTCAAAACTTGAGAAAAATTGAGAATAGACTGTACTCTTGTATCGTGAGTTATCAGAATTAAAGAAGCTTTACACCTTAAACTTTCTTCTTTTATAAGATTTATAATAATGTCAGTATTTTTGTTATCTAAAGATGATGTTGGTTCATCGCAAAAAATCCATTTAGGTTTCCCTATAAATGCGCGAGCAACAGCAAGCCTTTGTTTTTCTCCAACACTTAATTTTGATACTTGTAAATGAGACTTTTCAGCTAGCCCAACTCTTTGTAAAAGATCGTAAAGTTGATCATTATTGTTTTGTTTAGAAACTGTATTAGCTATGTCAAGATTTTGCTTTATCGTAAATGAATTGATTAGGTTAAAGTTTTGAAAAACAATACCTAATTCTTTTCCTCTAAAATCATCAATTTTATTTTCTGACATATCATAAAGGTTTATATCATTATATATTACATTACCTTGAGTTGGTTTTTGTAGGCCGCATAATATACTCAGAAATGAAGTTTTACCAATACCAGAAGGACCTGTAATTAACAGGTCCTTCTGAGATTGAATATTTAAATTGATACCTGATATTAATTTGTGGCCATCAACAGAAAATAAGATGTTTTCACAAATTAACATTATAAAACATTACCCTAAACATTCCTTCAAGCTTTTAGACATGTTTCTAAGTAGTTGTAAATAAAAATCTTTCTTATTAGCGATATCAACCCCTAATGGATCTAATGTTCCTATTTTGGCATCTGTACCTTCAACAACAGTTTTTACTAATTTACTGTCAAACTGAGGTTCTTGAAAGACACATGAAACATTTGACTTAATAATTTTATTTCTTATGTAGGATATTTGCTTGGGTGAGGTAGCAACATCATCTTCTAGAGCAATAGATCCAACAGCATTTAATCCAAAAACTTTTTCAAAATATTGATAAGCATCATGAAAGACAATGTAAGGTTTATCTTTGATTGATAATAATTCTTCTTTAAGTTCGCTTTTTAACTCAGTAATTTTGTTTATAATGTTAGTCGCGTTTTTATTATATATTTGAGAATTTTCAGGGAAAAGTAGACTTAACTCTTTATTAACTTTTTGGATAATTTTAATCGCATTGTCTGGATCTAACCAAATGTGAACGTCGTCTTCTTTTTCATGATCATCGTGATCGTCATCTTTTTTAGCATGTTTATCATGATCATCGTGAT
>CAZWGZ010000012.1:7111-19917 GCA_964633395.1 uncultured Rhodobacterales bacterium
TCATGATCATCGTGATCGTCATCTTTTTTAGCATGTTTATCATGATCATCGTGATGGTCATGGCGTTCCCATGCTTCATTATCACGTATAGCTAGATGGTTGATACCTGTTTCTTCCATTAAATTAACTATTTTAATATTTTTTGGTAAATTCTTAAATACTTTTGTGATACTACTTTCCAAATGGTTTGATATATAGAAAATGATATTTCCATCTTGCAATTTTTTTACATCTGATGGTTTTAATTTGAATTCATGAGGTGATACTTCAGATGGAATTAATGAAGTTGATCCCCCTGTATTTCCGATTACAGCATTCACTAAGGCATTTATTGGTTGTATAGTTGTAATAACACCTTTTGTTTCTGAGGCAAATACTGCAGTGTTCGAAATAAAAAGTAACGTAATTATTGTAAATAGTTTATTCATTAGAAGTCCTTTAAAATATATATTGCAATGTTATAACATAACACTATACTAAGCTATGAAAGTCAAGATAAATATAGTATGGTAAATTATGAAAATTAATTTTAAAAATACCAATAACATTGCAAAATCTGTTTCAGAAGTTCATGAAATTTGTAAAAGAAATAACTTAAGTTTCACTGAAATAAGGAAAAAAGTATTTGAAATAATTTTAAAATATAAAAAACCTGTAAAGGCTTATGAGATTTTAGATAGTCTTAAGAATATTGATAATAAGCCTTCTCATCCACCTACAGTTTATAGGGCAATAGATTTTCTTATTAATAATGGCTTTGTTCATAAATTAAGCTCAATTAATTCATATGTCGGATGCTTCCATCCAAATATACATAATCAATGTTATTTTCTAATTTGTAATACTTGTAATATTTATATGGAATGTTGCTCTGACGAGTTGAAAGCTAATATTACTAAAACTGCGGATAATAATAATTTTATAATTAGTAGTACTACCTTAGAAATCGAAGGTAAATGTAGTGATTGTTTAAAAAAATGAATTCACTAAATGCATTGATTTCAGCAAAAAACATTAATGTTTTTAAAAATGATAAATTTATCTTACAGAATGTCGATGTCCAAATAAATAAAAATGATTTTATTACTATTATTGGTCCAAATGGAGCAGGTAAAACTATGCTCTTGAAATGTATTATGGGTTTTTATAAACCAGATAAAGGTACAATTATTAAAAAAGAAAACTTAAAAATCGGTTATGTGCCTCAAAGTACAAATATAATTAATACTATGCCAATAAATGTAAAAAGTTTTATAACTTTAAGAAAAAAATATGATCAGCTTTCACTTAAACAAGTTGTTGTAGAAACTAAAATTGGTGAAATAATTAATAAACAAATATCTGTTTTATCTGGTGGAGAAATGCAAAGAGTTTTATTAGCAAGGAGCCTTTTGAATAATCCTGAACTAATCATTTTAGATGAACCAGCGCAAAATTTGGATATAGCGGGCCAAATGAATTTTTATGAACTTCTACAGTCAATTTATTCAAAGAGAAAATTGAGTATTTTAATGGTATCCCATGATTTACATTTAGTAATGGTTTCAACTAAAAAGGTATTGTGCCTTTCAAATCATATTTGTTGTTCTGGCAAACCACAGCAAATTGCGCAAGATCCTGAATTTATTTCTATGTTTGGTAAAGATATGGCTAACATGATGGCAGTTTACCAACATAATCATAATAATAATCCAAATAATAATGATAATTCTTTAATTGGAGAAAAAAATAACTGATCCGTTTATTTTAAGAGGGATATTAGCAGGCATTGCTGTAGCTCTAATCTCAGGCCTTGTAGGATGTTTTGTCGTTTGGAAAAGAATGTCTTATTATGGCGAATCAATTGCTCATAGTTCTTTATTAGGTGTAGCATTTGCTATTTTAATGGGAGTGAGCATAAATTTGGGAGTAGTATTTACTTGTTTGTTATTTGGAATATTGTTTTTATGGTTACAACATAGTAAAGTTTTATCTTCAGATACATTATTAGGAGTATTAGCGCATGTAACACTTGCTTTGGGTATTATTATAATTTCTTTGAATAAAATTAAAATAGATATACATGCTTTTTTGTTTGGTGATATTTTGACTGTTAGTTCAAGTGATTTATGGGGAATGTATCTAGGTGTTTTGATTGCTGTTTCTCTAATTTGTTATAATTGGTCTTCTTTACTTTTAGTAACTATTGACGAAGATCTTGCAAAAGCTGAAGGCGTCAATACGTTAAATATCAACTTATTATTCACCTTTATCTTAACAATAGTCGTTGCTATTTCAATACAAATTATTGGATTATTATTAATTACAGCAATGCTAATAATTCCAGCAGCGGCATCTAGAAGATTAGCGAATTCTCCAGAAACCATGGCTCTAGTTGCAACTTTTATCGGTATAGTATCTGTGATTTTGGGTGTTATGTTATCTGTTGAAATTGATGCACCTTCAGGACCTTCAATCGTGTTAGTAAGTGCAATTTTATTTTTCTTATCTCCATTTTTGTCAATTTTCGTTATAAAAAAATAAAAGTAATAAATTTTATTTTATTAACATCAAGATATTTTTATTTAATTAAGGGTTTAAAATTACTTTTCCTTTGGCGCCTCTAGATAATATTTTTTCTAGAACTATTGCGGCTTTTGATAAATTGAAATGTTCTTCAATTAAAGGTTTAACTAATCCTTTTTGATGCCATTCAAATAGTTCAATCATGTTTTTTGCATAATCATCAGGTTGACTTCTAGAAAAAGCTCCCCAAAAAACGCCAACAACACTAAACTCTTTTACTAAAGCCAAATTAACAGCCAACTTTGGAATAGTACCAGATGCAAAACCAATAACTAAAAGTCTACCATACCTTGCCATTGTTCTTGCCATTGTATCAAATATATCTCCACCAACTGGATCAAAAATAACATCCACGCCTTTTCCATTTGATATAGCCTTTAACTCTTCTTTTAAATTATCGTATCCTAAGGTTATATCTGCGCCACTTTCTTTTGCTATTTTTTGTTTTTCTTCAGTTGAAGCTACACCAATAACTTTGGCACCCATTATTTTCCCTATTTGAATTGCAGCTATTCCTGTAGACCCGGAAGCGCCTAAAACAACTAACAACTCCCCTTTTTTTAGGTTGCCTCTCTGTTTTAGCGCATAATGTGAAGTTCCGTAGGCACATAATAATGCGCAGGAATCATCGAAGGACATTTTTTCTGGAATATTAAAAACTGAACTTTCTTTTACTAACGCTTTTTCAGCATAGCCTCCTAATTGAGACTGACCAACAACTCTATCTCCAATTTTAAATTTGGAAACATTAGAACCGATCTCAATAACTTGACCAGCAACTTCCATTCCAGGAGTAAAAGGAGTTTCGGGCTTTAGTTGATATTTTCCTTGAACTAATAAGCCATCTGGAAAATTAACTCCTATAGATTTAACATCTATAATAACACTATTATCTTCTATTTTAGGATCTTCAACATCTTTATATTGAATGTCTTTTATGGGGCCAAAATTATTACAAACTATTGCTTTCATGATTGTACCTTTTTATTAAAATTAAAATTTATGGGAAAACTAAAGAAATAGTTTCTGCTATAAAACCAGGTTTACTCTCACCTTGGATTTCCAATTCACATTTATTAACAACTCGAAAGCCACCATTTTTCATTTTATCACAAGACAAAATAGTTCGATTTATTCTAACAAACGAATCTACCTTGACCATATTAATAAACCTCACTTTGTCAGAACCATAATTTAAAGTTCTTGAAGTATTATTAATTTGAGCATTTTGAGCTGTTAGTGTGGGGAGTAAAGATACCATAAAATATCCATGAGCAATTGTCTTGCCTTCAGGCATTTCTTTTTTTGCTCTTTCTTCGTCTACATGTATCCATTGATGATCAGAGGTGGCATTTGCAAAGTTATTAATTTTTTCTTGAGTAACGTGATACCATTCGCTCGGCGTCAATGGTTTATTAATAAAATTTTCAATGTCGGAAGGCCTGTTAATAATTTTCATGGTTCAATACTCTTAATATTTATTTTTGTTTTAAATAAAGTTTTATGTATCTTATATATATATTATAATAAATATATAATGAATTTGTTAAATAATTAAATAATTTTTTATATGAGGTGCTTTAATGTCTTTAAAAAATAAAATTAAGCTTGAGGGAGTTATCCCAGCAACATTATTGGCATTTGATAATGAATTTGAAATAGATGAACAATCTAGTAGAAATCATATTAAACAATGCGCTTCAATAGATGGTATTTCTGCAATTACAATTAATGGACACTCATCCGAAGTGCATGCTTGTAGCTTTGAAGAGCAGAAAAGAATTCTTAATTTTTCTTTAGAAGAAGTTGGTGATATTACTCATATAATTAATGGTGTATATGCTGATGGTAGTATCGAGGCTGCTAAAATTGCTAAGATGTCAGCAGAAAGTGGTGCCTCTGCTTTATTATGTTTTCCGCCTCAAAGTATGTCTATGGGTGGACATCTTCGACCTGAAATGGCTTTGGAGCACTTTAAAAGAATTGCGGATGTTACAGATTTACCTTTGATTTGTTTTAATTATCCTTCGTCAGGAAACCTTAGTTATCCATTTGAAACATTATTAAAATTATTTGAAACTGTTCCTACTATCAAGGCAATTAAAGATTGGTCTAATGATCCAATGCTTCATGAAAAACATATAAAAACATTTCAAAATCTTAAAAATCCAGTAAATGTTCTTACCACGCATAGTTCTTGGTTAATGTCTTCTTTAGTAATGGGAGCAAACGGACTTTTGTCTGGTGCAGGAAGTGTAATAGCTAATTTACAAGTTTCTTTATTTAAGGCTGTTAAAAACAAAGATTTAAGTGCTGCTCAAGAAATAAATGATAAAATTTTTCCTTTAGCTCAAGCGTTCTATACACCACCTTTTTTAGATATGCATAATCGCATGAAAGAAGTTCTAGTGTTAATGGGAAAAATGGAAAGAGCGATTGTTAGACCTCCTTTAATGAAGCTCAATGTTACTGAGCTTAATAATTTAAAGGAGGCTCTTAAACAATCTGGAATATAAAATAATATTTTATTAAATTTTAGTTTATTTAAAAAATTATTATTTTATGCATCATCAATTTTAACATACTCAAAATCTCCAGGTTTATTATCAATGCCCAAATCAGGAGCCGATATCCAATCAGCATATTTTCCAGGTTCTGAGACAGGTTTCATCAGAGATACAATAAATACATTATCATCATTTGAAGGTAAAAAATTATTCATTTCTTTATTCCATGTCTCGTCAGTCAAAACTTCACCTAATGGTGAAATATTAGCATTCATAAAAGTACCAATTTTTCTATTAAAACCTTCAAAAGGTAATTTCATTTCAAAATTAATTTTTAGATCTTCAATAGTTCTATTCCATCTTTTAATACTTACTGCCGTATCTTTTGTATAGTCATCACGAAGTCTCATATTAAGAGACAATAGTGCTGATGCTTGTTTTTTTAAAATTTTCCCATCTACAAATTCTAATATGGGGTATGTATCATTTTTAAGAATATGATCATCTTTGATTTTAGTTTCCCAAAATCTACCTTTTACACCAGCTGTATAAGTATTGGCTGCATTAGTTGAAATTTCTGAACCAAACAAATCAAGTGATAATGAATAATGAAGGTTAATTTTTTTCTGAATTGTTGGTAAATCAATTACACCTAACTCTCTAATTTTATTAATGTCATATGGATCTGTTATTCCAGCTTTAATCATCATTTCACATGTTTTTTTAATAACTCTTCTTACTCCGTTCTCACCAACGAACATATGATGAGCTTCTTCTGTAAGCATAAACCTACATGTACGAGAAAGGGGATCAAACCCAGATTGAGCTAAAGCTTCTAATTGCATTTTACCATCTCTATCCGTAAAAGCAGTGAACATAAAAAAAGAAAGCCAATCGGGAGTAGATTCATTAAAAGCTCCTAACATTCTAGGAGCATCTTCAGATCCTGATTGACGTTTTAATAATTGATTGGCTTCTTCTCTTCCATCAGAACCAAAGTATTTTTGCAAAAGGTAAACCATGGCCCATAAATGTCTTCCTTCTTCTACATTTACTTGGAATAAATTCCTCATATCATATAAAGACGGAGCAGTACTTCCTAGAAATCTTTGCTGTTCAATTGACGCTGGTTCTGTGTCACCTTGAATAACAATTAACCTTTTTAGCATAGATCTATATTCACCTGGAACTTCTTGCCATACAGGTTCTCCTTTATGATCGCCAAAAGAAATAGTTCGGCCTTCTTTTTTAGGAGCTAATAAAATACCCCACCTATAATCAGGCATTTTAACATAATCAAAAGTAGCCCATCCATCCTTATCCACATTTATTGCAGTTCTTAAATAAACAAGCATATCTTGAAATCCAACAGGTCCAAGATCTTTCCACCAGTCAATATAACCAGGATGCCATTTCTCTAGAGCTTTAAGAACTTTTTTATCTGAAGATAAATTCACATTATTAGGAATTAGAGTGTCATATTCTACTTGAGTACTATTCATTATTTTAACCTCACTTATGTTCTTTCGTTAGTATACTGACCTTTGTTTCCAGTACCATATTTTTTTAGTGCGCCATTTTCTCCAACAGCGCTAGGTCTTTGAAATATCCAATTTTGCCATGCAGATAATCTTCCAAAAATTTTTGTCTCCATTGTTTCTTGCCCAGGAAATCTTAAGTTAGCCTCTAAACCAACCATTGAATCAGGTGAAAAACTTGACCTTTCTTCAAGGAACAATCTTATTTCATCATCCCAATCAATATCATCAAATATGAAAGTGATTAAACCTAATTCAAATGCTTCTTTGGCTAAAAGGTTTTTGTTTAAACTTTGTTCAGTAAGAACAAGGTTTTCAGGAAGTCCAATGAAACGAGTATTTAATCTTGTCATGTCATTAGACATTACAAAATTTCCAAAATTAGTATTTGATAAAATAATCACTGCTTCTTGATCGTTAAAATCTTCAAATGCTCCTTCAGCCATATAACTTCTATCAGCACAGAAAATTAATTCAGCTAGAAAACCTGCATAGCATGAACCTGGTTCTATTAATGTAGTTAGAGTTCTAGAAGTAAGATCAATTCTTTTAAAAATCCTTGTCCAATAGAATGAGATTTCTTTAATTAACCAATTATTCTTATGAGTATCAAATAATTTATCATAACTTAAAACATTCGAAATTTTACCAATAGTTTTGAATAAAATAATTCCAATCTCTAATTCATTGAATCTTAAATAAAGAATTGCATCGTCTAATTCACGGGCACATTTTAATAACCAGAATTGATCACCTTGTGAATATATTTCTTCAACTTCTTTTGGGGGTGGAGTGTTCGGGGCTAAAATAGATATTGTTGCAACTTTTTTTACTCTATCTATTTCTATGTTAACAGAAGAGTATTTAATTACATCATTATTAACTTTGTTTTTTTGAATCTTATTTAAGATAACTCCATTCAAGGTATTTGTATGAAGTTTTTTAATTGATTTTGTTTTAATTAAAATATCTAGTTCTTCATTAAGTGAAGATTTTTTTATTATTGAATCAACTAGACGCCATTCCTTCGCTTTTTTTGCGCGCACACCTTCTACCATTGTACAAAAAACATCAGCTAAATCTCGTCTTATTTTTCTTTTATCAGTAAGTCTAGTTAAACCGCCTGTACCAGGTAGAACTGCTAAGAGAGGCACTTCAGGTAAAGAAACGCTAGATGAACCATCATCTGTCAATATAATATGATCACAGGCTAAAGCTAACTCGTAACCTCCTCCAGCACAGACACCTTCTATTAAACAAATATAAAATTGATTAGACTCAATTTGTGATTTCTCTAAAAAATTTCTTGTTTCATTAGTAAACTTACAAAAATTAACTTTATGAGCGTGGTTTGACGATGCTAACATTTTAATATTTGCACCTGCACAAAATGCTTTATCGTTACCAGATTTAATAATTACAGAAGTAACGTTAGGGTTTTCAAATCTTAATCTTTGAACAGCGTCAGCAAGCTCTATATCAACACCAATATCGTAGCTATTCAGTTTTAATTTATACCCATCAAAAAAACCTTCGTCTTCATCAACTTTCATTATCAAATAGGCTATATTATTTTGAACTTTTAATTCCCAATGTTTATAGATAGAAGGATTGGTTTCAAAGTCTATATTTTTTTGCATAAGATCCCCAATTATTTATTGTTAATTAATAGAAAAATTCATTAGTTTCATCAAGCACAATTTATAAATTTTTTGTAATAAATTTGTTAATATATTCCAATGTAGTATCAAGATGTTCATGAAATGGGTTATGACCACAATTTTCTATAGTTATCTTTGTAAAAGGGACGGTTAGTTTTTTTTCTAAAATATCTAACTGAGCTATTGTTCCATATGGATCATTTAGACCTTGAATTCCAATAATAGGAATTTTTATTTTTGATAAAAGGTTTGTTATATCCCAATGACTAAAATCTTTATTTAACCAAACGTCACTCCACCCCAAAAATGCATTATCAACGTTATTATGATATTTCTTTAATTTAGTTCTTAGTGTCCCTTTTTTATATTGATGAGTAGTGTTTTTTATAGCTATAATACTATCTTCTTCAACAAAGAAATGAGGAGCTATTAAAGCTGCACCTAATAAATTATTGTTCATAGGTTTTAAAGAACCGAGCGCTGCAATTGTAGCGCCATCGCTATGACCAATTAAAAAATATTTTGTAATAGATAGTTTTTTTAAAATTATTGGTAAATATTTTTCTGCTTCTATAGTCATATAATTCAATGGTCTTGGTAAACTAGTCTTAGAAGATTTTCCATACCCAAACCTAGAATATGTTAAAATATTTAAATTTGTTTTTTCATGAATTAACTTAGGTATTTCTTTCCACATAGAAATAGATCCAAGCCCTTCATGTAACAAGACTAAAACGGGCGTTTTATCTGAGAAATCTCCAATAGTTTGAATTTCTATTGATTTATTTTCTATAGGCAAATAAAAAAGTTTTATTTTATTTTTCATTTTCTTTAACGTAGTTTAAATCTTTGTACTTTCCCAGTTGCTGTTTTGGGAAGTTCGGTGACAAAATTGATCCATCTTGGATATTTCCATTTTCCTACTTTATTTTTAACATGATTTTTTAAAATATCTTCTGCTCCATCATGAGTTACATTCTCATTTAAAATAACAAATGCACATGGTTTATCTAATCCTTCTTCATCATGTTTAGCTACTACTGCAGCCTCCAGAACAATTTCATGAGATACAAGTGCTTGTTCAACTTCAAAAGGTGAAATCCAAATTCCACTAACTTTAAACATATCGTCAGTTCTGCCACTATAAATATATTTGCCATGTTTTATTTTTTCGTATTTATCACCAGTTCTTGTCCACTCTCCTTCAAAAGTTTGCCTTGATTTAGAAAGTTTATTCCAATATCCACTAGCAGCAGATTCACCTTTTACAAGTAACTCCCCAATTTCACCAACTAATACTTCTTCGTTATTTTCATTAACTAACCTTAAATCATAGCCCGGAACTGCACTACCTGAAGTGCCATAAATAATATCATCTGGATTGTTTGATAAAAAAATATGAAGCATTTCCGTTGATCCAACACCATCTAAAATATCAACACCAGTTATTTTTTTCCAATCATCACCTATTTGAAAAGGGAGAGCTTCTCCTGCTGATACACATCTTCTTAAGTTATTAAATTCTATATTCTTTTCTTTTTTTAGATTTGCTAATATTGCTGCATAAATGGTTGGCACAGCAAATAATATGCTTGGTTTAACTAGTTTTATAACTTCTTGAACAGTTGCTGGTGTAGGCCTATTTGGAAATAGAGCCGAAGTAGCGCCAATTCCCATAGGAAATGTCATTGCATTACCTAAACCGTAAGCAAAGAAAAGTTTAGCTACAGAAAAAACAATATCATTTTCTTTGATACCTAAAACATGTGTAGCATAGGTTTCAAAAGTTTTTAATAAGCTACCATGAACATGAATAACGCCTTTAGGTTCACCAGTTGATCCTGATGAATATAACCAAAATGCAGTTTCATCTTTAGAAACTTTAACAGCCTCTCTTTCAACACTAATAGATAATTCTTTTTTAAAATTTTTAAATATTTTATTTTCATTTTGATCGTCAATGATAAAAATATTTTCTAGATCATTAACTATATTTGTTGATTCAATTACTAAGCTTTCAATTTCTTTAGAGATAAAAATCGTTTCAGCTTTGCTATCTTTAATTATAGATTCAATAATTTCTTTGGAAAGTAGAGTATTAACAGGGACAGGTATAACTCCTGCTTTAAGGCATCCCCAAAAAATTATAGGAAATTCAATTTGATCAAGAACTAACATTAATACTCTTTGTTCTCTTTTAATATTATTCCTACTTAATAAATTAACCATTTTGTTAGTTTGTATAGATAGTTCTTTATAAGTAATATTTTTGCCATTGGGGAAGGCTTCTACAAATGCTACTTTACTTTCAATTGGTGATTTTAAATGTCTATCTATAAAATAGGACGCCGCATTTTCTTGTTCTATCAATGGTTGTTTTAACATAACGACCTCTTCTTAAATATAAATTTAGATAAAACGCTAATTTAATATTATTCTATCTATTGCCGATTTTATAGTATTCAAACCTGTATGTCTTATCAAGTCTCTCTTATATCTGGCAGATGTGTATTGATCAGATATTGTTTCTAAATTCCAAGCAAAATCATTAAGTAAGTCTTTTAATTCTTTTAAATCATGTGTTGACCATTCTATAGCAGTCGGTATTTCACAAACACCACCAACAACTAATCTAATTTTTTTTTCTTCGGCTATCACAGCAAATGAAGCTAAAGCAAAATCACCATATTTTTCTGATATTTCATTAAAAGCATATCCAGTACTTTTTTTTGCTTTTGGTATTACAACTGAGGTAACAATTTCATTTTGTTTTCGAGAGGTTAAAAGTGGACCTAAAAAGAAATCTTCAGCTTTAACTAATCTTTCATTCTTATAACTATTTAATTTCAAAATACCTTTAAGAGCTATGAAACATAAAGGGAGCTCTGAGCTTGGATCAGCATGACATAATGAGCCAACAATAGTACCTCTTGCACGATGTTGTTGGTGACCTATATATGGTAATGCTTCATAAATTAAAGGAAGATCATTTTTTGTTTCTTTCCTTTTTTCAAGTTCAAGTTGCCTATACAAGGCACTGATCTCTATAGTATCTTTAGAGTTTATTATAGTGTTTTCTTCTTTGATTGTATTGATATCAATTAAAACTTTTGGTTTAGCAATACGCATATTTAGCATTGCAACTAAAGATTGTCCGCCAGCTAGAATTTGAGCATCTTCTTCAAACTCTTTCATTCCATCAAGGGCTTGTTTCCAATTAATAGGTTGAAGTAAATCAAAAGAGGCTGGTTTCATTTTGTTTTTCCAAAAAGTTTAAAAAAATAAAATAAAATATTAAATCTTTTTTTATGTGGGGATGTTTCTTTAGCTAAGGCTTCAAAAAATTGTTTTATAATAATTTTAGACGCAGTGTTTAAAAACCGACCTCCAACGGCAGCAATTTTTCCAGAAATTTGTACTT
This sequence comes from uncultured Rhodobacterales bacterium, assembly GCA_964633395.1. Lineage (GTDB taxonomy): Bacteria > Pseudomonadota > Alphaproteobacteria > Puniceispirillales > Marisalimonadaceae > CAJJBL01. The sequence goes on from CAZWGZ010000012.1 coordinate 18,804, forward strand.
GGTAGCTATATGTTAAATCAGTGCCTTCAGATTTATTTGGTAACAGTCTTATATTCCCTTTACCAAAAGCACTTCCTAAAGCTCCACTTGCTTTTCCAGATAAGGTAATTTCACTAGGTTTAATAAGATCACTTAATTGTACTGAAAATTCATATTTTCCTCTAATTGGTCCAAAGCCAATTTTTATTTTTCCTACATATAAATTATTTTCTTGTACTACTAATCTTTCGCATCCTGGTAATATTTTTGATAACGTTTCTGGTTTTAATAATATTTCCCATGTATTATCTGGGTTTAGATTGATAGTGGTGTGTCCTATTCCATTAATTGGATTATTTTCATTAATATTTAAATTTTTAATTGAAATACTAGGATTTTTTCTCTTTTCTTCTTTTTTATTTGATACTAAATATGAATGAACTTTTGAATGAGTTAAAGGTAATTTTACATTGTCAACTTTAAGAGCATCACATGCTGCGTTTGCAATAGCTACTGGTGTAGACATACAATTACCTTCACCTAAACCCTTGGATCCTAAAGGAGTAAAGGGACTAGGTGTTTCTATATGAATTATAGTTGGAGTAATTATTTCATAACTTGATGGAAGTAGATAGTCAGCAAAAGTACCTGATAAAAAAGATCCATCATCATCATATTTGAATTCTTCAAAAAGAGCAGAACCAACTCCATGGGCAAAAGCTCCATAAATTTGTCCATTTGCTAATAAAGGGTTGAGAATTTTTCCTGCATCATGACCAGTGATATATCTATCAACTCTAGTTTTTCCAGTTTTAGGATTAATTTCTAATCCACAAACATCAAATACAAAGCCATATGCAAGTGATCCATTAATTTGATCTTTTTTATTTGGAGGAGATAATTGTGGAGGTGACCAATGAACAACTTCTTTTAAACCATATTCAGAGTGTTCAGGAAGTTCCCCAGGAGACCAATGTGAAGCACCAGCTAGTCTGCTAAATGAAATATTATTATCTAGATTATTTTTGTCTAATATTAAATTATTTTCAAAAATTACATTATCTATTTTACAGTTTAATTTTGTTGCTGCTATTTTAATCAATCTTATTTTTAGTTTTTCTGCTGCTAAAGAAGT
>CAZWGZ010000013.1:0-19622 GCA_964633395.1 uncultured Rhodobacterales bacterium
TCCCAAAGTGGCCTAGCTGCATTTTCCATTGATCTAGCTATATCAATAGTAGCTGCTTTATTATAACCTGGAGGCACCATAATTCTTGCAAAGACAAAATTTCTATTTCCATCAGGCAAATAATCTAATGGAGGAAGAAAAATAAAAATAGTTAAACTAGCTGTTACTATTAAGCTTATCACAACTACTAAACCTGATCTAAGAGAGCTTGTTGCCCAAAAAGCGTATTTATGTATTACGTTTGCAAAACTAGAAGCAAGTGAGTCTAAATATTTTATTGAATGAGTTTTCTTAAATTGATCTTCTGGTCCAGCAAGAATTTTAGCAGCTACAGTTGGAATTAAAGTAACAGAGATAAAAACAGAAATTAATACAGACACAGAAATTGCAATACCTATATCTCTAAATAATTGACCAATAGGCAGGTCTAATAGTAAAATTGGGATAAACACAACAACTGTAGTTAAAGCAGAACCAAGTATTGGAGCCCACACTTGTCTAGAGCCATTATATGCAGCTTTAAGTGACGACATACCTGATTGTCTTAACCTATATATATTTTCTTGACTTACAATTGAAGCATCAACAACCATTCCTACTGCAAAGGCGAGACCTGCAAGTGAAATAACGTTTACTGATAGGCCTAATCCGGCTATGGCAACAAATGTTCCTATAACAGAGACAGGTATAGCTAACATAATAATGAAAGTAGCTCGAAAACTTCTTAAGAAAAGCATGAGAATACATACTGCAAATATTCCTCCAATAATTATATTTTGTTGGACTAAAGCAATAGCTGCATTTATGTAAACTGTTTCGTCATATACATTTTCTAAAACAAGCCCCTTTTCAGCAAGGACACCTTTATTTAACACTAATATTTCTTTTTTTAGATCCTGCATGATAGCAACAACGTTGGAATTTGGTTCTCTAATTACAGAAAAAGTAATTGCATCTTGACCATTCAATCTTCTAAAGCTAGTTGGCTTTTTATAAGACATATAAATTTTTGCAACATCTTCTAACTTTACTAATATCGGCCTACCATCTAAACCAGTATCCGATCGTATAATAATATTTCTTGCAGTTTCTGGAGTATAAGAAATAGCTTCTGCACGAAGAGCATAGCTTCTTTTACCTTCAATTATTTCTCCTGCAGTTACTTGGGCGGAACTTGCTTTCAATGCCTCTAAAACAGCTGGAATGGAAATGGAAAATTCTGCAAGCTTTTGTATATCTAAAGCTACTTTTAATTCTTTCTTTTCACCTCCTCTAAAAGTTATTTCAGATATACCCTCAATGCGTGATAGTTTTTCTATTATCTCAAACTCAACAAAATCTCCCAAAATTCCTAAATTATTAATTTTAGAATTAGGTAGTTTGACCATTGCCAGTCGCGATATAGGGCTATCATCCGAATTTGAAGTCCTAACTATAGGTCGCCTTGCTTCTATTGGCAAACCATCAATTGAAGCTACTTTACTTAAAAGTTGAATAAGTGCTATATCCATATCCTGGCCTACAGCATAGGTAAGTGTTACCCTAGCTGACCCAAATCTACTATCAGATTCTGCTTTTTCAACACCTGTCAAAGACGTTACAGCTAATTCTAGTCTAGTAACCACTTCTCTTTCTACATCTTCAGGTGAAGCTCCCGGCCAGGATACTCTTACTTGTAAAACTGGTTTATCTATATCTGGTGTCATTTGTATTGGAATTTGACGAAGGGCAACTATACCAAAAGCAATAATTAGAAACACAAAAGCTGCTATTGCAATTGGTTGTTTAATAGCTAATTTAATTAAATTATTCACAAGTTATAATCTCAGTTAATAAAAATTAATTCTTTTTTTGATTTTTTTTATAGCTTTTATTCTTCTTTTTAATCTTAATAGATTGGTTTGGCCTAAGGTTTTCATTTCCCTTTATAACAACTAATTGTCCTTCTTTAATACCATCTATAATTTCAATTTTGTTACCAATTGACAAACCTATTTTAACAAAATTTTGCTTGGCTAAACCTTTATCAAAAATATAAACAATTTGTTTTTGACCTTTTGATATCAAAGCATCTTTATGAATCAACAAACGTGGAGAACTTTTTCCTACTGGTATTTTCAAAGAAAATCTTGTTCCTGTAACATTTAGTGTTTTTGGCAAAGCTTTGTTTAAGGCCACTCTCACTTTTCTAGTACCAGTCCTTATATTCTCTATATTTACTATACCTCTTATTTTACCATTAAAACTATATTGATTATTTGATATAATAACTTTACTTCCTAATATTACTCTAGCTGCTGATTCTGCTCTTAAATCAGTTTCAATTTCTTTGGAGCCCTCAGCTAAAATCGAGGCTATTACTTTACCTTTTTGAATTAAGCCACCTTTTTTTATATCTAACAAAATGATATTTCCATTAATAGGAGATAAAACCTTAGCATTAGTTAAATCGTCTCTAGCTTTACCTAACAATATCTTAAGCTTTTTGATATTATATTCTCTTTGAGCAATTTGTTGTTGGTTTTGTAAAACTACAATACTTATGGTATCAAGATTATCCTGTGTTATGATTTTTTTATTTTTTAAATTTAAAGCATTTTTTTCTTTGGATAACCTCAGCTCAAGTTGTTTTTTTAATAAATCTACCAATTGATTTTCAAATAACAACTCAGAGGAAATTTGTTTAATATTTCTTAAAATGTCTTTAGATTCGAGGGTAATTAACAAATCATTTTTTTTAATATTGTCTCCAATTAGAAAATGAACTTTTAAAACTTCTTGATTAATTTTAGCAGAAATAATTATTGGATCCAACGCTACTAGTCTGCCAATAGTTTCAGTTGTTTCGGCTATATTTATAAGACTAACCTTTTGAACTTCTACTAATGAAGCTCTTTTATTTGCATTTTTAGAGTTGGACTGAGCTAATAATGTTGAATTTACAAAAAAATTCAACATAATCAGAAATATGTAATATATTTTCATACCATTAATCCTGAAGATGAAATTAAGGTTGTACTGTTTTAATATTATACATTTAGCATAATTTTTTATAAATAAATTATTTATTTAATTAAGAAAATCTTATTTATAAAAAATAATAGTAATTGTTTGTTTTGTCATTACTGTTAGCACATATTTTATATTTGAGGGCCTGAATTCATTAGTCTTATTCCTTTATCACTATCACAAAATTTTTCAAAATTATTCTTAAATAATTGTGCTAATTGAATAGCCTTGACTTCCCATTCCTTGTTAGACCCCCAAGTATTTCTGGGATCTAATAATTCAGAAGGTACATTATTCATTTTAACAGGAACATCAAGATTAAATATAGGGATCTTTTGTGTTTCAATATCATCTAATTCATCATTTAAGATTGCATCTATAATCAACCTTGTATTTTTTAATGATATTCTTTCACCTTTACCATTCCAGCCTGTATTTACCAAAAATACTTTTGAATTAGCTGCCTTCATTCTTTTTGATAATACACTAGAATACTGTGTAGGATGCAACATTAGAAAAGCTGCTCCATAACAAGCAGAAAACGCTGGTTGTGGCTCTGTAACTCCTCTTTCTGTTCCGGCTAACTTTGCCGTAAAACCAGAAAGGAAATGATATTCAGCTTGTTCAAAAGACAGTTTTGAAACAGCGGGAAGTATACCAAACGCATCAGCAGTTAAAAATATAACCTTTGAGGCATGGTTTCCTTTTGATACTGGTTTAACAATATTATCAATATGATAAATTGGATATGAAACTCTGGTGTTTTGAGTAACAGAGGTATCACTGTAATCAACCAAACCATCAGAATTAACAGTAACATTTTCCAATAAAGCGTCTCTTCTTATAGCTTTAAATATCCCTGGCTCATTATTTATATTTAAATCTATTGTCTTTGCATAACAACCACCTTCATAATTAAAGATACCTTCATCGTCCCATCCATGCTCATCGTCACCTATTAATTGTCTTTTTGGATCAGTTGACAAGGTTGTTTTACCAGTCCCAGATAATCCAAAAAATAAAGCAACAGATCCATCTAAGCCTTTATTGGCAGAGCAATGCATTGAAGCAATGTTTTGCTGGGGAAGCAAATAATTCATCACAGAGAACATACCTTTTTTCATCTCTCCACCATACCAGGTGCCTCCAATGATTTGCATTTTATCTGTCAGGTTAAAAGCAATAAAGGTTTCAGAATTTAAATTCTTTTCTTTATAATCTGTATTACTAACTTTTGATCCATTAAGTACATAGAAATCAGGAACAAATTCTAGAAGTTCTTCATCTGAAGGTCTAATAAACATATTTTTTACAAAGTGAGCTTGCCATGCAACTTCCATAACAAACCTAACTTTTAAACAGGTGTCCTCATTAGCACCACAGTAAGCGTCTACTACATATATTTTTTTATTAGAAAGTTGATTGGTTACTTTACTTTTAAGATGATTCCATACATCTATATCTATTGGCTTGTTATCATTTTTAGATTGTTCATTTGCCCACCATAATTTATCTTTAGTGGTCTCATCTTTTAAAATATATTTGTCTTTTGGAGATCTTCCTGTGTAAACTCCAGTCATCACATTGACTGCTCCAAACTCAGTATCTTGGACTTTTTCAAAGCCTGCTAAACTTTTATCTTTCTCTTCTAAATAAAGAGCCTCATAGGAAGGGTTATGTATAACCTCTTTTAATTCTGTAATACCTACATCTGACAATTGTTTGATTAGTTTAGAATTCATTTAATGTTCCAAAAAATATTTTAATGTTATTATTCACATAGTTACATTTTACAAAAAAAGTCTACTTTTAATTATGCATTTAAAGGAGTTTATATTATATACTTTAAGAATATCAATAATATTTTTAATTAAAACTTAGTATTTTAAACTTAAGCATAAATAGTTGAGTTTTCAAATATAGTTTTCTAATAAGTTAGAGTTGTTTATAAAAAATGGAAAACCACATCATAATCATTGGAGGAGGATTGGCAGGCTGGGCAACGGCTTGTGCATTTGCAGATAATAATTATTCTATTGACCTTTTTGAAGGGAATAATCGAAACTTTGGATCACAACAAATCTCACCTAACGGCTGGAACGCTTTGTCAGAACTAATAGATATTAATAAAGTCCAACCTTTCTTTGAAAAATTTAATATCATTAAAATTAAATCATTGAATTCAAAACAAAAATTAAATCTTTTATCAAGTCACAATATTAAAAGTAGTGAAATCAATTATGGTTCAGTTGAAAGGTCTAGTATAATAAAGCTTTTGAAGGATAAGGTTAGAAAAACTAATTTGGTAAAAGTACATACGTCAAATATAAATTATATTATATCAAATAATGGAACTCAAGAGTTAGTTGATGATAAGGGTAATACTTATACAACTAAATTTATAATTGGAGCAGATGGAATAAATGGGGTAACTAGAAAATTTGTTAGTGGTTTTAATAATAGTTTGAAAATGAAAAAAGTATATAGATCTCTTTCTTTTAGAGAAGAACCATATAAATTAACAAAAGGATTAATTCAGTTAATCTTCACTTCTAATGGTCATTTTGTTATTTATCCAACAATTATTGAAGATAAAAAAGCAACAAATTATATTTTTGTTCCCTCTGATGATCTTTTTTTACCTCCTACCATTAAAAGTAAATCGCTTAATTTTTTGATTCCTCATGATATTAAATGGGAACAGACTTTAGCTGTAAAAGATAAAGGAGAAAACTCTGCTATTCATAAAAGTGGGGTTTTACTTGTTGGAGAAGCATCAAGCCCAATGCCACCTCATATTGCCCAAGCAGGAAACCAAATTCTTGAGGATGCTGTATTTATTAAAGCTAATTTGATAAAAAACAATAATTTAAAAAAAACGATAAATAACTTTATCACTAAAAGACAAGACGAAAAAAAAGATGTTGCACGTCAATCTATAGTAATTGGCAAGATTCTAAGCTCTAAAAATTTAATCGGAGGTTTAAGAGATTTAACTATTCAATCAATAGGATCAAATATACTAGAAAATATTTTAAATCCAATATGGAAATTAGAATATAATGAATAATAAATATTAACCATGAATAAACTTTTTATAATTCTTATCATTACTTTTGGAGCATTCATGCAAAACAAAGCTTTTTCTAATGCGTATGATTTCAGCTTTACTTCCATTGATGGAAAAATTTTAAACCTAAAAGACTTAAAAGGAAAGCCAATCCTTATTGTAAATACAGCCTCACTTTGTGGATTCACTAATCAATATAAAGATCTTGAAGATCTTCATCAAGAATATAAGAAAAAAGAATTAGTTATTATAGCAATTCCATCTAACGATTTTGGTGCACAAGAGTTAAGTTCCAATGAAAAAGTTAAAGATTTTTGTCAAACTAGCTTCAATGTAACTTTTTTACTAACTGAAATAACAAGTATTAAAGGTAAAAATGGCCATCCATTTTTTAAATGGATTAAAGGTCAAGAAGGCCTTCTTTCTTTTCCAAAATGGAATTTTTATAAGTATTTAATAAATAAAGACGGTGAACTTAGTTCTTGGTATTCAAGCATAACAAAACCTAATTCAAAAAAAATTAAAAGAGCTATAAACATTTTAATTTCATCGAAATAAAAAGCCGTCAAAAGACGGCTTAATAATTAATTTTATAATAAATAAAGATTATTCTCTATTACCTAAAAACATAAGTAAAAATTGAAACATAAGAATAAAATCTAAATATAGAGTTAACGCTCCCATCACTGATTTTTTACCTGACACTTCCATATCATCGCCAGCTAAATACATATTTTTAATTTTTTGAGTGTCATAAGCTGTTAAACCAGCAAAAATCAAAACTCCTAAAATTGAAATAATAAAAGCCAAACCTGAAGATGCTAAGAAAATATTTACAATAGAGGCTATAATTAATCCAAAAACACCCATAATGAGAAAAGATCCAAATGCAGAAAGATTTTTCTTTGTGGTATATCCATATATAGATAGTGAAGCAAAGGCGGCTGAAGTGATAAAAAACACTCTGACTACTGATTCATTTGTATACACTAGTAATAAAGATGATAATGAAAGACCCATCAAACCAGAATATATGTAAAATAGATTTCTGGCTTTAGAAGCTGAAATGCTATTTAATTTTGCTGATATATAAAATACCATTGCTAATGGAGCAAGCATAACTACCCACTTTAGCGGGCCGCCATATAGTGTTTGTCCAAAAGAAGTTAATTCATATACAGAAGGCCCTACTAAAAAACTTAAACCTAAAGCAAAGAATCCTGTAATTGCTAATGCAGTAGTCATGTGATTATAAACACCAAGCATGTAGGCTCTTAACCCTACATCAATTTGACTTGCTTGAGCATTTGCACTTGCCATAAAACGATTATTATTCATTATTCTTCCTTTTAATCGATTGTTAATAAAATATATGATTTAAATGTAATGCTTTACTCTCATCAAAGCAATACCTTCGTAAAAATTTAATAATTTTTTTTTAATTATACTAAATCGCGTGTATGGGTGTCAATCTGTTGATCTGAGATTTTCTTATTTTTTCAGAAGTAGACTTTAATTGTCCACACGCAGCATATATATCCTGCCCACGGGGCTTTCTTATTGGAGATGCAAAACCAGCATCCATTAGTATTTTTGCAAATATATCAATATTTTTTTGAGTTGAAGTTTCAAATAAAGAACCTGGCCATGGATTAAAAGGTATTAAATTAATCTTAGAGGGAATTCCTTTGATTAAATTTATTAATTCTTTTGCGTCACTTTCTCTATCATTTACACCTTTAATCATAACATATTCCCAAGTAATTCTTCTCGAATTTGATAAAGGAGGATAATTTCGACACGCGTTGATTAATGCTTCTAAATTATATTTTTTATTTATAGGAACTAATTGGTCTCTAAGCTCGTCATTTACAGCATGAAGAGATATTGCTAAATTAACTCCTAGTTCTATCCCAGAGGCTTCTATCATTGGTATTATGCCTGATGTAGAAAGAGTAATCTTACGTCGTGACAATGAAATACCGTCATCTGACATCATAACTTTAATTGCTTTACTAACTTCTTTATAGTTTAAAAGAGGCTCTCCCATACCCATCATCACTACATTAGTAACTTTTCTAGTGTTTTTACCTGAAGGCCAATCTTTAAGATAATCCATAACTAACATAAGTTGACCATTAATTTCATTAGCAGTTAAGTTTCTAACTAGAGCTTGTGTACCAGTGTGACAAAAACTGCAATTCAAAGTACATCCTACTTGACTTGACAAACATACTGTACCCCTATCTTCTTGAGGAATATATACCGTTTCAATCTCAGAACCATCAGATAGTTTGAGTAACCACTTTATAGTTCCGTCTGAACTTTTTTGCATTTCTGAAATCTCTGGCCGAGATATAAAAGCCTTTTCATTTAAAAAATCTTTCGTTGCTCTAGCGATATTATTCATACCTTCGAATGTGTGAAGTCCAAAACAGTACATCCATCTCCAAATTTGAGTTGCTCTAAATTTTGGAAGATTATTTGAAATACAGAAATCTTGTAATTCTTCTATATTAAAATTTAGAAGATCTTGTTTAGACATTATTTCTAACTTTCGTAAATATTTTATATTATGAACAGTCTTTATCAATAAGTCTTAAGGCTTTTGTAAAACCCGATAATGAATAGGTATCAATAATTTTATTACCTAAAGAAGATGTGCCTGTAACTATTAATATTTTTCCTTTTCGCATAGATTGTACTAAAAGTCTATCAACCTTCGAACTCTCTGACCAAGCTGTTTCTTCGTTTGAAAAAAAATTAGTTTTTTTCCCATCTACATCAAATATAATAGATGTTCTGTGTTTAAATTTAAACCCAGCTAAAACTGAAACCTCGTATTTAACCCCCCCTTTAGTATTAAGAACAAAAATACCTGCCTTAGATCTATTTTTTCTATCAAACTTTCCGGAAGTTTTTTTTGGTTCAGAGAAAATATAACAACTTTTATCTTTACCCAATTTAGTAAAAGCTTTCCATGACTTTGAGTTACCTAACTCTTTAATTTTGATTGAAGAATGAGCATTACTAAAAATAATAGAAAAAGAAATAATGGCTAATAATGAAATAACTTTTTTATATTTTATCATTTTAAGTTTCTCTTCATAATATTTATTTTCTCTTGCAATATTCTCACCAAGATTAGTTTTTATTACAATTATTTAATAGTTATACATCATATTATTATTATTTAGAATAAGTTATAACAAATAATTATTATGACAACTCATTACTATAAATTCTGTCAAAAAAAAGTAACAATTTTGAATAAAGTCAAATCAATTTTCTATAAATTGATATTGATTTTTATAAATAAAAATAAGATAAATAATTGGAATAATATAATTTTAAAATAATAGGTAAAACTTATTTCAAGTTTCAAATATTTTTAAAATATCTTATATGTAATTAATGTTATTATATTTAAATTGCATTTTTATGAATATAAAATTTGCTTATCTAAAATAAAAGGAAAAATTAATGAAGAAAGATTCTCCAAGTTATAAAAAAATAGTTTTAGCCTATTCTGGAGGATTAGATACTTCGGTTATTTTGAAATGGTTACAAGACACATATAATTGTGAAGTGGTCACTTTTACTGCAGATATTGGACAAGGTGAAGAAGTTGAACCAGCAAGAAAAAAAGCAGAAATGCTTGGGGTAAAAGAAATTTTTATTGACGACTTAAAAGAAGAATTTGTTAAAGACTTTGTTTTTCCTATGTTTAGAGCAAATGCACTATATGAAGGTATTTATTTATTAGGTACATCTATAGCCAGACCCTTGATTGCAAAAAGACAAATTGAAATAGCTAATTTAACTAATGCAGATGCAGTGTCTCACGGAGCAACAGGAAAAGGTAATGATCAAGTAAGATTTGAAATTGGGTACTATAGTTTAAAACCGGATATTAAAGTAGTGGCTCCATGGAGAGAATGGGACTTATCTAGCAGAACAAGTTTAATAGCCTATGCAGAAAAACATCAAATTCCAGTTGCAAAGGATAAAAGGGGTGAGGCTCCTTTCAGTGTAGATGCAAATTTATTACATATATCTGCAGAAGGGAAAATATTAGAGGATCCATGGATTGAACCTGATGAGTTTATATATTCTAGAACTAAATCTCCCATGGATGCTCCAGATAAAATAACAGAAATAATGTTAGAATTTAAAGATGGTGATCCAGTTGCATTGAATGGAAAAACTCTCTCTCCAGCTTCTTTGTTACATGAATTAAATATTTTGGGGGGTAATAATGGTATTGGAAGAATTGACCTTGTTGAAAATAGATTTGTTGGTATGAAATCTAGAGGAGTATACGAAACACCAGGAGGAACTATATTATACCAGATGCGAAGAGCAATTGAGTCTATTGCTTTAGATAAAGGTGCCGCTCACTTAAAAGATGAATTAATGCCAAAATACGCGGAATTAGTATATAATGGATTTTGGTTTTCTCCTGAAAGACAAATGCTCCAAGCTGCTATTGATCAAAGTCAAAAAAACGTTTCAGGAACCGTAAGAGCTAAATTGTATAAAGGAAATGTCATTATAACAGGTAGAAAATCGCCACATTCATTATATAGTGAAAACTTAGTTACTTTTGAAGAAGGATCTACTGACTATGATCATTCAGACGCAGAAGGTTTTATTAAATTAAACGCTCTAAGGTTAAGAGTTAAAAAAATGATCGAAAATTCAAATTAGTTTAACTTACTTTATACATATAGGACCTATCGTTCCATCTAATGAAACTTGTTTCAAGAAAATTTTTCCATTTTGGGCAAGTGCATAAGAGTTTTTTAACTTTCCTGAAGAACATTGAACTGGTTTAACGAATGAGTATTTATAAACACCATTTTTAGATGCTTCTTGTAAAAAGTTTTTAACATGTGGTTCCTCTAAAGCAAGTATAGAGTAAAGTGTTATTAAAAAAATCATGATAACCTCCTATTAATTACTATATTATTCTTTTAATAAATGGCTATAGTATGACAAATCAAGACACAAATAGGGCATCCACATTATAACTGTATTGGAGACAAAAATGATAAACAACAAAATCATTATACCAGAAAAAATGCAAGCTATTGAAATTAGTGAATTTGGTGGGCCAGAAAAATTAAAAGAATGTATAAGAAAAATTCCAATTTTAGAAAATAATCAAGTTTTGATTAAAGTTTCTTATGCCGGAGTAAATAGACCTGATTTATTACAAAGACAGGGTAATTATAAAGTTCCAGCAACGGCATCAGATCTTCCAGGCTTAGAAGTTTCAGGTATAATTGTTGATATAAAAAACTTTAATTCTAAGTGGAATTTAGGAGATAAAGTATGTGCACTTTGTCATGGAGGTGGATATGCTGAATATGTTGCAGTAGATGAAGGACATTGTATGCCAATTCCAAAAAAATATTCAATGCAAGAAGCTGCATGCATACCTGAAACTTTTATTACAGTTTGGAGTAATTTATTTATTCGAGGACGCTTAAATAAAAATGAAACGGTTCTTATCCATGGTGGTACTAGTGGGATTGGAACTACAGCCATTCAACTAGCTAAAAACTTTGGAGCAAAAGTATTTGCTACAGCTGGGTCTGATGAAAAGTGTATTGCAGCTGAAAGTTTAGGGGCGACTAAATGCATTAATTATAAAACAACAAAATTTGAAGATGAAATTAATAATTTAACTTCCGGTGAAGGAGTCGATGTCATTCTTGATATGGTATCTGGAAGTTATGTTCCCAGAAATTTAAAATGTCTAAATTCTGACGGCCGATTAATTATAATTGCCGTGCAAGGTGGAATTAAAGACGAAGTTAATTTTGCAAATATTATGATTAAAAGACAAACTATTACTGGATCCACATTAAGACCTCAATCATCTGATGCTAAATCACAATACACTAAAAGCTTAATAAAAGGTTCTTGGCATTGGTTGGAAGACGGAAAAATTAAGCCTGTTATCCAAAAAGAATTCAAACTAGCTCAGGCAAGTGAAGCCCATAAGGCTCTAGAGGTAGGCGACCATATTGGTAAATTCATTATGAAAGTTTAATATAAATATATTAATATCCCAATGGCTTTAGAGCTTTTTTAATTTCATCAAAAACTAAAGGATTATCTACGGTTGCAGGCATTTCCCAATCAATGTTATCAGCTATTTTTCTTATTGTAGCTCTTAATATTTTTCCTGATCTAGTCTTAGGTAAAGCTGATACTACTGCAACAGATTTAAAAGCAGCTACTGGTCCTATCTCATTTCTCACTAGTGCAACTATTTCCTTACACACTTCTTGATGAGGTTTATTGCAGTTATTATTTAAACATATTAACCCTAAAGGTACTTGACCCTTTAATTTATCAGCCACACCTATAACAGCACATTCAGCAACATCAGGATGATTTGATAGAACTTCTTCCATAGCACCCGTTGAGAGTCTATGGCCTGCAACATTAATTACATCATCGGTTCTTGACATAATATATAAATACCCATCTTCATCTTGATATCCTGCATCTCCTGTTTCATAATAACCAGGAAAGGTGGATAAATATGCTTTTATAAAACGATTGTCGGCGTTCCATAAAGTAGGTAATGACGCAGGTGGCAAAGGTAATTTTATAGCAATAGATCCTAAAATACCTGCTTTAACTTTCTTGCCTTCCTCTGATAAAATTTGGACATCATACCCAGGCATAGCTAAAGTTGGAGATCCTATTTTTATTGGAAGATTTTCAATACCAAGAGGATTTGCTGCAATGGACCATCCAGTTTCAGTTTGCCACCAATGATCAATAACTGGAACTTTTAACTTATTTTCTAACCATAAAACAGTATCAGGATCAGCTCTCTCTCCAGCAAGAAATAGGGTTTTAAAATTGCTTAAATCGTATTTTTGAATATAAGAACCATCTGGATCATCTCTTTTTACAGCTCTTAATGCTGTAGGAGCTGTAAATAAAACTTTAACTTTATACTCTGAAATAATTCTCCAAAAAGTTCCAGCATCAGGCGTACCAATTGGCTTTCCTTCAAATAATATCGTTGTACATCCATGAAATAAAGGGCCATAAACGATATATGAATGTCCAACTACCCATCCAATATCGGATGCCGCCCAGTAAACGTCTCCAGGCTCAACATTATATATGCTTTTCATTGACCACTTTAAAGATACGGCGTGACCTCCATTATCCCTTACAACACCCTTTGGTTCCCCAGTGGTTCCAGAAGTATACAATATATAAAGCGGATCGTTAGCTTGGACTTCAACAGGACTAGCTAGCTCGACATCTAAAATTGCTTCGTTCCAGTCTATATCTAGATTAGGGTCAAGGTCTACATTCAATGAATTACGTTGAAATATAATACATTTACTAACTTGATGCTTTGCAATCTCTAGAGCTTTACTTAAAAGAGGTTTATATTCAATTATTTTATTTGGTTCATGACCACAAGACGCAGAAACAATTACTTTTGGCTTGCAATCATCAATGCGGATAGCTAATTCATTTGAGGCAAAACCTCCAAACACAACTGAGTGTACAGCTCCAATTCTAGCACAAGCTAACATGGCAATTACAGCTTCAGGTATCATTGGCATATATATAATTACACGATCACTTTTTTTAACTCCTTGTTTTATCAAGGCGCCTGAAAATTGTGAAACTCTAAATAGCATTTGTGAGTATGATATTTTCTGTTTTACATTAGTAATTGGACTATCATAAATTATTGCGTCTTGTTCACCTCTTCCATTAATAACATGCCTATCAATAGCGTTAAAGCAAGTATTAAGAATTCCATCAGGAAACCATTTATAAAATGGAATGTTTTCTTTATCTAAAATTTTTTTAGGCTTTTTAATCCAATCAATATCATTACTTTGTTGATCCCAGAATTGTAATGGATTTTTTTTCCAGCTTTCATATATGTCTTTATAACAAGCCAATTATTATCTCTCCAAAATTAGGTAACCCTTAATTATTTGTCCTAGAATTTCTATAATTATGCATTCTCATCAATTGTTCAGAAGCTTTATCAATAGTAGAGGATGCTGCGTCTGGGATAGAGGTTCCGGGTCCGAATATAGCTGCTACTCCTACATCATATAAAAAATCATAGTCTTGAGCTGGTATTACTCCTCCACAAACAACAAGAATGTCCTCAGCCCCTCTTTTTTTTAATTCATTTATTAACTCTGGTATTAAGGTTTTATGACCTGCAGCTAGTGATGAAACACCTATAATATGAACGCCATAATTTATTGCCATATCTACTGCTTCTGATGGAGTTTGAAAGAGGGTTCCTATTTCAACATCAAAACCAAAATCAATAAATGCTGAAGCTACGACTTTTGCCCCTCTATCATGTCCGTCTTGTCCAATTTTAGCCATAAAAATTTTTGGATTTACACCAGCTATACCTCTAAACTTTGAGAGTGCATCTTCTACTTTAATAAAATCTTCTTTTTTTGAATATGTCTCTTTATAAATATTTTGAACTATTTCTTGCTTAACTCCATAACGACCATAAACCTCTTCTAGTGCATATGATAATTCTCCTACAGTAGCCCTTTCTCTCATAGCAATTATACTAAGTTCAAGTAAATTTCCTGAATTATTTTTTGCTGCTTGCTTTAAATTTTCAAGAGCAATTTCAACTACTTCAGAATTTCGTATACCTTTAATTATTTTTAATTTATTTATCTGCTCATCACGAACCGCGTTATTATCAATGTCTAAAATTTCAATTGTATCTTGATGATTAGATTTAAATTTATTAACTCCAACAATCACCTGCTCTCCAGAATCAATCTTTGCTTGACGCTTTGTTGCTGATTTCTCTATTTCTGACTTAGGAAATCCTTTTATTACTGCAACCGTCATTCCTCCCATTGCTTCAATTTTTTCAATTAAATCATTGGCTTTATCTATTATTTCCTTTGTCATGTTCTCCACAAAGTAGCTTCCCGCCAAAGGATCTACCGTATTTGTAATACCAGTTTCATATTGCAAAATTAGTTGAGTATTTCTAGCAATTTTTGCAGAAAAATCTGTTGGCAAACCAATTGCCTCGTCAAACGAATTAGTATGCAAAGATTGGGTTCCACCTAAAGTAGCTGCAAGAGCTTCAATAGTAGTTCTTATTATATTATTATATGGGTCTTGTTCTTGAAGACTTGCTCCAGAAGTTTGACAATGAGTTCTAAGCATCTGTGATTTTTTGTCTTTACAGTTAAATAGTTTTTTAGTCCATTCTGACCATAGATATCTAGCTGCTCTTAATTTTGCCGCCTCCATAAAAAAATCCATGCCTATAGCAAAGAAAAAAGATAACCTTGGTGCAAAGTCATCTACTAATAATCCTCTTCTGTTCGCTGCCCTTATGTATTCAATACCATCAGCAATAGTAAAAGCTAGTTCTTGAACTAAAGAAGCACCTGCTTCCTGCATATGATATCCTGAAATGGATATAGAATTAAATTTAGGCATCTTCTTAGAGGTAAAATCAATAATGTCAGATACTATTCGCATCGAAGGCTCTGGAGGATAAATATATGTATTTCTAACCATAAATTCCTTTAAAATATCATTCTGGATAGTGCCGCTTAGTTTTTCAACGCTTACACCTTGCTCTTCAGCGGCAACAATATAACCTGCTAAAACTGGAAGAACAGCTCCATTCATAGTCATAGACACAGACATTTTATCGAGAGGTATTCCGTCAAAAAGAATTTTCATGTCTTCAACGCTATCTATTGCAACCCCTGCTTTACCCACATCACCATGCACTCTTTCGTGATCTGAGTCATATCCTCGATGAGTTGCCAAATCAAAAGCAACAGATAGACCTTTTTGTCCAGATGCTAGATTTTTTTTATAAAATTCATTTGATTCAGATGCAGTTGAAAAACCTGCATATTGCCTTATTGTCCATGGCCTTCCAGTGTACATCGTTGCCTTAGGACCTCTTAAAAAAGGCTCTTCGCCCGGCAGTGTATTTAAGTGATTAATATTTTCTATATCTGATGAAGTGTATAATGGCTTAATACTTATTCCGTCAGGAGTTTCAATGACATTGCCATCAAAGTTATTTTGCTTTAATTCTTTTAAAGCATTTTTTTTCCAATTTTCTAAATTTATTTTTTTTTCATTCATTTCAATCTCATAAAATTAAAATATTATTTATCAAATATAAATTCCATTATTATTTGATCAACTGATAATGTGTCACCTTCATAAAATTTTATATCTTTAATTCTACATTTTTTTTGAGCAACTAAAGTATTTTCCATTTTCATTGCTTCAATAACACATAAAGATTGTCCTTCTTCAACAATATCTTCTTCTTTGACCATAACCTTAAGAAGTTTACCTGGCATAGGACATACGAGCAAATTAGATTTATCAATCAATTTAATAGGTTTCATATATTTAGATAAGGTAGAAATATGCTTAGGAATTACAAGGGCATTCAATTTTACACCTCTATAATTAAGTTCTATTGAAGGATTAATATACTTTATTTTATAGTCAATTTTATTTGGGATGGATGTAAAGCTATTCTGTTTACTAAATAATTCAATATTTGAAGTAACTAATTTAGTAGAATAGTTTTTATTAATACTGACTTTAATATAATCATCTTTCATTCCTTCTAATTTATTTGAAGG
Organism: uncultured Rhodobacterales bacterium; assembly: GCA_964633395.1. Lineage (GTDB taxonomy): Bacteria > Pseudomonadota > Alphaproteobacteria > Puniceispirillales > Marisalimonadaceae > CAJJBL01. Next base: position 16,762 of record CAZWGZ010000013.1, read on the forward strand.
CATTGGCTTAACATAAAATTCAGTATTTTCTTTAGAAGGTTTTTTAATGATATAACTATGTTTACTTTTATTAGAAGTTTGAGATTTATCCTGCATTTGAACTTCCCACTCTTCAGAAAAGCCTTCTTCAAGATAAAAATCTTTAGCAATTTCACTTAAATGAAAAACTAAAAACAATGTCGAAAATATCCACTCCTCATATTTATTAGGAGATAAACCTTGGAAACCATTTGGGTATTCATCATCAATAAATGAAGTCGTTAAATCACCAGATTTAAATCTATTACTGCCTACAATTGCAGATAAAAAAGGTATATTATGATCAATTCCTTCTAAAGAAAAATTATCTAAGGCTGATTCCATTCGATTAATTGCAATTTCTCTTGTCTTACCCCAAGTGCAAAGTTTTGCAATCATTGGGTCATAAAACATTGAAACTTCATCACCTTCTCTAACTCCAGTGTCATTCCTAGTGATAGTATTATCATTATGTTTTTTTTCTTCAGGTGGTTTATATTTAGTTAACCTTCCAATTGAAGGTAAAAAACCTTGATATGGATTCTCAGCATATATCCTACTTTCAAGCGCCGAACCATTTAGATGAACATCATTTTGAGTTAATTGTAATTTTTCTCCGTAAGCAACTCTAATCATTTGCTCTACTAGATCTATACCTGTAATTAATTCTGTAACTGGATGCTCTACTTGAAGTCGTGTGTTCATTTCTAAAAAATAAAAATTTTTATTTTTATCTACAATAAACTCCACAGTACCAGCACTGGAATAACTAACATTTTTTGATAACTTTACTGCTTGTTGTCCCATATCCTGTCTAGTTTTTTCATCTAAAAAAGGTGATGGTGCTTCTTCTATAACCTTCTGGTTTCTTCTTTGAATTGAACATTCTCTTTCGCCTAAGTAAATTGTATTACCATAATTATCTGCTAAAATTTGTATTTCAATATGCCTAGGCTCAGTTATGAATTTTTCAATAAATACTCTTTTATCTCCAAAACTATTTATTGCTTCACTTGTTGCCCTTTCAAAACCATCTGCAACTTCGTCTCTTGAAAAGGCTATTCGCATACCTTTTCCACCACCTCCAGCACTTGCTTTTATCATTACTGGATAACCTATATTATCAGCAATTTTAATAGCTTTTTCTTTATTTTCTATAACACCAATATATCCTGGAACAATATTAACTTCAGCTAACTTAGCTATTTTTTTTGATTCAATTTTATCCCCCATTGATGCAATAGCTGATTTAGAAGGTCCTATGAAAACTATATTTGATTTTTCTAATGCATCAGCAAAGTCTGAATTTTCAGACAAAAAGCCATAGCCAGGATGCACAGCTTCACATGCTGTGTCTTTACAAGCTTTGATAATTAGTTCAGATTTTAAATAACTTTCTTTTGCAGGAGAAGGTCCTAAATAAACAGATTCATCAGCTATACGCACATGCTCAGCTGATCTATCAGCATCTGAGTATACTGCTACAGTCTGAATATTCATTTTTTTTGCAGTTTTTATAACTCTGCAAGCAATTTCACCACGGTTAGCTATAAGTATTTTTTTAAACATATTTAACTTCTTTTATTATTTTAAAGGGGAATATTTCCAAATTTCTTCTTTGGGTTACTTTGAGTTTTATTTTTTAACTTTGAAAATGCCTGAATTAATCTGTATCTAGAATTACTAGGAATAATCACATCATCTAGAAATCCTCTTTCAGCAGCTATAAAAGGATTTGCAAATCTTTCTTCATAATCAATTGTTCTTTTTTCAATCTTTTTAAGATCAGATAATTCATCTCTAAATAATATTTCAACAGCTCCTTTAGCACCCATCACTGCTATTTCAGCTGTAGGCCAAGCATAGTTTGCATCCCCTCTTAAATGCTTTGAGCTCATAACATCATAGGCTCCACCATAAGCCTTTCTCGTAATCAAAGTTACTTTAGGGGTAGTTGCTTCTGCATATGCAAATAAAAGTTTAGCGCCGTGCTTTATTATTCCACCATACTCCTGAGCTGTTCCTGGCATAAAACCTGGAACATCAACTAAAGTTAAGATTGGAATATTGAATGCATCGCAAAACCTTACAAACCTTGCGGCTTTTCGGCTAGAATCTATATCTAAACAACCGGCTAATACCATAGGTTGATTTGCTACTAATCCAATAGTTTGTCCATCTAGTCTAATAAAACCAATTAATATATTTTTGGCATAATTTTCTTGGAGCTCAAAAAAATCATTTTGATCAGAAATTGTTACAATAAGTTCTTTCATATCATAGGGCAAATTTGGATTCTCTGGAATTAAAGTATCTAAAGCAAGAGCAATTCTATTTTTTGAATCTTCAGTATTTCTTTTTGGGGATATATCGCAGTTGCTAGAAGGCAGAAAGCTCAAGAACCTTCTCAATTCTATCAAGGCTTCAATATCGTTATTAAAGGATCCATCTGCTACTGAAGAAATAGTCGTGTGAGTTTCTGCACCACCGAGTTGTTCAGCAGTTACCTCTTCTGAAGTAACAGTTTTAACTACATCAGGTCCAGTGACAAACATGTAACTAGTTCCTTTAATCATAAAAGTGAAGTCTGTCATGGCTGGCGAATAAACAGCGCCTCCAGCACATGGTCCCATGATCATTGAAATTTGAGGGACAACTCCAGATGCTAAAGCATTTTGAAGAAATACATCTGCATAACCACCCAAAGATTCTACACCTTCTTGTATTCTAGCTCCCCCACTATCATTCAAGCCTATTATTGGGGCAAGATTCTGTATGGCTAAATTCATTATTTTAACTATCTTACTAGCGTGAGCTGCAGATAAAGATCCTCCAAAAACAGT
>CAZWGZ010000014.1:0-19229 GCA_964633395.1 uncultured Rhodobacterales bacterium
GACACCACCTTGAGCAAGTTGACCAACATGATTTCTATAAATTTCTTGCCATGGCGTTTGACTTTCAGGTATTTTTGGTACACCTAATTTCTTTCTTTCATCAAGCTCAGCTTCATCAACCAACATATCGGCAGTGTGCTTATTTAAATCAATTTTAATAGTGTCTCCAGTTTTTAACCAAGCCAGACCTCCACCAACTGCACTCTCAGGAGATGCATTTAATATGGAAGGACTTCCAGAAGTTCCAGATTGACGACCATCACCAATACATGGAAGTTCTACAACACCTTTTTTAATCAAATCATCAGAAGGTTGCATATTGACAACTTCAGCTGAACCAGGCCATCCTACTGTTCCAGCACCTCTAATAACTAGAATAGAATTTTCATCCATATTTAAACTTTTGTCATTAAGTCTATCATGATAATCTTCAGATCCTTCAAAAACAATTGCTCTTCCTTCAAGGACTCCTTCTGCGCCAGGCCGAGAAAGAAAGTTATCTTTGAAACTTTGAGAAATTACAGACGTTTTCATAATAGCAGAGTCAAATAAGTTACCTTTTAAAACTATAAAACCTGCTCTTTCCATAAGAGGTTTTTGAAATGAGGTTATTACTTTTTCATCTTTACTTTTAATTCCCTTGAGGGCTTCAGATAGCTTTTTGCCACTTACAGTTAGTGCATCACCGTGAAGTTTTTTATTAGCTAAAAGTTCAGCCATTACGGCCGCAGTTCCTCCAGCTCTATGATAACTTTCACACAAAAACTCACCTGCTGGCTGTATATTTACCATCAATGGAATATCATAACCTATATTTTGCCATGCATCTGTTTCTAATTCTAAACCAATATGTCTTGCAATAGCAGTTAAATGAGGTTGCGCATTTGTTGAGCCTCCTATTGCAGAATTAACAACAATTGCGTTTTCAAACGACTCACGCGTCATTATTTTGGATGGGGTTAAATCTTCTTTAACCATATCAACAATTCTAAGACCAGTTTTATAAGCCATTTGCCCACGTTCTTTATAAGGAGCAGGAATATTTGCGTTTCCAGTTAAACTCATACCTAAAGCTTCAGCTATAGAGTTCATAGTTGAAGCTGTTCCCATTGTATTACAGTGACCATCGGATGGAGCTGAGGATGTAACAATTTCTATAAATTCTTCATAATCTATTCTACCTGCCGCCAATTCAACTCGACTATCCCAAACAGCGGTTCCAGATCCAGCTAATTTTCCATTGTGCCAACCATCAAGCATAGGACCACCATTTAAAACAATCGCTGGCAAATCAACAGTCGCAGCAGCCATCAAACATGCAGGAGTTGTCTTGTCACAACCGGTTGTTAAAACAACACCATCCAAAGGGTAACCATGTAAAATTTCAACTAGGCCTAAATATGCTAAATTTCTATCTAACGAGGCTGTTGGCCTTTTTAAAGTCTCTTGAATTGGATGCACTGGGAACTCAAATGCTATCCCTCCAGCAGTTCTAATTCCTTCTCTAATTCTTTCTGCCAATTTAATATGTACCCTATTACATGGAGATATATCAGACCCAGTTTGTGCGATACCTATAATCGGCTTTCCTGATCGCAATTCTTCTGGTGTTAATCCAAAATTCATAGATCTTTCTAAATATAAAGCAGTCATCCCAGGGTTTGAAGGATTATCAAACCATTGTTGACTTCTATATTTTGGATTGAAATTTTTATCTGACATAACTCTTCTCCCAAGTAAAAAAATTGTTAACAAATTAAGTTTATATATTAGTTTAATAATAGTATGTATAATATATTCAATATAAATGTTTAAAAAATTCTAAAACAATTATAATTGATTAAAAGAAAATCAAAAGATAATTTATGTTTTTTGTAATTTATTTTTGTAAATTGGGAGAAAAAATAATGAGTGATGGTAAAAAATTAACCGTTTTGTTGAACGATAATGATAATGTAGCTACTGCGCTAAGAGATCTTGACGTTGGTGAAAGCACTCATAATATCAAAAGTATTAACAAAATACCAAAAGGTCACAAAATATCATTAAGAAAAATAAATAAAGGTGAAAAAATTATTAAATATGACCAATTAATAGGTATTGCAAGTAAAGATATTTTAATTGGAGAGCATGTTCATGTAAACAATACTGACTTCCAATCAACAGATCATGATTATGAATTTTCAACATCAATCAAATTACCTAATATAATCGAACCAGAAAAAAGGCCAACATTTAAAGGATTTAAAAGACCAAACGGTAAAGTAGGAACAAGAAATTATATAGGTATATTAACATCAGTTAATTGTTCAGCGACTGCTGCAAGAAATGTTGCTCAAGCATTCACAGATGAGAAGTTATCTGAATACCCTAATGTAGATGGTGTTGTTTCATTTACACATGGAACCGGGTGTGGAATGGCAGATTCAGGAGATGGTTTCGATGCTCTTCAAAGAGTTTTGTTAGGCTATATTCAGCATCCAAATCTAGCAGGCATACTCCTAATAGGCCTTGGATGTGAGGCAAATCAAATTAAATTTCTACTTGATGCATTTGATCTTCATGAAAATCCATTTTTCAAAACTATGACACTTCAAGAAATGGGAGGATTAAGAAAAACAATTGATGCAGGCGTTAAATGTATTGAAAAAATGCTTCCCAAAGTTAATTCAATTAAAAGAACAGATCAATCTGTAGAGCACTTAAGCGTCGCGTTACAATGTGGTGGATCTGATGCATGGTCAGGGATTACTTCAAATCCCTCTCTTGGACACGCTGCTGATTTAATAGTAAAAAACGGAGGTACTGCAATTTTAGCAGAGACTCCTGAAATATATGGCGCTGAACATATGTTAACAAGAAGAGCTATTACTCCTGAAGTAGGGAAAAAACTTATAGATAGAATATTATGGTGGGAAGACTACGTAACAAGAAATAAAGGAAGTATGGATAATAATCCTTCACCAGGAAATAAAGCTGGTGGTCTAACAACTATTTTGGAGAAGTCTTTAGGAGCAGCAGCTAAAGGTGGAACAACACCATTAAATGACGTTCTTCTTTATGCCCAAAAAGCAGAAAAAAAAGGATTTTTATTTATGGATAGTCCAGGATACGATCCAGCATCAGTTACAGGGCAAATAGCTAGTGGATGTAATGTTGTTACTTTCACTACTGGAAGAGGCTCATGTTTTGGATGTAAACCCTCACCTTCAATCAAGATAGCAACTAATACAGAAATGTATAATAATATGGTTGAAGACATGGATGTTAACGCTGGAACAGTGATTACAGATAATAAAGATATTGAAGATGTTGGACAAGAAATTTTTGACTTAATTGTAAGAGTAGCATCAGGTGAAAAATCTAAATCTGAATCTCAAGGATTAGGTGATTTAGAATTTGTACCTTGGCAAATTGGCGCAACAATGTAAGGAATTAATATGATAGATTTAAAAGGGAAAACAGCTCTATTAACTGCGACAGGACAAGGTATAGGATATGCTACTGCCAAAGCCTTTTCTGCAGCTGGAGCATACGTAATAGCAACAGATATTAATGAGAAAACCTTGTCCTCGTTAAAAGATATTGTAAATGAAACTCATGTCTTAGATGTAACTGATCATGCAGCAATAAAATCTTTAGTTAGTTCTATAAAAGCACCTGATGTGCTTTTTAATTGTGCTGGTGTTGTCCATAGCGGGACAGTTTTAGAGTCTTCAGACGATGACTGGGATTTTGCTTTTAATCTTAATGGTAAAGCCATGTATCATATGATTAAAGAAATAATTCCTGTTATGTTAAAAAAAGGAGGTGGTTCTATTATTAATATAGCCTCAGTTGCCTCCTCAGTTAAAGGTGTTCCAAATCGATTTATATATAGTGCCTCAAAAGCAGCTGTTTTAGGTATTACAAAGTCTGTAGCAGCCGATTACATAACTCAAGGTATTAGATGTAATGCAATTTGTCCTGGAACAATTCAAAGCCCTTCCTTAGATCAACGCCTTACTGATATGGGGGATTATAAAAAAGCTAGAAAGGAATTTGTAGCTAGACAACCAATGGGACGTATAGGAGAAGCAGAAGAAATTGCAAACCTTGCTCTTTATTTAGCGAGTGATGCATCTGCTTATACAACTGGACAGTTTCATATAATTGATGGTGGGATGTGTATCTAAAGTTTTTAACTTATTAATTAATCTGTTTTATTTAAAATATAGAAAGGAAGTAAAATGAAATTATTACGTCACGGAGATTTTGGCCAAGAAAAGCCAGGTATAATTGATCAAGATGGTAAAATAAGAGATCTATCAAAACATATCTCAGATATTAATGGAAATACCATTTCATCTGATGGATTAAAAAAAATATCTGCAATAGATTTATCTTCTTTACCGATAGTTCCAGATAACACTCGCTTAGGTGCATGTGTAGGAAGCGTTGGTAAATTTTTATGTATTGGTTTAAATTATTCTGATCATGCTGCAGAAAGTGGTCTTCCAGTTCCAAGTGAGCCTATTCTTTTCTCAAAAGCAACGTCAGCAATTGTTGGTCCAAACGATAATGTTGAAATACCTAGAAACTCCTCTGAAACTGATTGGGAAGTTGAACTAGGAATAATTATTGGTAAAAAAGCAAAATACATAGATGAAAATAGTGCTCAAGATTATATTGCAGGTTATTGCGTCATAAATGATGTTTCAGAAAGAGCTTTTCAAATTAAAAGAGAAGGTCAATGGACTAAAGGAAAATCATGCGACACTTTTGGGCCTACAGGACCATACCTTGTTACAAAAGACGAAGTTTCAGATGTTCAAAATTTGACTATGTTTTTAGATGTTAATGGAAAGAGAATGCAAGATGGTTCTACAAACACTATGATTTTTTCAGTAAACCATATTGTGTATTATTTGTCTCAGTTTATGAGTTTGCATCCTGGAGATATAATAGCAACAGGAACGCCTCCAGGAGTTGGAATGGGAATGAAACCATCTCTGTACTTGAAATCAGGAGATGTTATGAAACTTGGTATTGAAGGGTTAGGGGAACAGTCCCAAACTTGCATTCAGGCTTAAAAAAAACAAAATTATAAATTCTGGTTTCTAATGTTATAATTTTAATTGCTTAATTCTATAATTTTAAAAAATGGAGATTTATATAATTAAAAATAATACAAAAGCGGCTGTAATTTACGAAAAAGGTGCTCCTGATGTTTTTAAGTGGGAAGATATCGAAGTTCCTAACCCTACTAAGAAAGAAGTTCGTCTTAAGAATACAGCTGTGGGTGTCAATTATATTGATACCTATCATAGAAGAGGTATGCCACACCCATGGCCAGTTCCAGAATTACCAATTGTACTTGGTATAGAGGGTATTGGTGTAGTCGAAGAGTTAGGTTCAGAAGTAAGTGAGTTTTCAATAGGAGACCGTGTTGGATATGCTTTGCCTCCTCACGGTGCCTATAGCGAAGAACGTGTTTACCCAGTCGAAAAACTTATTAAAATACCTAATTCTTTGTCTAACCAATCAGATCAAGATCTAGCTGCATTAATGCTTAAAGGTCTTACTGCACAGTTTCTTCTTCGGAGGACATACTTTGTTAAACCAGGAGATGTCATTTTGGTTCATGCAGCTGCAGGTGGAATGGGACTAATACTTTGCCAATGGGCTAAATATCTTGGTGCAACGATAATTGGAACAGTCAGTTCTGAACAAAAAGCAGAGCAAGCCAAAAATGCTGGTGCCCATCATGTAATAATACATTCAAAAGGTGATTTTGTTAAAACTGTTCTTGATGTTACTGATGGAAAGGGTTGCCCAGTTGTTTATGAATCTATAGGAAAAGATACTTTTAGAAGATCTATGGACTGTCTACAGCCAATGGGAATGCTTGCGGCTTATGGTCACGCTTCAGGTGCTCCTGATCCAGTTGATGTTGTGGAATTAGGTGCTCGAGGATCTTTATTTTTAACTAGACCTGCCATAATGCATTATATGGCAAAAAGAGAAGATTTAATTTCAAGCGCGAATGATCTTTTTGATGTCATAGAAAAAGGTAAATTGAAATCTAATGTTAATCACATTTATCCTTTAAGTGAGGTTGGTGAAGCTCATAGAGCAATTGAGAATAGAGAGACTACGGGAGCAACTGTATTAATTCCTTAAAAACTAATTTAACTTTAAGTTAAATTATATAATTTGATATTCAAAAATATTAAGAAAAATAAGCTTTAAACTCAAAATCTATCATCATCTAGATCAGTGACTTTAATCAGTTTTTATTATTAGTTTTGGACTCTAACAACGCAAGGTGTTTCAGTCTTAGCGTCTATATCAAATATTGATCTGCCAGTATAGTTAAGATGTTTACCATATGTATGTATTGAAAGTGCTAATTCAGAACCATTATTCCAAACACTATGAATATCCTCAGGCAAACAACATACAGCCTTTCCAGGATAAAGTGTTTCTTCATGAGTTTTTTTAAGATTTGCAAAACCATATTTAGATCCGTCATCTATACGTTTATAATTAGTTTCGTGCTCTTGTCCTTCAATTCCAGCAACTACTGCCCAAGTCTTATGATTATGAGGTGCAAGTCCTTTACCAGGTGCCCAGGCAATAACAAACACTGCTAGCTCATGGTCATTTTCCTCATGAAGAAGGTGTAAGCCAAAACCTTGATCAATATCTACTTCATAGTATTCTTCTTTGATCCAACTTTTATCTCCTGCAAGACGTTCAGCCAAAGGTTTTATTCTATCTGTTACTGCTTTTTGAGTTACCTCCTCTTTAACAACCCTACGTATATCTTTGATATAACTTTCTACTGAGTAATTATTCATTATTTTTTCCTATTAATTTTTCATTTTCACGTAATTCAACTCTTCTAATCTTGCCAGAAATAGTTTTTGGTAACGAACTAACAAACTCAATTTTTCTTGGATATTTGTATGGAGCAGTTAAATTTTTGCAAAAATCTTGAATTTTTTTAACTAGTTCGTTTGACCCTTTATGACCTTCCACTAAAACAATATATGCTTTAACCAATTGCCCCCTTGTCGCATCTGGAATACCTACCACAGCACTTTCAACAATCAATTCATGTTCTAGCAAAGCGCTTTCCACCTCAAAAGGGCTAATTCTATAACCTGCAGACGAGATTAGATCATCTGATCGACCAACAAACCACAAATAACCATCTTTATCGCGCGAAGCAGTATCACCAGTATAGTACCAACCATGACGAAAAGAATCTGTTACTAATACGTTATCTTGCAAGTATCCATGAAAAAGACCAGCAGGCCATTTGCCCTCAGTACCAATAGCAATATGACCTACTTCTCCATCAGCTAGAATATGACCGTTATCATCTACTACGTTTATATTAAAGCCAGGAACAGGTTTTCCCATAGAACCGTAGCGAGTCTCTACATCAGGAAAGTTTCCTACAATATTTATTGTTTCAGTTTGACCATAACCATCGGCAATTACCGTTCCTGTATTTTCAAACCAATAACGGATTACTTCAGGGTTAAGTGGTTCACCTGCCCCAAGGCATCGTCTTAATGAATTAAGGTTGAATTGTTTAAGATCTTGTTGAACAAACAACCTATATACTGTTGGAGGTGCGCAAAACGTAGTAATATTATACTTATTAATTGCTTTTAGATGTTCCACTGGATCCATATCAGGGGCATCATATAAGACTGTCGTACAGCCAATCATCATCTGTGGGAAAAGTATGCCCCAAGCCGCCTTAGCCCATCCTGTATCAGTCAAAGTCCAATGTATATCATTCTCTCGAAGATCCATCCAAAAAAGTGCTGTTGCAGCATGAGCATAAGCATAACCAAAATCACGTGGCACCATTTTAGGCATCGCTGTCGTTCCTGAAGTAAAATATATCATCATCGTTTCAGTTGATGCAAAAGAAGGTAAATCCTTTGCACTTAGCTCTGTATCCTCGTCTTGACATAGTTTTTCAAAAGAAAGCCAATTACCTGATGCATTACCCATAACAATCAAATGCTTAAGCGTCGGGCATGTATCAATGATTTGATTAACCTTCTCTACATGCATAGGTGAAACGATAACCGCCTTAGCACCAGCTTCATTGACACGATAGGCAATATCCTTAGCAGTTAGAAGGTTTGTTCCAGGCATAGATATTACACCAACCTTCATACAACCAAAAAGTGCTTTATGCCAATCAGGCTTTCGTCCGATAAGAACACAAGCAGTATCACCTCGCTTTAATCCAAGAGATAAAAGAGCTTTACCAAATTGAGCTGATACTTTTGATAATTCGGAATAAGTTACGGATTTTTCGTTTCCTGTTAATGTATCTATAGCTAATAAAGCAACTTTGTCAGCTTCTTGAGCACGTACATCTAAAACATCAAAGCCAAAGTTAAAAATTTCTGGAATATCAAGTGAGAAATTCTTACTTGCAATCTCGTAAGTTCTATCAACATTATCAAATGTAATCATTCTCCACCCCATAAATATGAAAGTAATCAAAAAATTCAAGTATGATAATTAGTCTTATAAAATCATGCTTACCTTCATTAAGATTAGATTATTTAAACCTTAGAATATACCCTAAGCCATATGTTTTATCCAAAGCAACAACTAAACTAAACACAAAAAGAAAAATTTTTTTTGACATTATAAATTTAAAACCTTTTTAAATTCTATCAATAATAATAAAAACTCTACTTAACTAATTTAGAAGCAGATAAAGCTCTATTTGTTATTTCTTTATAATCAGTTATTTCAGAAGGAATTATCCAACTTCCACCAACACAAATGACATTAGTTAAATTAAGCCATTCAATTGCATTGGTTTGGTTAATCCCGCCTGTTGGACAAAACATTATATCTGGGAATGGGCCTCTTAATGAATTAATATATTTAATACCTCCAGCTGCTTCAGCAGGAAAAAATTTGAAGCATTTATATCCTAGATCTAATAATTTCATTATATCACTTGAAGAAGAAACACCAGGAAGAAAAGGGAAATTGATTTCAACAGCTTTTTTTGCCAAATCATAGGTTGACCCTGGACTTACCGCAAATGAAGCTCCAGCATTTTTAATACTTATTAAATCCTTATTATTTAAAACAGTACCTGCCCCAACCATTAACTCTGGAAATTTCTTAGATATAATTTCAATCACATTTAAAGCACATGAAGTCCTTAATGTAATCTCTATAGTATTTATATTACCCTTGATTAAGGCTTCAACTAAATATTCAACATTATCAATTTTATCTATTACTAACACTGGCATTACTGGAGATTTTAATAAAATTGATTTGATATTATTATGCATAAAATCTCCAAATAAAAAATATTTTTATATTTAACATTGTAACTAAATATGTTGTTATATTAAAATCTTCAATAATTAATTTTTAAAAGAGGCTTTAATGAAAATTCTAATAATGGGTGGCGCTGGAATGGTTGGGCAAAAACTGCTTAATCTGATACTTAAAAAACAAGAATTAAGAAATAAAAAAGTTAGTGAAATAACTTTATTTGATATTATTAAAGCACCATACCCTGAGAATTCTTCTATTCCTATTTTAACAAAATCTGGCGATATTTCAGATCCAACAGTTAGTAATGATATAATTTCTTCCAAGCCTGATGTTATTTTCCATTTAGCTGCAATTGTTTCAGGGCAAGCTGAACAAGAATTTGATTTAGGATGGAATATTAACGCAAAAGGTAGTTGGGGGTTATTTGAAGCAATAAGGTCTCAAGGAGATGAATATTGTCCTAGAGTTGTTTTCACTAGTTCAATTGCAGTTTTTGGCGCACCATTTCCAGATAAAATACCTGATGATTTTTTTACAACACCTTTAACATCTTATGGAGCGCAAAAAGCTATTTCTGAACTTTTGTTAGCTGATTATTCTAGAAAAGAAATGATTGATGGAATTTCAATTAGACTTCCAACAATATGCGTAAGACCAGGGAAACCTAATCTAGCTGCTTCTGGTTTTTTCTCTGGAATTATAAGAGAGCCTCTAAATGGAAAAGAAGCAATTCTTCCAGTCGATACTGATGTAAGACATTGGCATGCAACACCTCGTTCTGCAGCTGGATTTTTAATCCACGCAGCAGAAATTGATACAAAAAAACTAAATAACAGAATAACTTTAAATATGCCTGGATTGTCAGCGACTGTTCAAGAACAAATTGACGCATTAGGTAGAATTGCAGGTCATGATGTTGTAAAATTAATTAAACATCAACCTGATCCTGTAATACAAAAAATTGTTAGCGGATGGGCAAGAAATTTCGACACACAAAGATCTATTGATTTAGGATTTAAAGCAGAATCTAGCTTTGACGAAATTATAAAAATTTACATTGAAGATGATTTAAAAAAATAAAATCATTAACTTAATATACATATTTATAATGAAAGTTTGAAAATTATGTGGCAATTCTGGATAGATAGAGGAGGAACGTTTACAGATATCGTTGGTCGAAAACCAGATGGATCTATTGTAATAGATAAACTTTTATCAGAAAATTCATCACATTATAAAGATGCTGCTGTTGCGGGTATTAAAAAACTATTAAACTTAAGTCAAAATGAAAGAATACCTGTAGATAAAATATCATCTGTTAAAATGGGAACTACTGTTGCCACTAATGCACTATTAGAAAGAAAAGGTGATAAAACGTTACTTTTAATTACTAAGGGTTTTGGTGACCTACTAAGAATAGGTTATCAAAACAGACCTTTATTATTTGACTTAAACATAAAACTTCCTGAACTACTTTACGATCGTGTTTTTGAAGTTTCAGAAAGATTAGATTCAAAAGGTAATATAATAAGAGATCTTGACGAAGAAAGTGTCAGGGATACATTAAGAAAAGCTAAGTTAGATGGTATAAATAGTGTTGCAATAGCCTTTATGCACTCATATTTAAACCCCATTCATGAAGAAAAAATTGCTCAAATAGCATCCGAAGAAAAATTTTCTCAAATTTCTGTTAGTTACAAAGTATCACCTTTAATGAAATTAGTTGGAAGAGCTGATACTACAGTAGTAGACGCATATTTATCTCCTATATTAAGAAGATATGTAGATCAAGTCTCGACTGAGCTTGATAGTACAAAGTATACTAAACTAATGTTTATGCAATCAAATGGAGGATTGACAGATGCTAATCTTTTCCAAGGCAAGGATGCTTTATTATCTGGGCCTGCAGGAGGAGTTGTAAGCATGGTCCAAACTGGGCTTCAAGCCGGCTTTAGTAAGCTAATTGGTTTTGATATGGGTGGAACATCTACTGATGTATGTCATTATTCAGGTGAGTACGAAAGATCATTTGAAACTGAAGTAGCAGGAGTTAGAATTAGAGCACCTATGATGCAAATTAATACAGTTGCTGCAGGGGGTGGATCAATACTTTCTTTTAAAGATGGACGTTTTCAAGTCGGTCCTGAAAGTGCTGGTGCAATTCCAGGGCCAGCTTCATACGGTAAAGATGGTCCTCTTACAGTAACTGATTGTAATGTATTATTAGGAAAGTTACATCCTGAATATTTCCCTAACGTGTTTGGTAAATCAGGAAAAGAACCTCTTAATATAGAAATAGTAAAAGATAAATTTTTATTAATGTCTAAAGAGGTTTCTAAAAAAACTGATGGTTCACAAATAGATATATTCTTACTTGCTGAAGGTTTTCTTAAAATTGCAGTTGAAAATATGGCTAATGCAATTAAAAAAATTTCAATACAACGTGGATATGATGTTACAAAATACACTTTGAACTGCTTCGGTGGTGCTGGGGGGCAGCATGCCTGCCAAGTCGCAGATTCGTTAGGCATAACTAGTGTATTTCTTCATCCATATGCTGGGGTACTTTCTGCATACGGAATGGGTCTAGCTGAAATAAGATCTATAAAAGAAAGTCATTTTGAAAGTGATATAGAAAATATAAATGAAGCTAAAAATTTAATTAAAAATTTATCTGTTAATGCATCAAATAGTGTTATTAACCAGGGTATAAAAAAATCATCTATTGTACTTATTAAAAAAGCTTTTTTGCACTATCAAGGATCTCATCAAAATTTAGAAATCACGTTTGATGATGTGGAAATTATGCGTAATTCATTTGAAATTGAACATAAAAAAAGATTTGGTTTTTATGTTAAAGATCGTAAAATTTTAATTGAAATGCTTACTGTAGAAGCCGTAGGCAAGTCATCTGAAAACTATGATTTTTCTAATATAGAAAATCCTAGTACTGATGCTATTGCCATAGATAATAAAGAAATGATTGTAAATGGTTTAAAAATCAGCATTCCAATCTATCAACGTTCAAATCTAAAAGTTGAACAAATTATATCTGGCCCGGCAATTATATCTGAACCTACTGGCACAAATATCATTGATGAAGGATGGTCAGCAAACTTAGATAAATTTTATAATTTAATTTTAAATCGAACTGAAAAAAAATTAAATCAAAAGAGCATTGGAACATCTGTAGATATGGTAATGCTAGAAGTGTTTAATAACCTTTTTATGAATATAGCAGAGCAAATGGGCGCAACTCTAGCCAATACCGCATACTCAGTTAATATAAAAGAAAGATATGATTTTTCTTGTGCTTTATTTAATGCATCAGGAGCGTTAGTTGCGAATGCTCCTCATGTCCCCGTTCACCTAGGTTCAATGTCAGAAGCTATCAGAACAGTAATAAAATTAAATCAAAATAATATCTTTGCTGGTGATGTGTTTGTATTAAATGCTCCTTTTAATGGTGGAACTCATCTTCCAGATGTTACAGTTATTACACCTGTTTTTGACAAATTAAAAAAAGAAATATTATTTTTTGTTGCTTCACGTGGGCATCATGCTGATATTGGGGGTAAAACTCCAGGTTCTGCACCACCAGACTCAAAACATATCGATGAAGAAGGTGTGTTAATTGATAACTTTAAGTTATTTGAAAAAGGTGTGTTTCGTGAAAATGAAATGAAAACAATACTAGCTTCTGGAAAATACCCTTGTAGAAATATTGAACATAATATGGCTGACCTTGCCGCACAAGTTGCAGCTAATGAAACTGGCATACGTGAAATTAATTCAATGATTAATCAATTCGGAATCCAAACTGTTCATGCTTACATGGATCATGTCCAAGATAATGCTGAAGAATGTATTCGCAACGCAATTACTAATTTAAAAGAAGGAAAGTATGAATATGAACTTGATAACAAAGAATTTATCAAAGTGGATATTAAAATTGATAAAGCTAAACGTGAAGCAACTATTGATTTTACAGGAACTGCAGAAAAAAATCCTTTTAACTATAATGCCCCTATAGCTGTATGTCATGCAGTAATTCTCTATGTTTTTAGAACATTAGTTGGAACTAACATACCTTTAAATGAAGGCTGTTTCAAACCATTGAATATTATTATTCCAAATAATTCTATGATAAACGCGCAATACCCTTCAGCAGTTATTGCTGGAAACACTGAAGTTAGCCAACTAACCTGTAACGCATTATTTGGAGCTTTAGGAGTTATAGCTGGAAGCCAAGCCACAATGAATAACTTTGTTTGGGGAAACGATAAAATTCAAAATTACGAGACTATATGTGGAGGGACAGGAGCCGGTCCAGATTTTCATGGTGCTTCAGCAATTCAAACACATATGACTAATACAAGAAGTACAGATCCAGAAGTATTGGAATTTCGTTTTCCTGTTCGTTTAGAAGAATTTTCAATAAGAAAAAACTCAGGTGGAAAAGGAAAATATAATGGAGGTGATGGTGCAACTAGAAAACTTAGGTTTCTTGAAAAAATGATCGTTACAACTCTTTGTTCTCATAGGAAAGTTCCTCCATTTGGTGTCAAAGGAGGAAAGCCAGGCGAATGCGGTAAAGAATGGCTTGAACGCAAAGACGGAAGTATTGAAAAATTAGAAGGTAATGATAGCTGTAACGTAGAAAATGGTGATCTATTTGTAATGCAAACACCAGGTGGAGGTGGATATGGAATTAAATAAGAACTTTGATTAATATTTTTATTAATAAATTAATTTTAATTAATGCAGTGACTTCATAAATTTTACTAACTCGTTTTGAACTGATTGATCAGGAATATGAAATCTATCTATAGAAGATTCCCAATCTAACTCATTGAATTTATCTTTTAACATTTTAAATTCATTGCTGGGCTTTAGGTCTTCATTTAGCTTTGACCTTGAGTATAAAATTAAAGCTAAAGATCTTTGATCAACAACTCTAAGTTGAAAAGAAAATTCAATCACTTTTTTGAAATCTTCTGCAAAAAAATAACCTAAAATCAAATCTTTAATTCTATTGTCAGAGTTTGATTGTCCTTGAGGAACTGGATCTAAATCAAAAGCTTTATGCAATAATTTTAACCCCTCTTCAGTTTTATCTACTCTAACTAATACTTCTCCATAACCTGAAAGAACTCTTGGATCATTTGGCACCATCTGATAAGATTTTCTTCCATGATCTTCAGCTAAACTATAATCATGACGACTTAGATATACAGCTGACAACATTCTATGACATTCAAAATCATTTTCATTATTTTCAAATGCCTTCTTTATATTAGCTTCAGCTATTTCCATTATTTTATTGGGATCTTCATCTATAAATCCACGCATCAATCCTTGACCAAGTGTACACACTTTCCAAGCGTAAGCTTGCGCATTATTTTTATCAGCTAGTATTGCTTTATCAAAGAAATCTAATGCTGCTTTATTTGCATCTTTAGAAAATAAATGATGTTGTTCTTTTCCTCTTAATAAATATTCATATGAATTAATGTTTTCTGAAGGTTTTCGTTTAGACCTTTGGAGGGAACTAACTTCAATTTCCCCTAATAGAGCAATAGAAATTTTTCTAACTATTTCGTCTTGCACATCAAATATATCTTCCATTACTCTATCGTATTTATTACTCCATAAAATACTTTCATCCTTTGCATCGCTTAATTCAATATTTATTCTTATTCTTTTTCCTGAAGCTCTAATGCTTCCTGAAATAATAAAATCTAAACTAAACTTATTGATAAATGTTTTAAGAATTTGACCTTGTTCTTTATAATTAAGAGAAGCTTGTCTAGAAATAATTTCAAATTCTCTCATCATTGAAAACTCTGTAATTAAATCCTCAACAATACCATCTACTAAGAAACCACTGTCCTCATCGTTATTAGAATTCAAAAATGGTAAAATTGCTAATTTAGGCTTAATATTTATTGAATTAACTTGCTCGTTGTTCATTTCAATATCTGAGGTTTCAATGCTTTCATTACTTAATAATGAAAATGTCTCAAATTTATCTGAAATGTTTTTTAGACTTTTAAAACCTGCTTTGTTTATTTGAATATCTATTCTTTTTTTAACTTGTTGTTCTACAATTTTAGAAATCAATATTTCCCCAGGTCTACATTCACTTTCTAATCTTGCAGCTATATTAACACCACTTCCGTATACATTCTCACCTTCTATTATAATGTCATCTAAATGTATTCCTACTCTCCATAAAAGTTTAGGGTCAACGTCATCAGAATTATTTCTTTTTTCAATAGATTTCTGAAATTCTATTGCTGCATTGGTACACTCAACTGGACTTTGAAATTCTGCTATAACAGAATCTCCTGCAGTATGAAAAATTCGGCCTGAGTATTTAGATATTATTGGATCTATTATATCGCGACAACATTTTAAGCTATTTAGTGTTTTTTCTTCCTTTTCTTCCATATGTTTACTAAAACCAACACAATCTGTAGCAAGAATAGTTGTTAATTTTCTTTTAATATTTGTCATATCTTTCTCTAAATTTATAGTAATATTATAAGTAATAATTTAATAAATCAACTTTATTGAGTTTAGAATAAGAATGCAAAACATTACTTTTCACGAAATGAGAAATATAAAAAGACATTCATTCCGATTATTATGATAAAATTATAATTGGGAGTGATTAAGATGAAGGAAAATCAATTTCTTAATAAGAAATTAACTTGTATCAAAACTGGATGTAAAGCAAAAATAGTTAATTATTATGAATCACATGAAGTATCTTATGTAAAAATTAATATAATGATGCAATTTGAAAATAGTGATTTTCATGTTCTTAAAACATGTCGCACTGACGAAATTGAAAGCCAGTTTAATTACTCTTAAATATTTTAAAAACTCTTCTAAGAAATTAATTTTACAAATAATGGTACAATAATAGAAGTAAGTAATCCGCTTAATCCCATTCCAACTGCTGCAAAAACACCAGCATTTTTATCTTTACTCATAGCCCTTGCAATACCTATTCCATGACTTGAAAGCCCCATGCTAAATCCTCTTGCCTCCATCTTTCTCAACTTCATAAAGTCAAAAACAAAAGTACCTAGCGTTGCACCTATAATTCCAGTTATCAATGTAATTATAGCAGTCAAAGATGGAATTCCACCTATCAACTCAGATATACCCATAGCAATTGGAGTAGTAACACTTCTTGGTATTAAGCTTAAAATAAGCTCTTTTGGAAGTTCAAAATAAATAGATAAACCATAAGTTGTAGATATTGCTATAAAAGAACCTATAAAAAGAGATATAAATATTGCTTTGCTATTATATATTATCAAATCCCACTTTTTATAAATTGGAATTGCTAAAGCAACTGTAGCAGGACCTAAAAGAAAATGTATAAATTTTGCACCTTCAAAATAACGTTCATATTGAATATTAAATGATAACAAAATCAGACTAATTATTAAAATACTAATTGCTACAGGATTTAGTAAAGGAAATAAATTTGACTTTTTATAGATATAATCTGCGATTAAATATGAACCTATTGTAAGGGTTAACCAAAATAATGGTTCAGCCTGAAGGTAAACCCATATACTATAAAGCTTTTGTTGATCAATCATTTTAAGTCTTTGTTTTTAAGTAATTTTTCCATTAATAATCCAGTTAATGCCAAAGTTATTAATGTACCAAACACTATTATAAAAAGAACTTTGGCTAGACTACCTTCTAAAAAAGAAAGATGCATAACTACTCCTACTCCTACAGGAAGGAAGAAAA
Source organism: uncultured Rhodobacterales bacterium (assembly GCA_964633395.1). Classification (GTDB taxonomy): domain Bacteria; phylum Pseudomonadota; class Alphaproteobacteria; order Puniceispirillales; family Marisalimonadaceae; genus CAJJBL01. The sequence goes on from CAZWGZ010000014.1 coordinate 17,104, forward strand.
GTGGGATATAGTGCACTAATTTTTCAGCAGAACTAATTAAATTAACTTTTAGATTTTGGATTAATTTATGATCATATTTTTTCGACAAGAGTAAAGTAGTCAATAATAATATAAGACCAATAACAGGGCCAGGTATATTTAGTTCTAAAACTTTTTGAACTAGTTCACCTATTAATTGAAATAGGAAGATTAAAAAAATACTATTTAGCATAAATTAAACCAAAAATTTATTACAGTTTATATCTACTAAAAAAAGGCTTGAATACCTGTTTGTGCTCTTCCTAAAATCAAAGCATGAACATCGTGAGTGCCTTCATATGTGTTCACTGTTTCTAAGTTCATTAGGTGACGCATAACTTGGTATTCTGCATGAATACCATTCCCACCATGCATATCACGTGACATGCGAGCTATGTCTAGAGCTTTTCCACAATTATTACGTTTTATAAGTGATATTGCTTCTGGAGCTAATGTCTCATCATCAAAAAGCCTTCCAACTTGTAACGCTGCACTAAGACCTAATGTAATTTCAGTTTGCATATCAGCTAATTTTTTCTGAATTAATTGCGTTGCAGCCAGAGGCTTTCCAAATTGTTTCCTATCCAATGTATATTGTCTAGCTCTATACCAACAATCCTCTGCAGCACCCATCACACCCCAAGCAATTCCATATCTTGCTCTATTTAAACATCCAAATGGACCTTTTAATCCTGATACATTAGGCATAAGATGATCTTCCGAAACAAAAACTTCATCCATAACAATTTCACCTGTAATAGATGCTCGAAGAGAGAGTTTTCCTTCAATTTTTGGAGCAGTTAGGCCTTTCATACCTTTTTCAAGAACAAACCCCTTAATTGCATCGCCATGATCTTTTGATTTTGCCCAGACAACAAATACGTCAGCTATAGGTGAATTTGAGATCCACATTTTAGATCCAGATATAGAATATCCACCTTTAACTTTAGTTGCAGTTGTTTTCATTGATCCAGGATCAGAGCCTGCGTCAGGTTCAGTTAAACCGAAGCAACCTATCAAATCACCGGAAGCTAAACCAGGTAAATATTTTTCTCTTTGTTCTTCAGTTCCATAAGCATAAATTGGATGCATAACTAAAGATGATTGAACAGACATCATTGAACGATATCCAGAATCAACTCTTTCCACTTCGCGTGATACTAGTCCGTATGATACATAGGAAGCCCCAGCACAACCATATTTTTCAGGAATAGTTATACCTAAAAGACCAAGTTGACCCATTTCTTTAAATATATCTTTATCTGTTTTTTCATTTAAAAACGCTTCTTCTATTCTTGGCATTAATTTAGATTGAGCATAATCATGAGCTGTAGCTTTAATAAGAGTTTCTTCTTCAGTAAGCAAAGAATTTAATAAAAGAGGATCTTCCCAATTAAATTGAGCTTTTGAGGCATTAGCAGTCTTAATATCAACTACATTTTTATCTTCTTTATTAGAAAGATTTTTTTTCATTATAATTCCTATATTTCTATTTGTAATATTATTAACTAATTAATTTAATAAATTCAACTTGATTAAGATTTTATTAGACTTGCTAAATGCCTTTCAACAAAATCTAATCTATCCTGTCCCCAATAAATTTGATCATTTATAATATAAGTTGGAGCTCCAAATACACCCTTTTCGATAGCAAGTTTTGTTGATGACTTGATAATATTTGTGCATTCTTCACTTTTTGCACACATTAAAATATCATCTACGTTTAACTCCATTTTTTGTAAAATATTAATAAGAACATCTTCATTATCAATATCTAGATCATCTACCCATAAAGCATTCATAATATTATTGGCAAGATCAAAGTCTTGATCAGTATTTTTAACTTGAGACGCAATTATTAATAAAGATGGCAACATAGATTTTGAAGGAAAAAAAGTTGGCTCTGAATTTAAATTTATTTTTAAAAAATTACCCCATCTTTTTAATTCTTGTAATCGGATACTTTGTCTTTGAGGGGGTCTTTTTGAAACAGGCACACCTCCTGAAATTGGAAATATATCTCCATAATTAACTGGATACAAATTTGCTTTTATATTAAATTTTTTAATAATTTCTATAAAACGTTTATGCCCAAGAAACGACCAAGG
>CAZWGZ010000015.1:0-18894 GCA_964633395.1 uncultured Rhodobacterales bacterium
TTTTTAATTTTAGTAGCTAATGGTGCAGGTAACTATTCTCTTGATAATAGAAAGAAATAATTTAAATGAATGATGACCGCAGGTGGTATCTCCTTGATCTTTGGAAATACAGACACGCCTTGCCGCGTTCTTTTAATTGCCGCACTAGCAGCTTAATTTATGATTATAGGAGATAAATCATGATTACACGTTACGCATTTGCAGACCTTGGTGGTGCCAATCATGGATGGCTTAATGCCAAGCATCATTTTAGCTTTGCTAATTATCACAATCCAGAGAAAATGTGTCATGGTGAGTTACTAGTAATAAATGATGACAGAATTGAACCACATACAGGTTTTGACACACATCCTCACAAGGATATGGAAATTATAACCTATGTCCGCAAAGGCGCTATTACTCATAAAGATAATAAAGGAAATGAAGGTAGGACAACTGCTGGAAATGTTCAAGTTATGAGCGCTGGAACTGGAATATTGCATTCTGAATTTAATTTAGAAGATGAAGAAACAAATCTTTATCAAATTTGGATAAAGCCCAAAACAACTGGTATTAAACCTGATTGGGACATGGCTGAATTTCCAAAACAAGCAGCTACAAAATCTTTACCATTACTAGTGTCTGGAGATAAAAAAGCACCATTGAATATAAATCAAGATGCTAGAATTTATGCTGGACGACTTAATAAAGGTGACCAAATAATACATAATATTATTGGCAAAGCATATATTTTAATATCTGAAGGAATAATAAATGTAAGTGGTAACAAAGCACAAAAAGGAGATGGTCTTGCCGTGTCAGAAGAAAAGTCTGCTCAACTAGATGCACTAAGTGATGCGGAGTTACTTATAATAGAAGTTCCTGGAAAAGAAGATGCAAGGTAAATTCAGATCTTTAATAATAATAAACTCGAAATAAATTTATTATTTCTTAACAAGTGGAGATTTAAAAGATGAAAAAAAATATTTTTATAATAGGTGGTAGTCTAAGAAAGAAATCATATAACAAATTTCTAGCATCTAATCTAGTTGAGATTGGAAAAGATGATTTTAATTTTGAGATATTCTCTGATTTTAACTTGCTGCCAATGTATAATACCGACGATCATTCTGAAAATGATTGGCCTTCGGCACTTTTAGAAATTGGAGATAAAATAAAAAATGCAGATGGGGTTATTTTTATAACGCCAGAATATAATTTTTCGGTTCCTGGCTATTTAAAAAATTGTATTGATTGGATTTCTAGACTACCAGATCAACCACTTGATAAAAAACCTGTTTGTATACAATCCGCTTCTTTAGGACCACTTGGAGGAGCTAGAGTTCAATATCATCTTCGTCAAATTCTTGTGTTTTTAAATGCACGAGTGATGAATAAAAATGAAATATTTGTAACATTTGCTAAAACAAAATTTGATGAAACAGGAAAGTTAATTGATGAGCAAACAATAAATTTTATCAAAGATCAACTTAATGGATTTAAAAATTTTATAAACGAATAAAATTAATAATTTATGAAGGAGAATAGGATGAGCGGTCCAAAAGTTACCAAGCAAGATGTTCTAAACGCATCAAGTAAAATGCTTAATAAAGATCTATATGTTATTTTCACAAAACCAGCAAATGGGATGAAAGCCGTTATGGAAAACTTAGAGGAGCACTTAAAATTCCAAGTTTCTCTTGAAAAAAATGGAGTCATGTTTGGAGCTGGTCCATTTTGGGAAGATAATGAAATCGATTGGAATGGAGAAGGAATGGTAATAATTAGAGCTAACTCGCTTGATCATGCAAAAGAAATTGCTAGTACTGATCCAATGCATCAGTCAGGCGCAAGAAATTTTACTGTTAGACCATGGCTGCTTAACGAAGGTAATATTCAAGTTTCGTTAGATTATTCAACTGGAAAATTTAAGTTAAAATAAGTTTTTTCTGTCAACTTATTCTATGACCACCAAATTGATCCCTTAATTTGTTTTTTAAAATTTTACCAGTAGCTCCTAAAGGAATTGTATCTGTAAAAATCACATCATCAGGGATCATCCATTTGGCAATTTTTCCTTCATACATTTTTAAAATGTCATCTTTTGATGGAGATTTTTCAGGCATAGCTTGAACAATTAAAATAGGTCTTTCTTCCCATTTTTCGTGAGGGACAGAAATAACTGCAGCATTAGCAACCTCTGGGTGTCCTACACATATATTTTCTAAATCAATAGAGCTTATCCATTCACCGCCTGATTTGATAATATCTTTTGTTCTATCGGTTATAGTCATGAAGCCATTCTCATCTATTTTAGCAACATCACCTGTATCAAACCAGCCTCCTTCAAGAAACCTGTCCTTTTCCGTCATATCATTATAATATTCCTTTAGAACCCAAAAACCTTTTGAAAGTAATCTGCCCTGAGTTTTTCCATCTTCTGGTAAATCATTGCCTGCATCGTCTACTAATTTCATTTGATGGCCAAAAATAGTCCTGCCTTGTGCAATTTTTTGATCATAATATTCAGTCCTGTTTTGCGGCTCTTCAGCTAATGCAGGCATATTCACAGTTCCTAGTGGACTCAATTCTGTCATACCCCAGGCATGTATTACCTCTGCTCCAAATTCATCTTCAAATCCTTCAAATAATGTTCTTGGACATGAAGATCCACCTATAACCAATCTTTTCACTGTATCTATTTTTTTGCCAGAATCCCTTAAGTGATTTAATAACAAAAGCCAAATAGTTGGAACTCCAAGAGAAATAGTTACCTTTTCTGCATTCATAAGATCAGTTAAGCTTTCACCATCTAACTTTGCACCAGGGAAAACTATTTTAGTTCCACACATTGGTGCCGCATAGGGTGTGCCCCAGGCATTCACATGAAACATTGGAACAACGGGGAGCACAACATCTTTAATTCCGTAAGGAACTACATCTTTTAAATTCATTCCATAAGCATGAAGAACTGTAGATCTATGTGAATAAAGTACACCTTTTGGATTGCCTGTAGTTCCAGAGGTATAACATAAGGATGAAGCCGTTTTCTCATCTAATTGTGGCCAAACAAATTCATCAGATTCATCTTTGATAAAATCCTCGTAACATATAACTTTTATGTCATCTTTGACTTTAGGTTTTACCATATTCTTTGCATCAGTCATAACCACTAAAGCTTCCACTGTTTTAAAGTTTTCTGATGCTTTTTCAATCAATGGTAAAATATTCAAATCAACACATAAAACTTTGTCTTCGGCGTGGTTAACAATATAAGAAACTTGATCAGGGTGTAACCTTGGATTAAGTGTATGACATATAAGCCCACTAGAAGAAGTTGCATAATATATTTCTAAGTGCCTATAACCATTCCATGCTAAAGTTCCAACTTTATCACCACGTTGCAAATTTAATGATTTAAGAGCATTAGCTAATTTCTTAGTTCTTTTACCCCAGCTTGAATAATCATATCTATGAATGCCACCCTCAACTGTATTAGATACAATCTCTTGTTTTCCATAATTTCTAACAGCATGTTCAAAAATACTTGAAATTAATAAAGGATGGTCCTGCATAAGGCCTAACATATTTTTCTCCTCGAATTCATATTATTAAAATAATATCTAAAGTTATTTTATATTATTTTTTTATTTTGACGCAAAGTTTTTGTTTTCAAATTATCAATTTTTAATGTTTTTTTATCTATAAAAACACCAAAAGATTTACTTACATCATCAACAGTATACTTTTGTTCCTTTACATCTTTTAAAACTAACAATTCATCTCTATCAAATGGACTACCATATCCACCGCCCCCTGGGGTTTTTACATGAACTGTATCACCTTTTTGTAATTGAATATCTTGTTCTTTAGATAGATGAACAGGAATATAAATATTTTTATTTAGTTCAACCTCAACAACATTAACATTCCCATCTAATCCACCTTGCACACCCTGAGGACCATAACGGCCGTGGTCCATGACAAAGCTAGCTTGAGCACTTTCACATAAAATTTCTAACTTATAATCTAAACCAAAACCTCCTCTTTGCTTCCCTGCACCACCCGAGCCTTCATGAATAGCATAATGATGATATAGGACTGGAAATTTTTGTTCCATAATTTCAACAGGAGGTGCTTTTGAAATACCTATAGTAGAACAACCATTTGTTAATCCATCATGATCTAAATTACCTCCATAACCTCCTCCAGACAATTGGTACATAACAAAATCACTCTTAGTTCTTTCATCAAAGCCACCTAAAGCAAAATTACCGCTTGTTCCAGCTGGAGCAGCCGTTACTCTTGATGGTAGAACATTGACTAAAGCTATAAATACTGCTTCTGCAATTCTTTGTGACACTTCAGCTGCACAACCTGAAACTGGCCTAGGGTAATGCGCATCCAAAAATGTGTTTTTTGGCCGTATGATTTTTAAAGGTATAAAAGCACCTCCATTAATAGGCACTTCTGGAAAAATATGTCTCATAGCTAAATAAACAGAACTTAATGTAGTAGCTAAAACTGAATTCATTGGCCCTTTACAAGGCAGTGAAGATCCTGAAAAATCAAATTTTAACTCTTCATCTTGTTTAGTTATAGATAACTTAATTTCTAAAGGTTTATTAACAACTCCATCACTATCAACCCAAGCAGAAGATTTGTAAACACCATCTGGAATTTCTTTTATAAAAGATTTCATTTGAGAACAGGCAGTCGATCTCAGATGAGCAATAGTTTTTTGAACAGTGTCGTCACCATACTTATCTAATAAAACATTTAAACGCTCTTCTCCTACTAATAAAGCAGCTTCTTGAGCTTTGACATCACCAATTCTTTGATCAGCAACTCGAATATTTGAACAAATTATAGAATAAATTTCATTATCTAACTTTCCAGCTTTAAAAAGTTTAACAGGAGGTAATCTTAATCCCTCTTGTTCTACTGATGTTGCAGAGGCTGAGAAACCTCCGGGAACACTCCCACCAATATCAGGCCAATGACCTGTATTGGATAACCAACAAAAGATTTTTCCATTACGAAAATAAGGTCTAACAAACCTCACATCCATTAAGTGAGTTCCTCCAAGATAAGGATCATTTACGATATATATATCTTTTTCAATTGGAGGTGCAACTTTCCCTTCTTTTATTAATCTAATCAACTCTCTTGTTGAATACTCCATTGTGCCTACGAAAACGGGCAAGCCTCCAACTCCTTGAGCGATAAGATCTCCATTTTCTGCGGCATAGATTCCATCTGACCTATCATTGGCTTCTGATATAACAGGAGAGAAGGCTGCTCGTGAGAAACTTAAATCCATTTCATCACAAACCTGCTGAAGACCTGCCTGGATAACAGAAAGAGTTATTTTATCTATAGTCATATATCATTTCCAACTTCAATAAATATATTTCCAAAGCTATCTCCATATGCGTTATCACCAGGCTCTACTAAAGTAGTGGTGTCCATTTGCTCTATTATTGCAGGACCTTTTAAGTTAAAATTAAATGGCATTTTATCTCTAGAATAGATTGGTGTCATTATTAATTTATCTTGAAAAAACACTTCTCTTTGTTCTAACAATGCATCTTTTATGTTTATAACTTTTGCAGATAAATTATTTAAAAAAGAAATATCTAATGGATCTCTATGACCTTGAACAGTAGTATTTATATTAACTATATTTGCCTTAATTTCTGACAATTCTACTTTAAACCTTTTAAAATAAATTTCTTCAAATCTTGTTTGCAAGTAATTTAAATCTGGCTTTGAATTTGGTATATTAACTCTTAAAATATGAGTTTGACCAATAAATTGCATATCAAGACTATAACTTGAGCTTATTTTTTCTAAATCAAGACCTTGATTTTTAATTAGTTCAATTCCTTTAGCTTCTTGATCAGTAAAAATTTTATGAATATGGGTTATATTAACCTTATCTATAGCTACGTTTAATGTTTTAGTGAAATCTTGTCTTAAGTCTGCAACGACACAACCAAGAGCGTTTGTTATGCCAGGTCGTGCTGGGATTAAAACTTTTGGAATACCTAGTTCTTTCGCCAAAGAACTAGCATGAAGAGGACCAGCACCTCCAAATGCAAATAAAGTAAAATCTCTTGGGTCAACTCCAAGCGAGATAGACACCATTCTAATAGCACCAGCCATCTTTGTGTTAGCAAGCTTTATAACAGATTCAGCAGTTTTTAGAGCATCAAGGCCGAGGTCATTTCCTAATGAAGAAATAAAAATATCTTTAATTTTATCTAAAGAAACTTTATTCGAATTCGAAATAATTTTTGAAATATTTAATCTACCTAGGAGTAAATTAGCATCAGAAATTGTAGGGACAATACCTCCCTTTCCATAACAAATTGGTCCAGGTATGGAGCCTGCACTTTCAGGACCAACCTCCAATAATCCAGCAAGGTTTAATTTAGCTATTGAACCACCTCCAGCTCCAACTGTTCTGACATCAACCATTGGCACATGAACGGGCATTCCATATTCAACTTCAAGGTCACTTGAAACCGAAGGTTCATTATTAATAATTAATGCAACATCTGTAGAAGTACCACCCATATCGTAAGTAATCATATTATTAACGCCTGAGTATTTCCCAGTATAAGCTGCAGCGATAACACCTGAGGCAGGACCTGACATTACAGTTTTAGCTGATTCATGAGCCACCATTTTTGACGAAATGGTTCCTCCGTTACCGTTCATTACCAAAAGCTCGCCTTTGTAACCGTTAACTAGCAATTCTTTTTCAAGTCTATTGAGGTATTTTTCTAATATTGGTTGGACACTTCCGTTTATAGCAGCTGTAACGCCCCTTTCAAACTCTCTATTTTCAGATAACAAAGAATGACCCATTGTTATATATTTATTAGGCCAAAGCTTAGAAATTATTTCCAAGGCTTTTTTTTCATGCACATTATTCGCATAGGAGTGCAAAAAATGAATTACAATTGATACACAGCCCAAACTTAAAAGCTCTTTCGTAGCACTTATTACCTCCCTCTGAGATAATGGATGAATTATATTTCCTCTTGCGTCCATTCTCTCAAGAACTTCAAATCTTAAATCCCTTGGGATAATTGGATCAAATTTACCAATCATTCCATATGGTTTAGGTCTCGTTCGCCTTCCTAATTCTATTATATCTCTAAAACCTTTAGTTGTAATAAGGCCTGTTTTAGATAATTTTCTTTCGAGCAATGCATTGGTAGTTGTAGTTGTTCCATGCACAATTAATTTAACTTCATCTAAATTTAATTTAGCTTTTTGGATAGCATTCATGACACCAAAAGCTTGATTATCACTAGATGTTGGTACTTTAGCAAATTCGATCGAACCATTATTTTTGTCAACATAGATTAAATCTGTAAAAGTCCCACCTACATCCACGCCTATTACATTAAAATTTTTAAAATTCACTTGAGTATTACCTTAAATATTATAAAACGATTAAAAAAACCCTTGAAAAATTTAATTAATTATATTTTTACTTTAAATTAATTCTAAAAAAATGTTAGATCATACATTATATTTTTCATCAATAACTGTTGATAAATTAATTTAATACTTGAATGTTTATAAATTTGTTGAGGTTTAGTGTATTACCGACCAGATAATTTAAACGATGCTCTAGATGTATTGTGTGTAAAAAAACTCAAAATAGCTGCGGGATGTACAGACTTATTTCCTGCTACTCAAAATGAATTTTTAGGAGATAATATTCTTGATATATCAGGCATCGACTCACTAAGAAGTATAAATATAGAAAAACAGTTCAGAAGAATTGGAGCAACCACAACTTGGTCAGACCTTATAAAGTCTGAACTGCCTGATTGCTATGAAATGTTAAAACAATGTAGTAAACAAGTCGGTTCTATACAGATCCAAAACTCTGGAACTATTGGGGGCAATCTATGTAATGCATCCCCTGCGGCAGATGGAGTGCCGTGTCTCTTATCATTAAATGCATCAATTGAATTATCATCAAAAGAAAAAATAAGAATACTAAAACTAGAAGATTTCATTAAAGGATCTAGAGATACTGAATTACAAAACAATGAAATCTTAACTGCTATCTTAATTCCCAAGACATCTGAAAATGGACATTCTTCATTTGTAAAATTAGGTGCAAGAAAGTATCTTGTGATATCAATATCAATGGTTGCGTGCAGGTTAGAAGTTTTAAATGACATTATAACCGACATTACTATTTCAATTGGATCATGTAGCGCAGTTGCTCAAAGATTAAAAAATCTAGAGAACATATTAATAGGTAAAAATATAAAAACTGACCTAATACCTGAAATATATAAATTTGAATATAATAATTTTATCTCTCCAATCAATGATATCAGAGGAACAGATTCTTATAGAATTAAAGTCGCTAAAGTCCTTGTTAAAAATGCAGTTCTTGAAACTATAGATAAATTTTAAAATGAGAGAATTAGATGCCTAATAATTTGGAAAAAATTGATTTTATACTAAATGGTAAAAAAATATCTATAAAATCTGAACCATCTGAAAGGCTTAGTAAAGTTTTAAGAGAAAATTTAGGTTTGAAAGGTACAAAAATAGGATGTAATGCTGGTGATTGCGGTTCTTGCACTATTATGATTGATAATGAAGCTATATGTTCTTGTCTTATAGCTATTGCTAAAGTAAATGGAAAAAATATTGAAACTATTGAAGGACTTAATAACAAAGGAACAGCTAATTTACAAAAATCTTTCTTAAAACATGGTGCTGCACAATGTGGAATTTGTACTCCAGGGTTGTTGATGTCTGCCTCATCACTTATTAGAAAAAATCCTGCTCCAAACAAACAAGAAATAGAAGAAGCTTTGTCTGGAGTTCTTTGTAGATGTACAGGTTATCAAAAAATCATTAATGCCGTCCTTAACGTTAATTCTTGTGATGAGGAAGAAATATCACCTTTGCCAGGAGAATCTGTAGGAAAAAGAATACCACGAATTGATGGTTTAAAAAAAGTTTTAGGAACTGAAGTTTTTGGAGCTGATTACTGGCCAGAAAATTCTTTGCTTTTAAAAATAATAAGATCTCCATTTCATAGAGCAAAATTTAATTTTGGAGACTTAGAAAATTGGAAAAAAAATAATAAAGGTATTGAGATAATACTTACAGCAAAAGATATACCAGGAGAAAATAAATTTGGTGTAATTCCAAATTTTGCAGATCAGCCAGCATTAGCAGAAAATGAAACTAGGTTTAAAGGAGAAGCTGTAGCAATTATAGCAGGTGAATATAATGCTATTAATAATATAACTATTGATACCTTTCCAATTAATTGGGAACAGGCCCAAGAAAGTCTTACAATTGAAAGTTCTATGAGTGAAAATGCCTTTCAAATACATTCAAACAGAAATAAAAATATACTCATTGTAGGAAAAGTAGTTTCAGGGGAACCTGAAAAAGCAATTGAACAGTCTGAATATAGTGTGTCAGGTAAGCTTGAAACATCTTATGTTGAACATGCTTATATTGAACCAGAAGCTGGAAGTGCTTGGCTTGAAGATAATACATTAGTTATTCAAGCTTGCACACAGGCTCCAATTATGGATCGTGACGATACGGCTAAAATACTTGGATTAAATCAAAAAGACGTAAGAATAATTCCTTCAACTGCCGGTGGAGGTTTTGGGTCTAAGTTAGATGTTTCTATTCAACCACTTTTAGGTTTAGTGACCTTAAAAACTAAAAAACCTTGTAGAATAATTTATAATAGAAATGAATCTATGATGTCTACAACTAAGCGCCATCCTGGAAATATGACAGCAACCATTTCTGCAAATAAAAATGGCAAAATATCAGGGATGATTTTTAACGGTGATTTTAATACTGGAGCATACGCTAGCTGGGGACCTACAGTTGCAACAAGAGTTCCTATTCATGCTAGTGGTCCATATTACACTCCAAATTATAAGGCATTAGGAAATGCACTACATTCTAATGGTCCTATATCAGGTGCTTTTAGAGGTTTTGGAGTGCCACAAGCAGCTGCACTTCAAGAAACTTTATATGATCAATTAGCTGATTCATGTAATATTGATCAACTTGAATTTAGAAAAATAAATGCTCTTAAAGATGGAGAGAAAACTGTTTGTGGTCAAAAACTTGAGGGTGTTGGAATATTAGAATGTTTAAATTCTTTAACAGAGATTTGGAAAAAAGCAGTTAAAAACTCAGATGAATTTAATAAGAAATCTAATTTAATCAAAAGAGGAGTTGGCCTAGGATCTTGCTGGTATGGATGTGGAAATACTGCCTTACCAAACCCTGCGACAATAAAAATTGGAATAAATAAATTTGGAAAACTTTTTCTTCACCAAGGAGCTACAGATATAGGTCAAGGATCAAATACCGTTATTACTCAAATCTGTGCAGATGCGTTAGGTGTATCTATTGAAAAATTTTTTTTAATAGGACCTGACACACACTTAACACCTGATTGTGGTAAAACCTCTGCTTCAAGGCAAACATATATTACCGGTAAAGCTGCAGAATTAGCTGGGAAAAGTTTAAGAAATAAAATTCTAAGATTAAGTAATATGGGACCTGAAGCAAATATTAATTTTATCAATGATACAATAGTAATTGAACAAACTAATAAAACACATGTTTTAAAATTAAGTGAAATGAATGAAAATAAAGATAAGTACGTTCTTTCATCATTAGAAACATATGACCCACCTACAATTCCACTTGATGAAAATGGTCAAGGAAAGCCTTATGCTGTTTATGGATATGGTGTTCAAATGGCAGAAATTGAAGTTAATAAAGAATTGGGAACTATAAAAGTTCTCAAAATAACTGCTGCTCATGACTTAGGTAAAGTTATTAACCCTCTTTTAGCAGAAGGACAAATTGAAGGAGGAATAGCTCAAGGGCTGGGCTTTACTTTAATGGAAGAATATATTCCAGATAAAACTGAAAATTTACACGATTATCTTATACCTACTATTGGAGATATGCCTGAAATAGAAAGTATATTCATCGAGAAGAGAGACCCTGAAGGCCCAATGGGAGCAAAAGGATTAGGAGAACATGTTTTAATCCCAACCGCACCAGCAATATTAAATGCACTTCGTAACTGTACAGGCGCCAAAATAAAAAAACTTCCTGCTCTTCCTCATAGAGTTTTAGAAGCAATAACGGAGGCTGATATTGAAAGAAGAAAAAATTAGATGTGATGCTTGTCCGGTAATGTGTTTTATTGCTGAAGGAAAGTCAGGCGCTTGTGATAGATATGCCAATCAAGATGGAGAAATAATAAGACTAGACCCTTTAATTATTTTAAATACTAAGATTGAAAAAGGTGAAAAAGTAAAACCATTTTTAAAGGCAAATTGGAATGGAAAAATTACAGAAAGTGATGATTTATTTATCACCGCAATAGGATCTGGGACAACTTATCCAGACTATAAACCAGCGCCTTTTATATTTAATCGTCAAATAGATGGTATAGACTTTGTTACAGTTGTGACTGAAGCAATTTTTTCATATTGTGGCGTAAAAATAAAAATTGATACAGATAGACATATTGGTTCTGAAAGAGCAATTGTTAGATATAAAGGTGAAACTATTGGTCACGTTATGACAAGTGAATACGGTTCCCAAATGTTATCATTAGGAGGTGTCGATCATTTAACTGGAGGTTCGAAATTAGAAGGAAGAGTTACTTGTGAAGCTCTAATGAACCTTTGTAATAAAAAAGCAGTGGACCTAACAATTGATAACGAGCTTGAAATAATTATCCAAGCAGGAAAGCCCCCAATAATAGATAACGTCACAGAGAAAAGAATGAGAGTTGGCTGTGGATCTGCTACAATTGGAATGTTTGCTTCACAGTGGTTAAATCTTGTTGACGAAGTTGTTGTAGTTGATGATCATATAACAGGTGTCGTTTCAGAGCATCAAGCAGGAAAAGTTCTTAACTGGAAAAGTACAGGAATTTCAATTAAAGGACGAAGGTCTACTCCAGGAAGATATTTCCAAGTAGCAAACCCAGGAACAGGCTGGGGTGGAACCGATATAGAAGATCCATTAACTATTTTAAATAATTGGAATGAAAAAAAAGGAGCATTTCCTGGCCTTACTTTACTAATGGTATCGACCACAGGAGAACAATTTGCATATTATGAATTGGATAAAGACTTAGTTCCTGAAAAAAAACCTCTTCCTCAAAAATTAAAATCTTCAGTAACACTTATAGAAGAAAATTGTGAACCTGCACTTTGTACAGTTATGTTTATTGCCGGCGCAGGTGGATCTTTAAGGTCTGGTGTTACAAATAATCCAATTAAACTTACTAAGTCAGTCCAAAATAAAAAAACTGATATTACTTGCGGAGGAGCAAAGCCATATGTTTGGCCAGGTGGAGGAATTACTCTAATGGTTGACGTAATAGATATGCCTAATAATTCATTTGGTTACGTTCCTACACCAGCGATAGTTGCTCCCTTAGAGTTTACGCTTCAAAGTGATCAATATAAAAAAATCGGTGGCCATATGGATGAGATTAGATCCAAAGACGACGTAATTCAAAAAGGTGGGGAATATGGGGACAAAAAGTTATATATACCATAATTTAATTATAAATTGATGATTATTAAAGAGAAAGACAATCGTCTATTTCTTCAACATGGACCAATTGATATTGTTATTGAAGCAATTGGAAAAGATAAATCTATAGCTTATGAAAAAGTAAAAACATACTTTAAAAACCTTTTAAGTGAGCTAGTTTTAGAATTAGAATTATTAAAAAAAGAAGTTAAATACAACAGACAATTCACAAATCAAATTGCTCAAAAAATGCAACAGGCTACTCAAGAGTTTCATCCTGATTTTATTACCCCTATGGCAGCTGTTGCAGGCTCAGTTGCAGATAGTGTTTTGGAGGTGTTAACGTCTGGTTTTATTTTAGAAAAAGCATATGTCAATAATGGTGGAGACGTTTCTTTTTATTTAAATAAAGGTCAAAGTATGAAAAGTAGCTTGGCATCAATGCCTAAAACTTTTACTGAAATTAAATACGAAGATAAATCTAGAGGTGTGGCGACTTCTGGCTGGAGAGGACGGAGTTTTTCATTAGGAATAGCTGATTCAGTGACGGTTCTTGCAAATAACGCAGCAATGGCAGATGCTGCCGCCACAATGATTGCCAATTCAGTGAATTTAAAAGATCATCCCTTAATAAAGAAAAGTTACGCTCAAGATTTGAATGATAGTAGCGATTTATTTGGACAAATGGTTACAACAGAAGTTGGGAAATTAAGTGAAAAAGATATTATAAAAGCTATTAATAATGGTCACACTAAAGCAAAAATTTATTTGTGTAATAATTTAATTAATTCAGCTTTAATACAACTTTGCGATTATTTTTGTATTGTACAAAGGACGTCTCCTACTTTAAATATAATTAATAAGTCAAATTTAAAACAAATTTGTTTTGAATAAAAATTTTGAGTAATTAAATGAACTTAATTATAAGTTTTTTCAAAGATTTAACTAAAGATAATATAACTAACGGGTTTATAGCTTTTCTTTTCGCAGTAACTGGTCCAGTTGCAATTATGCTTTTGGTTGGAACTAAAACTGGATTATCTAATCAAGAATTATCCAGTTGGCTTTTTGGCGCCTTTGCTATCAATAGCATAATAAGTATTATTTTTTGTTTTTGGTTCAAACAACCACTAGTGTTTATGTGGAGTATTCCTGGTATTATATTAATAGGATCATCAATTGATAAATTTTCTTTCAATGAAATTATTGGAGCCTATATTGTCACAGGCTTTTTTCTAACGTTTCTTGGGTTTACTAATATCTTGGACTGGATAAATAAGAAAATTCCAATCGAAATAGTTATGGGTATGGTAGCTGCTATTTTTTTACAGTTCAGTCTAAATTGGCTATATTCCTTAAAGGAAAGCCCCCTTCTATCTGGTTCAATGACAATAACTTATTTTTTAATTTTTGCGATTCCATCAATAAGAAAATATATGCCACCATTACTCGGGTCATTAATTATAGGATTATTAGTTATTTTAAATTTTAATGAAGTGGATGTTATTAATAAATTAGATTTTACCCCAATAGTTCCAACTATATTTATTCCAGAATTTAATCTTAAAGCAAACATAGAAATTGTCATTCCATTAGCTATAACAGTTCTTTTTATTCAAAATGGGCAAGGATTAGCCATTTTAAAATCAGCTGGTTATAAAACTTTTATAAAACCATATACTGTTGCTTGCGGATTAGGATCAATTATCAACTCATTTTTTGGAACAGTATCAACTTGTTTAACGGGACCTGTTACTGGAATAATAGTATCTGAAGATACTCACCAAAAAGAAGCAAAAGTTTCAGATGCAAATGATCTAATTGGAAAACAGAGGACTAATCTCCTAATTGAAAAACATGGAAAAGATACTTTAATAGCGGGCATTAACGAGTATAAAAAAAATCAAACCATTCAAAGCCATTATACAAGTGGTATAATTTTTTCATTACTTTGCATATCTTTTGGAATTTTTTCTCCTTTTTTCACAGGATTTATTACTACTTGTCCACCTGCATTTATAGCTACTCTTGGAGGAATAGCTTTATTAGTTGTTTTAAAAAATACTTTTATATCTGCTTTTTCTGGAAGTTACTCACTTGGGGCTCTTATCTCTTTCTTAATTACAATGTCAGATTTAGTAATACTAAATATAGGGGCTCCATTTTGGGGGTTAATATGTGGAATAGCTATTTCGAAAGTATTTGAAAAAAAACTAATACTTAAAAAAATATAATTTTGACATTAATTTTGAAATGAAAGACTTATTAATTTGATGTTGAATTTGTTAAATATTATTTAATAATTAACTTATTAAGTAGATGTTGAATTTCTTAAATATTATTAATATTTAACTTGCTTTAACTTTTTCACTGTGATCAAGTTTTTTTGTAGTTTTAGGGGGAAATTACAAAAGATAAAACTGAAAGTTATTAATTCAGTTTTTTATTTTGAACAATCTTAAAATCATTTAAATAAATATTACAAATCAATACGTTTTGATTTTTTCGGAGGTATAAATGAAAATTAAAATTTTAAATAAAAGTAAAAAAATAGCAAAAACATCATTATTGCTTGCTTCATGTTTAATAGCTTCTTCTGCTTTTGCAAAAGATACTGTTAAAGTGGGAGTGGTTTCTTTCTTAACTGGACCTGCAGCGGGTGTGTTTGGAGTTCCAGCAAAACAAGGGGCTCAAATAGTTATTGATGCAATCAATAATGGAACTATGCCAGCACCCTATAACAAACAAGGATTTGCTGGGGCCAAAATGAATCCAGTATTCAGCGATGAATCTGGCGGTGGAACTAAACAAGTTGGTCTATTTAGAGATTTTGTTGAAAAACAAAAAGTAGATGCAATGATTGGATATATATCATCAGGTAATTGTATGGCTATTGGCCCAATCGCAGATGAATTAAAAATGTTAACTGTTTTTTCAACATGTGGAACACCAAGGTTATTTGAAGAAAAATTTAGATCTCATGTTTTTAGAACTCAAGCCAATGCTGTCGGAGATAGTTTAGCAGCTGCTAGGTACATAACAGATATGTACCCTAATGAAAAAAATTATACTGGAATAAATCAAAATTATGCTTGGGGTCAAGATTCATATAAATTTTTTGAATTAGGTATGCAACAAATGTCACCTAATAGTAAAGGATCGGACAAGCCTCAATTTCCAAAACTTTTCGTTGGTCAATATGGTACAGAAATTTCTGCACTATCATTAGACAAAGCTAAAGTTGTACATTCAAGTTTTTGGGATGGAGACATAGAAGCATTTACTCTTCAAGCTATGGTTAGAGGTTTCTTTCAAAAGAAAATTTTTGTTTCTTCAGTTGGAGGATCTGCTGTTGATGCATTAGACAAAAAATTTCCAGATGGAATTGTCATGGGAACAAGAGGTAAGGTTGGTCTTCTCGCAAGAAATGATAAAAATCCATTAAATGTTTGGTTTATCAAAGAGTATAAAAAAAGATTTAATGCTTTACCTTTAGGTCCTTCTTATCAGTATGCTAGATCTATATTGGCTTATAAATTTGCTATGGATAAAGCTATGGATAAAGCAGGAAGTTTCCCTTCACAAGACCAAGTTATTGCTGCTATGAAAAATATTAAATTCAAGTCTTTCACAGAAACAATTTCAATGGCAAGAGGAGACGGTCATCAAGCTGTTCATTCAGTTGGCTATGGTTTAACCAAATATGATAAAAAAGGTAAAACTCCCGGAGCAGAAAAAGTTAAAATGTATGGGCCAGAGTGTATCTATCCTCCAGCTGGGACTAAATCAGAAGCTTGGATAAATGCAGGAATGCCTGGAGCTAAATGTAATTAAACAAACAAATAAAAGGGATGTCTAAGTAAGCATCCCTTTTTTATATTTTTAATTTTGGAGCTACTTGATGCAATTTTGGGCAACAGTTTTATTAGATGGCTTAACTTATGCCTCTTATCTTTTTATAGTTAGTTTAGGGCTTACTATAATATTTGGTGTGATGAAAATTTTAAATGTGGCTCATGGGAACTTTTATGCTTGGGGTGCTTATACTTCTGCATTTGCAATAGGTTATATTTCAGACAATGATTATTCTGAAGCCCTTTATTTCCCAGCTATTCTTTTGTCAGCAATCATAGTAGGTTTGGTTTTAGGATACATAATAGAAAGATTTATTTTAAGAAAAATGTATGATCAAGACATACATCTAATAGTATTAGCAACTTTTGGTGTGTTTTTAATTTTTGAAGATTTAATAATCATAGTTTTTGGAGTTGATCCTTATCTTCCATATCAACCTGCTATGATGTTAGGTTGGGTTGATGTAGCTGGCCTCAATAGAGGAGTATACCAATTATCATTAATTTTACTAGCAAGCGTAGTTGCCTTTGTATGTTGGTTTGGATTGAAAAAAACAAAATGGGGAAAACTACTACAATCAGTTATTTACGATAGAGAAATCAGTGAGGCAATGGGAATTAATGTGACAGCTGTTTATGTTATCACATTTATTGGAGGAGCTATCTTGGGAGCTTTAGGGGGAGCATACGTAGCGCCAACAACATCAGTTTCACCTGGTTTTGCTATTGACTTAGTTGTACTAAGCTTTGCCGTTGTTGTCATCGGTGGCATGGGTTCAATACCAGGTGCTTTAATAGGATCGTTAATAGTAGGTATTCTAAGAGCATTTGCAGTTCATCAAGCTCCAATATTAGAGTTGTTTGTTGTTTTTGCTGTTATGGCTATTGTATTAATTATTCGTCCTGAAGGACTGTTTGCACCTCCTAAAGCAAGGAAAATATAATGTTTAAAGATATTTTTAAAGATACAAGCGTAAGAATCTTAATAACATTTATGGTTGTTTTATGTGTTTCAGCATCTCTAGTTTTACCTGAATGGATGCAAAATAATTTTTTGTATGGCTTATCTAGGGGTCTTGCAGTTCTTGGATTAATGCTTTTATGGCGAACTAATCTAATTTCCTTTGGTCATGCTCTTTATTATGGTTTTGGTGCATATGCTGTTGCTTTATCACAGAAGTATTTTGGTATTACAGATATTTTATTAAGATTTGCAATTGCAGTAATTGCAGCAGGAGTACTTGGATTTATGTTGGGTTTTATTCTAAAAAAATATAGAGAAATATTTTTTGCGATGCTTTCACTAGCTTTTTCTATGGTTCTATATGGTCTTCTAGCTAAAGCCGAATTTCTAGGCTCTACTGATGGGATGTCTATTTCACCATCAACACTTTTGGGGATGGAATTAACTAGAGAGTATCTTCTTTTCTTAATTGCATTTTTTGTAATCTGTACAGCCGTTTCAATACAAGCATATTTACGTTCAACACTTGGTCATTTAACTACCGCTATTAGTGACAACGAGATTAGAGTAGAGTATTTAGGTTTTTCAGTAGAAAAGGCTATACATATTAAGTACGTGATATCTGCATGTTTAGCTGGGGGTGCTGGAGGATTAATGGCAGCTAGCCTTGGACAAGTAGATCCAGATTCCATGGTGAATTGGAATGTTTCAGGTGAATTAGTTTTTATTACTATAATGTCAGGTTCAGGGAATATTTTAGCTCCTTTTATTGGAGCTATAGTGTTTGAATTTATTAGGACCTATGCATTTGAATGGGCTCCACAAGCTTGGCAAATGATAGTTGGTGGAACATTATTAGCAATTATTTTCTTTTTTCCAGGCGGTATATGGTCAGTTTTAGAAAAAATATTTAATCAGGGAAAGAAAAAAAATGTCAAGTAACATAGTTTTAGAAGTTTCAGATTTAAATAAATCTTTCTCAGGAATTACAGCAGCTCATAATTTAAATGTCTCCATAAAAAAAGGAGAAATTGTTGGTATTATAGGTGCAAATGGAGCTGGCAAAACTGTTTTTGTTAATATGATTACTGGTTACTTAAAGCCAACAAGTGGCAAAATTGAATTTTTAGGTTCCGATATAACTGGAATAGAGCCTAGAGACGCTACTCATATTGGTTTATGCAGATCATTTCAAATTAGCCAAGTTTTCATGACCATGACAGTAAAAGAAAATCTTATGATAGCAATGTCATTAGCAAAAAAAAGTGGTAATCAGTTATTAAAACCATTTCAAGATGAAGTAATTTCTAATGAATGCGATAAAATACTAGATCTATATAAAATTAAAGACCAAAAGGATTTAACTGTTAGCACTTTATCTCAAGGAATTAGAAAATTATTAGACATTTCTATGGCTGTGGTAGGTAATCCAAAAGTTATATTATTAGATGAACCTACATCCGGAGTGTCAGTTGAAGAAAAATTTGGTATAATGGA
>CAZWGZ010000016.1:0-17860 GCA_964633395.1 uncultured Rhodobacterales bacterium
AGCTCCAGCCAATTTCTGCATCTCCACCATTGACTGAAAGAACGTTTGAAATTCCACCACCAGATGTGTTTGAGGTCGCAGTACCTTTGATTTTAGCTTGCATGGTTTGCATAATTTTTGCACCTAGTGGATACCATGATCCTCCAGCTGGCCCTGAAACCATTCTTAAGAATTGATCGGCATTAGCCATTGTTGATGTTGCTATCAAAGAAGAAGCAACCAATATTACACTTGAAATACGTTTCATTAAAACCCCCGGGTTGATTGTTGTTTTTTCAAACTTTCATTATCACAATTAAATAAATAAAAGGTCAAGTATTGTTATATTATATTTTTACTATTATCATGTAATAGTTTAACCAGTTAATTAAAACAGGTATGAAAACAATATACCGAATTGATACATATTACAACCCGTGGGAGTGAATTCTAGTGAACATTAAGAATGTGAAAGTAACTGAAGTTGGACCTAGAGATGGCTTCCAATCTGAAAAAACAATTTTAAAAACTGAAGATAAAATTAGTATCATTAACGAACTTATTGACGCAGGTTTCCCAAGAATTGAAGTGTCTTCATTCGTTTCCCCAAAGGCAATTCCTCAACTAGCTGATGCTGAAATAATTCTATCTAAAATTAAAAGAAGCCCAAATACCACTTTGGCGGCTTTAGTTCCAAATGCTAGAGGAGCGATAAGAGCTGTAGAAGCGAATCTTGATGAGATTGTAGTTTTCTTGTCTGCATCTGAAAGCCATAACAAAAAGAACGTTAATAGAAATGTAGATGAATCTTTGTTAGGGTTTAGAGAAATCGCGGATATAGCTGGAAAAAATAGCATACCAATTCAAGGGGATATTGCAACTGCATTTGGATGTCCATTTGAAGGAAATGTTCCTTCCAAAAGATTAGCTGAAATTTCTAAAGAGTACAAAGAAATGGGTTTTAAAGGTGTTACTTTAGGAGACACAACTGGAATGGCTACTCCACCAGTAGTCACTGATGCCATAAACGCTATTAGAGACGCTGTTCCAGACTTCAGTATTACTTTGCATTTTCACAATACAAGGGGTATTGGACTTGCTAATGTAATGTCTGGTTTGTATCAAGGAATAACTGATTATGAAAGTTGTTTTGGTGGGATGGGTGGATGTCCGTTTGCTCCAAACGCTACTGGTAATGTCTGTTCTGAAGATCTGATTTATTTGCTTCATGAGATGGGAGTTGAAACAGGAATTGATTTAGATAAATTGATTTCAATTGCCCAAAAAGTTGAAGGTTTAGTTGGTCATAAGTTGCCTGGCCAAGTCATGAGGGCAGGTAATCGATTACTATCCTATTCAATGGATGATGTTCCAACCGCAATTGGTGCTTAAATGAAGCATGATAATAAAGAAGGAGCTCTCTTTGGTATTAAGGTTATAGATCTTACTAGAGTGTTATCTGGTCCATTTTGTACAATGTTATTAGCTGATATGGGAGCAGAAGTAATTAAAGTCGAGCCACCTAAAGGAGATAACGTTCGAAATCAAGGAGACATGATTGAAGGTTTTAGCTCTTACTTCGCTCAATTTAATAGAAATAAAAAATCTATTGTATTAGATTTATATAAGGTATCAGAAAAAGAAATCTTAAAATCGTTACTTCTTGATGCGGATATTGTTGTAGATAACTTTAAAGCTGGCGTATTTGCTAAAATGGGGTTTGATGATGAGACCTTAAAGCTAATTAACCCAAGATTAATTCGTGCTTCAGTCAATGGATTTGGGAGTAAAGGTGTAATGAGCGATAGACCAGCTTTTGACTTTATAGCTCAAGCTTTAAGCGGATTTATGTCTGTCAATGGAACCGAGGAAACTGGTCCAATGAGGGCGGCGATGCCTATCTCTGATTTAGTTGCTGGGTTGTATTGTGCATTTGGAATAGTTTGCGCATTACAAGCAAGAAGTCGTAACAATGAGGGACAAAGGGTTGAGGCAAGCTTAACTTCTAGTTTAGTATCTATGATGGCTTATTTGTCATCAGAAAGTTTTGTAAAAGGAAAAGCACCAAATAAATCTGGAAATAATCACCCAATTTTAGCTCCATATGGCTTGTTCAAATCTTCAGACGGGGAGGTTGCGGTAGCACCAGCAAGTGATAAATTTTGTAATGTTTTCTTGAAATGTATTGAGTTGAGTGATTTATTGGATCAAGATTTATATAAAAATAATGAAAATAGAATGAAAAACAGAGATAGTTTAAATAATATTATAAATGGTAAAATGAGTAAAAAAACTTCAGATTTTTGGATTAAAAAACTTAATGATGCAGGATGCCCAGCTGCTAAAGTTGCGTCTTTACCCGATGCTCTTAACAGTCAATTGATTAAAGACTCTGAAATGATAATAAGCTCTTCAGGTCCTGAAGGTAGAAAAATTAAAATGACTGGTTTCCCTGTTAAACTATCTGAAACGCCAGCAAGGTTATATTTATCCCCGCCCTTGCTTGGAGAGCACACAGAAGAAATACTAAAAACAATAAACAAAAAATAGAATTGAAGGATTGGTAATGAATTTTAAAACAATAAAATTTCATGTTGAAGATAATGTTGCTTTTATTGAGCTCAATCGACCAGATCAATATAATGCTTTAGATCAATTGATGGCTGAGGAATTATTTAAAATTTCTTTAGAATGCGATGATAATGAAAATATTAGATCTGTTGCTTTGACTGGAGCTGGTGAGAAAGCTTTTTGTGCTGGAGGTGATTTAAATTCATTTCATAAACAAGGAAAAAAAATTTCAAGTCATTTAAAAGAAGTTACAACTATTTTGCATGGTGCTATTTCAAGGTTTTCAAGAATGAATGCGCCTTTAATTGTTGGAGTGAACGGAATTGCAGCTGGAGCAGGTTTTTCATTTGTTGGTTTTGCTGATATGGTAATCGCTTCTTCTAATGCAAAATTTGTATCTGCTTATTCAAAAGCTGGTTTAACACCTGATGGATCTTCAAGTTATTTTTTGCCAAGAATTATAGGTACAAGAAGATATATAGAATTAGTGTTAACAAATAGAACATTAAGTGCAGATGAAGCTATGGAATGGGGTTTGGTTAATAAGATTGTTGATAGTAAAGATCTTCAAAATGAAGTTAAAAAATTAGCTAAAGAACTAGCTTTGGGACCTTCTTTAGTTTTTGGAAAAATCAAAAGTTTAGTACATAATAGTTTTTTAGATTCTTTAGAAGGTCAAATGGAATGCGAATCTAGGATGATAGCTGAATCAGCTAAAACAAAAGATGGAATCAATGGAATAGATGCTTTTGTAAATAAAAAAGAAGTAATCTTTAAGGGTAAATAATAATTAAAGGAAACTTTATGACCGTTAATGTATTAGCTTTAGATGGAGATGGAATCGGACCTGAGATAATGGAATCTACGCTTGAGATCATTCATCTCTTAAATTCTAAATTACAAATTGATATAAATATTGAAAAAGACATTATTGGGTTTCAATCTTTAAAAAAAGTTGGCACTACTTTTCCAAAAAAAGTTTTATCAAAAGCCAAAAAGGCTGATGGAATTATTTTAGGCCCAGTGGATCATAATGCTTATCCTTCAATATTAGAAGGTGGAGTGAATCCATCTGGTATAATAAGAATTGATTTAGATTTATATGCAAATATAAGGCCAGCAAAAAATTATAAAAATGTTAAATCATTATCAAAATTAGTTGATTTAATAATAGTACGTGAAAATACAGAAGGGTTTTATGCGGATAGAAATATGGCTGAAGGAAGTGGAGAATTCAGTCCTGTTCCTGGTGTAGGCTTGGCTTTAAGAAAAATAACTCAAAAAGCTTCTAAGAGGATAGCAGAAAACGCCTTTGAAATTGCTAGACACCGCTCTATATCTAGAGGTAAAGAATCTGTAGTACATGCAATTCACAAAGCAAATGTAATGAGATTGACGGATGGGATCTTTCTGGATGCTTGTCGACTTGTCTCTTCTAAAAATAAAGATATTTCTTATAAAGAAATGCTTGTTGATGCCTGTGCAGCTCATATTATAAGAGATCCTAGTCAATTTGATGTAATAGTTACTACAAATATGTTTGGTGACATTTTATCAGATTTAGCAACTGAATTGTCAGGCTCTCTTGGGTTAGCAGGATCTTTAAACGCTGGTAAAAAAAATGCTATGGCTCAGGCACAACATGGTTCAGCTCCAGACATTGCAGGACAAAATATTGCTAATCCAATATCTTTGATTTTATCAACAAGTATGTTGCTAAATTGGATAGGAAAAAGAAAAAATTTACAGAATCTTATTTTAGCATCGGATCTAATCGATAAATCTGTTACAAACCTTTTAGAGAATGAAGTGAATTTAACAAGAGATTTAGGTGGCACAGCTTCAACTAAAGAAACAACTAAAAATTTAATTCAAATATTACATAAATTAATTTAAGAAACAAATAATGTCAGATCAAAGGTCCATTCCAACAGTTTATATGAGAGGAGGTACTTCTAAAGGACTTCTATTTAATAAAAAAGATTTGCCAAACGACAAACGAAAACTAACCAAATATTTACTTGCTGCAATGGGTTCTCCTGATACTAGGCAAATTAATGGTATGGGTGGAGGAACTTCAGTAACGAGTAAAGTATGTATTGTTTCTAAAAGTCACGAAATTGGGATTGATATTGACTATTTTTTTGCTCAAGTTGTTGTCGATCAAGCTATAGTAGATTATGGACCTACATGTGGAAATATGCTTTCTGCTGTAGGACCTTATTCTATAGAGCAAGGATTAATAGATGCTAAAACAGATAATACTAAAATAATAATTAGAGCTGTAAATACTGGTTCTATAATTGAAGCAACTATTCCAACGCCTAATAAAAAAACTATATATTTTGGAAATTATAAAATTGCAGGTGTTCCAGGTGAAGGAGCTGCAATATTATTAAAATTTAAAAATTTAGTAGGGGGTGTAACTGGTAAATTATTACCTGCAGATAAGATGATTTTAATAGTTGATGATATTGAAGTTACTTGTTTAGACGTTTCTATGCCCATTGTAATGGCAAAGGCTACTGATTTTGGTATAGAAGGTAATGAAACAAGTCTTGAACTAAACTCAAATGAAAATTTATTAAAAAAAATTGAAAAAATACGTTTATCAGCAGCTTTAAAAATGGGAATGGGAGATGTATCTGGTAAAGTTTTACCTAAATTTGCATTGTTATCTAAACCTTTAAATGGAGGCAGCATTACTTCACGATACTTCACTCCAAACACTTGCCATGAAACTCATGCTGCAACGGGAACTAACTGTATTGCTGCAGCTTGTTTGATCCCAGGAACAATAGCTTCAAAGATTTCAAATATCAAAGCTAGTGGAGAAGATACTATATTAGTTGAGCATCCACTTGGAACAATTCATTGTATAGTTGAAACTTCTAAGACTAAAAAAACAATAAGTAATGACTTTATAAAATCTTGTGGAGTTTATCGTACGGCAAGAAAAATAATGGATGGGAAAATATATATTCCAGAAAATATTGATGATGATTAAAGATCATTATTTGTCTTTATTAAAATTTTTAGATTGGTGGCCCAAAAGGTGGATATATATATCCAGCTTGTTTTTAGCTATAATTAGTGGATTTATTGCATACTATTTAAACTTGCCATTACCTTGGATGCTTGGACCTTTATTAGGTTGCGGTTTTTTTTCTGCAATTGGTAAGCAAGTAATAATTGGTAAAAAACCTAGGCCAATTTGTAGAGCTCTTTTAGGTTGTACAATTGGAGCAAATTTTGGCCCGGAAATTTTAGAAAGAGGCTCTGAAATTGGAGTTTCGTTACTTTTTATTCCAGGGTTCGTCCTAATAATGGGCCTAACAACATATTGGTATTTATCCAAGTTTATAAAAATGGATAAGTCAACTTCAGTCTATGCTTCAATACCTGGTGGTTTAAATGAAATGGTAATTCTGGGACAAGAACTTGGAGCTGACCCAAGAACATTAGTTTTAATTCATGCAACTAGAATTGTTGTTGTAGTTTTTTTAGCTTCATTGCTTATTTTATTTGTTCCTAAATTAGACATTCAAACTTTACCTCAACCTGATTTATTTTATAATTGGTCTCAATTACCATTTGTATTTCTAATATCAATTCTAGGATGGTATGTAGCTGTTAAGTTAAAAATTCCAGGCCCAACAATAATTGGCCCGATGATATTATCAGCATTCGTACATATTTTTGAGATTGTGGATGCAATGCCCATTTATATATTAGTAATTGCTATTCAAGTTTTGTTAGGGGCTGCCTTAGGTTGTTTATTTAAAAATATCACTTTAAAAGAAATGTCCGGTCCCATATTAGCTGGATTTGTAACAACCATTATTTCAATAATACCATTAGCAATTATTTACTTTATATTGATAAAAATTGGATACCATCCTCTATCAATTTTATTAGCGTTTGCTCCTGGAGGACAATCTGAAATGAATATTCTAGCTCTTTCAATTGGTGCAGACATGTCATTTATTAGTCCTCATCATATGTTAAGGGTCTTTTTAGTAATAATATTTGCAAGCGTTATTCATAAGGTAATAAAAAAAATAAAATGATTATTTTTTGATTGATGGATTATTTTTATTAATGCTAACTAGACTCATTTCTGTATTATCCACAAAAGGTATATCTTTAATCCATTCCATTTCAAAACCTTCAATACAACCAATGTTGTATCCGTATTCATTCGGTGAAGATCTTCTTTTATGATGAGTATTAACTCCGCAAAGTTTACAAAAGTAATGCTCAGCTATATTTGTATTCCATTTATAAGTATTTAAAAACTCATCCCCTGAAATAATTTTTAAATCCTCTATTAACGCTGTTCCCATAACAAAACCTTTTCTCCTACATATAGAGCAATTACATCTCCTTAATCCAATTAACATAGAATTTATTTCAAAAGTGATTGAACCACAGTGACATTTACCCTTGAGGGGTAAGGTTAAATCTTTTATTTTCATGATTAAGCTTCTGGCATTTAAAATGAAAAACCAAAATCAGCTTTGAGAACATTTGCTAATTCTATTGCTTTAGTTTCTGAAATAGGTTGAAGAGGTGGTCTTAAATTATTCCACAAAGGATTTTTTGTTTGCATAGCTAACAATGCTTTTTGAGCAGGAATAGGAGCGTAATCTTGAAATAACATTCTTACAGATTTAACTTTCTTTTGTAATGCCTCAGCTTCATCCCATTTTTGTGAATGACAAAGGTTTATTACCTCAGATATATCTTTACTATTTAAATTTGCAGTTGCTGAAATGCATCCAGGAGCACCTAGCTTAATTGCTTCAATTACAGGAAGCTCGGCACCAGGGTATACTATTAAATCTTTAATATTTAATAATGCTTTTGTATTTTCCCAAACTCCAGAGCTATCTTTTATACCCACTATAGTATCAGGGTATGACGATTTTAATTTTTTTACTAATTCTATCGAAAGACCAACTCCACATACTTGAGGAATATGATATAAATAAATCTTTAGTTTATTATCATTTACACCTTCAATTAACTTTTCAAAATGTTCATATAAACCATTATCACTCATGCCCTTAAAATAAAAAGGAGGCAACGTCATAACACCATGACAGCCTAAATTTAGGGCATGTTTTGTAATAGTTATAGTGTCAGGTAAATTACATAATCCAGTGCCTGGTATTAAAATTTCAGGATCTATTCCACTTTTAATTAATTCTTCTAGTGCACTCATCCTTTCACTATTACCAATTGAGAGGGCTTCTCCAGTTGTTCCAAATGGAGCTAAGCCTGAACAGCCATTTTCAATTAAGCTCTTTGCAAGATCATTATACATTGTTTGGTTAAGTTTAAGATCATTATCAAAAGGTGTTAATATTGGTGCAATTAGTCCTTTAATCAATTTTTTCTCCATGAAGTAAATTTAAAACTTATTTTACATCAAATATAAAAAAAATGAAATTTCATTTTGAATTTTTTATTATAATTTTTAATTTTGGATAGATAAATTTCTGAGCAAATCCTAAAATCAAAACAACTATAAATAATCTAAATAAATGATGAGTTATAACAAATGCTGGTTTAATCCCAAGTGTTGCAGCAACTAACCCCATTTCGTTTATTCCTCCTGGGGAGTAAGCTAGAATAATTGCTTCGGGTCTGGCATTGATAATAGATATAATAATTAATAAAAAAGGTATCATGCAAAGACCTAATGAAATAACGATACTTACTGCATGTCCTATATAAAGTTTAGTTATACTCCACGTTAAGCCATTCATATTACTACCAAAAAAACTTCCCATTATAAGCTGTGCAAAAACAAATATAATTACTGGGGCGTCTAAGTTAATTACTTCCGTCATGTGTAGTGCTGCACTTATAATTAGTGGTCCAAATAAACGTCTTCCTGGTATACGTAATACTTTACCCATAAATAGACCAACTGGAATTATTAATAAAATTATAAAGCAATCTATTATACTTCCATATAAAGTTGGCCAGAGAGGTTCTCTTTCAAATGAACCAGGAAAAATAATTAAAATTAGTGTAGGGACGGTAAACACCGTCAAAAATATTCTCATCATATGGACTAAACCAACTTGTTTAGAATTTGCACCGCATTCTTCTGCTCCCAACACCATTTCAAGGAGGCCACCTGGCGAAGCAATAAAAAATGATTCCGCTTTACCTAATTTTCTTACTTTATTTAAAAATAAGTAAGTTATTAGATATGCGAATGGTACATATAAAAATAATAAAAGAATTGAAATCAACCAATCATTAAAGTCCAAAAATACAGATGCAGAAAATGATTTTCCTAACCAAATACCAATCACTCCA
Source organism: uncultured Rhodobacterales bacterium (assembly GCA_964633395.1). Taxonomy (GTDB): domain Bacteria; phylum Pseudomonadota; class Alphaproteobacteria; order Puniceispirillales; family Marisalimonadaceae; genus CAJJBL01. Next base: position 8,887 of record CAZWGZ010000016.1, read on the forward strand.
ATAAAAGGATTTCTAAAATTTTGTGGAATATTAACTTCTGTTCCTAATAACGCAAACATTGCAACAAAAAAAGCAGGCCCTAAAACCCATGGCAAAGGAAATAACAAAATATTAAATGATACACCTCCTAAAACCCCAATTAGGAGAGTTCTAAAAATTATTTTAGCTTTTTTCAAAAGTTATTCTATCCAAAAAATTAATTTTATTGATTATAAATAATGAGTATTTTTATTTTACTTAATATATTAATTAAATTATACCTAATGTTACTAAATTTTAAAAAACATATATTACGTACTCTATTTATTGGGAGATTGAAGTGTCTGAAAACAGCAAAATTTCTGAAATCCGTATTAGGGTTAAAGATGCGATAGAGCTTATAACTGAAATATTTAAAGCAAAATCATGTAGTGATTATGAAGCAAAAACAATTGCTGAAAGATTATGTGGCTCTAATTTAAAAGGCCATGATAGTCATGGAATAGTTAGAGTTCCAAGGTATGTAGAATGGATGGAAAGAAATTGGGTTTTTCCAAATGTAAAATCAGAAGTGATTATAGATGCTGGAGCATTAGCTTGCTTAGACGCAAAACAAGGGTTTGGTCAAGTGGCTGGCGAACTTGCTGTTGATGAAGGAATTGCTAGAGCTACTAAACACGGGGTTGCAGTTGTAGGACTTAGAAACTCAGGACATCTTGGTAGAATTGGAGATTGGGCTGAAAGAGCTGCTGATGCAGGATTTGTTTCTTTTCATTTTGTTAATGTAAGGGGAAGTTTACTTGTCGCTCCTTTTGGAGGAACTGACCGTAGAGGAAGCACCTCTCCTTTAGCGATTGGTATTCCATCGAAGGGTAAACCTCACATTGTTCTTGATATGGCAACATCGACAGTTGCAGAAGGTAAGGTAATGGTTGCTCAAAAAGGTGGAAAGCCCCTTCCAGCGGGAGCCTTGGTGGATAGTTCTGGTAATTTAAGTACAAACCCAGAGGTAATGTATGGTAAGATTGGAGGAGATGAAGTTCCAGACTCTGAGAATGGAACAGGAGCAATTACTGCGTTTGGTTTGCATAAAGGTTCTGGAATAAATTTTATGATGGAAATGTTAGGTGGAGCTTTGACAGGTTCAGGAGTTTCAGCTGGTATTGATGATAAAGAAAAAAGAAAATTTGCAAATGGTATGTTGTCAATATACGTCTCTGTTGAAAAAATGGTTGATCTTGATTATTTTACTAAAGAAGTTCAGTCTTATGCAGATTTTGTAAGGGCATCACCTCCTTCAGATCCAAATGGAAAAGTATTAATACCTGGTGATAAAGAAATAATAACTAATAATGATAGAATGGCTAATGGTTTGCCAGTTGCTCCCATAGTATGGGAAAATATTAAACAGACTGCAGAAAAACTAAAAATACATAACTTAGATAGATTTGAATCAGCTATAATCTAAAAATTAGTAAATAATTATTTTATTATTTAATTATAAATATCTTTAATTTGATTTTTTATAAATACAGTAGCTATAATCTCCTTGTCTTGATTTTAAAAGTTGTGGAGTGTATTTTTGAATCCATTAGAAACTTCAAATATTATTTTTGTTAATGGTAAAAAGACAATAATAAGCAATGTAGACCACGATATTACAGTCTTAGATTTGATAAGAACAAATTTAAAGCTAAGCGGAACAAAAGAAGGTTGTGCAGAGGGTGATTGTGGAGCTTGCTCAATTTTAGTGCATGATGGTCTGAGTTCTGAACTTAAGCCTATTAACTCATGTTTAGTTAGAGTTGGACAAGTTGTTGGTAGAGGTATTGTTACCATTGAAGGTGTAGGTAATGATTTAAAGCCACATCCTATTCAAACAGCTTTCTCAGAAGAAAATGCTTCTCAATGTGGATACTGCACTCCTGGATTTATAGTTTCTGGTATAAGTTTATTGAATTCTAATAAAAAAATAAATGATGATACAATTAATGATGCCATTTCAGGGAACCTATGTAGGTGTACTGGTTATTCGCCAATAATTAAAGCTATCAAAGTCGCTTCAAAATTAAGTGAACCTTTAAAAACTATAAAATTTTTAGAACACAATAAAAATATTAAATTAGGAAATGTAACTTATTATAATCCTAAGAGTTTAGAAGAAATGTTAAAGTTAACTATTCATAAAAATTATAATTTTTTAGCTGGAGGAACTGATTTAAATTTAAGAAGACCTATTGTAAATGAAAAACAGAATATAATTATTTGTTTAGATAGTATATCAGAATTAAAAATTCACAAAATGACTAATAATAATCTAATTATTGGAAGTTGCGTTTCTATAGAAGATTTTTTAGGGATTGTAAAAAATAGGATACCGGAATTAGTAGAGATTTTGCAAAGATTTGGATCTCCTCAGATTAGAAATCAAGGTACTATTGGAGGTAATATTTCTACTTCAAGTCCAATTGGAGATTTAGCTCCAGTTTTGTTAGCTTTAAACTCAAAAATTCATCTATTTGGCCATGATGGAGATACTTCTGTTTTACTAAGAGATTTTTATTTAGGGTATAGAAAAAATATAATAAAAAAAGATCAAATTATAAGATCTATTGAAATTCCTTTGCCTAGTGAAGGATATAAATTTTTTTGTTGGAAGTTATCAAAACGATATGATCAAGATATTTCAACTATTTCTCTTTCTATTTATATAAAAACTAAAAAAAATATTATTGAAGATATTCATATTGCAGCAGGTGGAGTTGCTGAAATACCTAAATATTTAGAAAGCCTTTGTAAGATAATGATAGGAAAAACAATTGAAGATTCTATCTTAGCTGCCATTAACCAAATAGATAAATTTGTTCAACCTATTTCTGATTTAAGAGGAACTTCTACCTATAGAATTGAATCTTTAAAAGGTTTGTTCAAAAGATTGGAAAGGTGTTTAAAAGAAAATTCAAATACAATGTCTATAATGGACTTTAAAGATGAATAAAATGATATTACATGATTCATCCATAAGGCATGCAACAGGACAAGCAATTTATATTGACGATATGCCTGTTCAAGACAATCTCTTGCATGGAGCCCTTGTTTTATCCAAAAATGCTTTAGGTAAATTAAAAAAAATTGACTCTAGTAAATTACTTAAATTACCATTTTATTCTAAAATTATAACTGCAAAAGATATTCCTGGTGAAAATGATATCGGCCCAATTCAAAAAGGGGAGCCCATTCTTGCTGAAGATATGATTACTTATTACGGACAACCAGTTGCAGTTGTTTTGGCCAAAACATATCAAGAAGCTCTCTACGCAAGTAGCATGGTTGATCTTGAAGTGGAGGTTATTTCCGATCCAATATTAACGTTAGATGAAGCATATAAAAAAAAATCTTTTCTAATTGATCCAATAATTTTAGAAAAAGGTTCTATAGAAATTGAAATAAAAAACTCTGAATGTAAACTTTCTGATAATTTTGAAATGGGAGGGCAGGATCATTTTTATTTAGAAACGCATGTTGCATTAACTTTTCCAGGAGAAAACGAAGAATTTACTGTTTGGTCCAGTACTCAACACCCAACCGAAGTTCAACACGGTGTAAGTAATGTATTAAATATACCTGCAGCAAAAATTGAGAGCAAAGTAAGAAGATTGGGAGGAGGATTTGGAGGCAAAGAAAGTCAGGCAACAATTTTTGCAGCTATATCTGCTCTGAGTGCTTTTGTTACTAAACAGCCTGTTAAAATTCGTCTTAATAGACATGAAGATATGACTGCTACTGGCAAAAGACATAATTTTAAAGTCTACTATAATGTAGGTTTTTCAAAAAATGGAAAGCTCAATGGACTAGATCTTATATTATTAAGTAATGGTGGAAACGTATTAGATTTATCTGGACCGGTAATGACACGAGCATTAACTCATTTAGATAATTGTTATTATTTAAAGTCAATAAAAGCTATAGGATATGTTTGCAAAACCAATACAGTTTCAAACACAGCTTTTAGAGGGTTTGGGGGGCCTCAAGGAATGTTGGTAATTGAAAATATTCTTTACAATATTTCTAAATATTTAAATAAGCCATTAGATGAAATTAGAAAAGTAAACTATTATTCTAATGCTAATGGATTAACAACTCCTTATGGACAAAATGTTGTCAAACCAAGGATTAATAAAGTTTTAAGTCAACTTCATAAATTAAGTAACTATTCTGGTAGAATAAAATCTGTTAAGAATTTCAATTTAAAGCAAGTGTCTAACGGTTCTCCTTTTAGAAAAGGCCTTGCTATGATGCCTGCTAAATTTGGCATTTCTTTCAATAAACCTTCATTTAATCAAGCCGGCGCATTAGTTAATGTATACTCTGATGGTTCTATCAGACTTAATCATGGTGGGACTGAAATGGGACAAGGTTTATTTATCAAGGTAGCTCAAGTAGTTGCAGAATGTTTTAAAGTACCTGTAGATCAAATTCACATAACTTCTACAAATACTGCTGAAGTTCCTAATACTTCTGCTACGGCAGCATCATCAGGTTCAGATTTAAATGGAATGGCTGCTTGGAATGCAGCTGATCAAATTAAAAAAAGAATGATATCACATGCAGCACAATTATTTAATAAATTAAAATCTGATATTATTTTTTCCAATGGTAAAATATCAGCTGGACAAAATAGTATTTTATTTTCTGAACTTGCTCATTCATGTTGGGATAATCGAATATCTTTGTCTTCAACTGGGTTTTATAAAACCCCTAAGATACACTGGAATCAAGATAAATTACATGGCCATCCTTATTTTTATTTTACCTGGGGAGCAGCTTTATCTGAAGCCTTGATTGATATTAATACTGGTGAAAGTAGAATAATTAGAGCTGATATAATACAAGATTGTGGAAAATCGTTAAATGAAAACATAGATATTGGTCAGATAGAAGGTGGGTTTATTCAAGGTTTAGGATGGCTTACATGTGAAGAACTAGTTTTTGCTAGTAATGGAAAGTTATTAACCACTGGACCATCTACTTATAAATTACCTGGAAGTAGAGATATTCCAATGGAGTTTAATGTTAAGCTTTTAGAGAAGGCTGACAATGAAGAAAAAACTATATTTAGATCAAAGGCAGTTGGCGAGCCTCCGTTGTTATTAGCTGTTTCATATTTTTTAGCTATTAAGGAAGCTATTAAAGCATCTGGTTTAAATGCTAGACCTGAATTACTAAACGCTCCAGCGACACCGTCAGAAATATTGAAGTCAATAAAAGGTTAATATATTAATATTTAAATAGTAAGAAATTTACCAGTTTCATAGCTTATTAATAAGTTAATCACCCCTAATGTAATCAAGATTAATATATTTATATTATTAAATATGACGAATAATAATTTATAAAATATATAAAAATTATGAATATATACTTATCAAGTTAATTAAAAATAATTGTATTTATCAATATGTTGTGATCCAGTTAATGTAATCGTCAACATATAGAGGAGGTTAAAATGAGTAATTTAGAAAACGTTTCAGCCGAAGACTTAAAAAATCCAGATTATGTTCCACCATTACAGATAGGAATTATTTTGGGTTTACAACATGTTTTGGCTATGTTTGTTAGTAATGTAACACCATCAATAATAATCGCTGGAGTAGCAGGCTTTGCGTTTGGAAGCGCTGATACTGTGTTTTTAATTCAAATGTCAATGTTATTTGCAGGAATAGCTACTTTGATGCAAACAGTTGGTTTTGGTCCAGTTGGTGCAAGATTGCCAGTAATGCAGGGAACTAGCTTTGCTTTTGTACCAGTTATGATTGGCGCAGCAAAAGTGGGAATGGGTACACTATTTGGAGCAATAGTAATTGGTGGAATATTCCATGCATTTTTAGGGACAATAATTGGAAAAATTCGACATTGGTTTCCACCACTTGTTTCTGGAATAATTATATTAGCGATTGGTATTTATTTAATTCCGGTAGGAATTGAATACGCAGCTGGAGGCGCTGGTGATTTTAATATGTCTAAGCCAACTTGGGGGGGCATAGGAAATTGGAGTCTTGCAATTATAGTTATAGTGGTATCATTTGGATTAAAATTTTGGACTAAAGGAATTGTATCAAGCTCTTCAGTTTTACTAGGAATGATAGTTGCTTACATTATTGCTGCAGTAATGGGCATCGTAAGCTTTGCAGGAGTTACTGATGCTGCTTGGTTTGCTCTACCAGAACCTTTTAAATATGGTTTTGATATAAATTTAACAATAATAATAGCGATGTGTCTTATGTCTATAGTGAGTGCAATTGAAACTGTAGGCGATATCTCAGGCATAGCCAAAGGTGGAGCAAATAGAGAGGCGACAGACAAAGAAATACAAGGAGGCACTTATGCTGATGGAATTGGAACTGCTATTGCAGGTGTTTTTGGGGGATTACCAAACACAAGCTTTAGTCAAAATGTAGGACTGATTTCTATGACAGGTGTTATGAGTAGAAGGGTAGTTACAATTGCCGCCATCTTCTTAATACTTTGTGGTCTGGTTCCCAAGATAGGCGCTTTAGTAGCTTCTATGCCAATAGCTGTATTAGGTGGAGGTGTTATTGTGATGTTTGGGATGGTTGCGTCTGCCGGTATTAACATGTTAAGTGGTGTTGATTGGAATAAAAGAAATATGATGATTTTTGCAATCTCATTATCTATTGGTTTTGGTTTGCAAAAAGTTCCATCATCAGTTGCAGGATTAGGAGGAGAGATGCAAATGCTACTTACATCTGGTTTATTACCTGCTGCATTTTTAGCTGTTTTATTAAATATAATTTTACCTCAAGAAGATAAATAACTCTTTTAAAAATTATATAATTACTGTTATATTACACCGCTCTTGATTGGGCGGTGTAATTTTTTTGAAAATCATATGTCTAATATATTAATAAAAAATGCTAAAGTTATAGCCACTATGGACAATGATCTACGTGAGCTTAATAATAATTCTATTTATAGTGAAAATGGAATTATTGTTGAAATAGGAAAGTGCGACAACTTAAATTATCAACCAGATCAGATCATTGACGCAACAGATATGGTCGTTATTCCAGGCTTAATTAATACTCATCACCATTTATTCCAAAATTTGACACGTTGTTATCCAAGATCTCAAAATGAATCGTTATTTGGTTGGTTAACTAATTTATATCCAGTTTGGAATAATATTGTTCCAAGAGATATATATATATCTGCATTAATTGGATTGTCTGAAATGGTGATAAGTGGATGTACGACTTCAAGTGATCATCTTTATCTTTTCCCCAATGGCTCAAAATTAGAAGATGAAATTGAAGCTGCTAAGAAAGTTGGCTGTAGATTCCATGCCACTAGAGGTTCAATGAGTATTGGTGTAAGCAAGGGAGGATTGCCTCCAGATTCATTAGTTGAAAATGAAGAGGCTATACTCAAAGATTGTCAAAGAGTAATAGAAGACTTCAACGACAACTCTGAATTTTCAATGTTAAGAATAGCTTTGGCTCCTTGTTCACCATTTAGTGTTAGTCAAAACTTAATGCGAGAAACAGCTATTTTAGCAAGAGAATACTCAGTAGGTATGCATACACATTTAGCCGAAAATAAAGAGGATATTGAATATACACAGAAACACTTTGGTATGCGTCCAGGAGAATATGTTGAGCAGTTAGGATGGATTGGTAATGATGTATGGCATGCACATTGTGTACAGCTAAATGAAAGTGAAATTGAACTTTTTTCTAAAACAGGAACAGGAATAGCACATTGTCCTTGTTCTAATATGCGTCTTGCTAGTGGAATAGCTCCTTTGAGAAATTGGTTGGACGCTGGGGTTAAAGTAGGTTTAGGAGTGGATGGATCTAGTTCAAATGATAGTGGCCATCTTCTTAGTGAAGCACGACAAGCCATGTTATTACAAAGAGTAAATCTTGGCGCAGATATGTTTTCTCCCAGAGAAGCATTATACACAGCCACAAGAGGTGGAGCCAAAGTTTTAAATAGAGATGATATAGGTCAGATAGCTGTTGGTAAAGCTGCAGATTTTGCAGTTTATGATTTAAAACAAATAGCATTATCGGGTACCTGGAGCGATCCAGTTGCTGGTTTAGTTTTGTGCACTCCAATGAGAACGAGTTATACAATATGTAATGGTAAGATTATCTCAGAATCAGGTAATATAAATAATCTTGATCTTGGCGTATCTCTTGAAGAACATAGATCAGCTTCTGAACGTCTATTAAAAATATAAATTTTAAAAGGATAAATACTGAATTTCTTTTTTTAAGAAATGGTATTCAACTAAGTTAATAGAAGAAGGTTCATTAGTTTTAGTTCTATCTATAATCCAAAAATCTTGTTTATTTTTTACCAATAAGGGATGATGCCAAACATTTTGATTATATGTTATTCCCATATTTCCATTAATAAGAAAGCATTTTAAATTATTTAAATCTGGTATCCCATTATTCTCATGACATACAACGGTTAACCAATCAATATTTTGCATAGGCAAAAAACTTTGAGAAGCAATAGGATGTTTTTCCATGATTCTGATCTCAATAGGCATTGCCCTTGGAGTACCCGAAAATATTGAAATAGTTGGAGTTCCACCTTCATTATTTAAGCTTAATTCAGATATATTATGATGTCTTTCGGTAGTTTCTTGATTAATTAAATACTTTGTTGCTGCATTTTTTTTATCAATCAAATGACCAAAAGGTAAAAAATTATTTTTAGTAATAACTGCAATGGGTATACTTTCCATTTCAAACTCTTAAGCCAAGAACTCTTAGTCTTGAGACCCCTCCGTCAGGAAAAATATTTAACCTAACGTGAGTTACTTCATTAATTGTTTTTATTTCACTTTTATAATTATGGATGCTATCTGCCTTTAACTTATTCTTTTGTAAAATTGTATCCCAATTGTCTGATTGCTTAATAATATCTTCAATTTTCATGGTTTCATTTATAGATACAGCTT
>CAZWGZ010000017.1:0-17850 GCA_964633395.1 uncultured Rhodobacterales bacterium
CAGGATTTATCAAATTATTCGTAGGAGGCACAGTTTGATTTACAATAGATAGAATTGAATATATAGCTTCAATTGCACCAGCCGCACCTAAAAGATGGCCTGTTGCTGATTTTGTTGAACTAACGCTTATATTTTTAACGTCATTATTTAACAATCTTCTTATAGCTTTTAATTCAATCATGTCACCTAATGGAGTAGAAGTGCCATGTGCATTAATATAATCTAAATCAGATGTTGTTAAGTTAGAGTCTTTTAATGCAGATTGCATAGCCCTAAAACCTCCATCTCCTGATTCAGCAGGGGCAGTAATATGATGTGCATCACCTGACATCCCATACCCTTTTATTTCTGCATAAATTTTTGCTCCTCTTGCTAGGGCATGCTCTCTTTCTTCAAGAACTAATACTCCAGAACCTTCGCCCATTACAAAACCATCCCTATCTTCATCCCATGGCCTAGATGCTTCTAGAGGATTATCATTAAAGTTAGTACTAAGCGCTCTGGCTGCTGCAAACCCTGCCATACCTATTCTACAGCAAGCAGCTTCTGCTCCACCTGCTACCATCACATCTGCATCACCATATTTTATAATTCTTGAAGCATCACCAATTGCGTGAGCTCCAGTTGAACAAGCGGTAACAACTGAATGATTAGGACCCTTAAAGCCGTATTTAATACTAACTTGACCAGATAATAGGTTTATAAGAGATGATGGGATAAAGAAAGGACTGACTTTTCTTGGTCCTTTTTCGTTCATCAATTCTGTTGTCTTAGCAATAGTTTCAAGACCACCAATTCCTGAACCAAGTATTACCCCTGATCTATTTTTTTGATTTTCACTTAAAGGAACCCAACCTGAATCTTCAACAGCTTGAATAGCAGACACAATTCCATATGCTATAAATCTATCAACTCGTTTCTGCTCTCTGGGTTCTAACCATTGATCCATATCCAAACCAGCTTCAGGATCTTGATCTTTCGTGGGTATTTGACCAGCTATTTTGCATGAAATATCTGACACATCAAAATTAATTATTTTTTTAATTCCAATAGAACCGGAAATCAAACGCTTCCAGTTAATATCAACACCATTACCTAATGGTGTTAACATACCTAAACCTGTAACAACAACTCGACGCATAAGCAACTCCCAGTCATAACACGAGCAAAAAGTTTTATATTAAATTAACTATTTGCAGATATAAAGTCTATTGCATCTTTAACAGTTTGAATTTTTTCAGCTGCATCATCTGGAATTTCACATTCAAATTCTTCTTCAAAAGCCATAACTAGCTCTACAGTATCTAAACTATCTGCACCTAAATCGTCAATAAAGCTTGCGCCCTCAATTACCTTTGATTCTTCTACTCCAAGATGCTCAACTACTATTTTGGTCACGCGGTTAGCTATGTCACTCATTATTATTGCCCCTTAAGTTTATTAGTCTGGTTTTAAGTTTTGTTTGGATTTAAATTTTTTGTATTATAAGTTTTCCTCGATTAGCATACATACATAAATATGCCAAGCATATATTATTATTTTTAATTAAAAAAAATCATAGCATAGCCATGCCACCATTAATATGTAGTGTTGTTCCAGTAATAAAACTAGATTCTTCACTTGCTAAATAAACACATGCAGATGAAATGTCTTCTGGTTGACCAAGCCTAGCAACAGGAATATTCTTAATTATGCTATTAGTTTGATCTTCAGTAAGTTTATCTGTCATAGGTGTCGAGATAAAGCCTGGGGCTATTAAATTACAAGTTATTCCTCTACTAGCAACTTCAGCTGCTAAAGACTTAGTTAAACCAATTAATCCAGATTTTGAAGCCGCATAATTACTTTGACCTGCATTGCCAGTATGACCAACAATAGAGCTTATGAAAATTATTCTTCCATACCTTCTTTTTAACATTCCTCTTAGAATTTGTCTTGTTAGTCTCATAGAGGCTGTAAGATTAATATTAATCACATTATCCCAATCTTCATCTTTCATTCTCATTAAAAGTCCATCAATAGTTATACCAGCATTATTTACAAGAATATCCACACTTCCAAAATAATTCTCAGCCTCTTTAGCCATTGAAGCAATACTGTCCTTGTCTCCTATGTCTGCAATTATCCCTTTTACATCTTTTCCCAGATTAGCAACAAGTTTATCAAGGATATCTTTTTTAGTTCCTGATAAAATTAATTTTGCTCCACGCGCTTTCATTTCTTTGGCAATAGCCATTCCAATTCCACCTGTCGCACCTGTTATTAAAGCTGTTTTATCTGTTAAATCAAACATTAACGTCTCCATAGTAATAATATATTTATTAAATTTTTTTTATTATCTCATCAAAGTCAGACGGTTTTTCAACATTAATAGCCCTTACATTATCAATCATTCGTTTAGCAATACCTGATAAAACCTTTCCATTTCCAAGCTCTATAATTGTATTTACACCTAACTTATTTGCTAAATTCATTGTTTCTCTCCATCTAACAGTACCTGTAACTTGATCTATTAAATTCTGTTTTAATTTACTAATTTCTTTCTCAGGTAAAGCACTAATATTAGATATTATTGGCACAGTAGGATAATTGAAATTCAATTCATTTAAAGCTTTTTCCATTATCAACTGAGCCGGCTGCATTAACTGACAATGAAATGGTGCACTCACTGGAAGTATTACTGCCCTTTTAACTCCAAAATCTTTTGATAACTCTATTGCTTTATCGACAGCTAATTTATCTCCACTAATAACTACTTGTCCATCAGCATTGTCATTTCCAATATTACAAACACCAATTGATTTTACTTCTTGTATGATTTTTTCAGTAGTTTCTATATCTGCACCTATAAAAGCTGCCATTGCTCCTTGATTTAAAGGTACTGCTTGTTGCATTGCATCACCTCTTAACCTTAATAATATTGCACATTCTTTTAATGAAAATACATCAGCAACAGTCATTGAAGTGTATTCTCCTAATGAATGTCCACAAATATAATCTGCTAACTCAGGTAATTTTTTATTAGTTAATTTAATTAAAACTCTATAAACAGCTACACCACAAGCCATTAGAGCTGGTTGTGCATTAGATGTAAGAGCTATATCATGATCAGAGCCTTCCCACATTATTTTGCTCAAATTAAAACCAAGAGCATCATCAACTTCTTCAAATACCTCTTTAGCTTCAACAAAATTCTCTGACATTTCCTTACCCATCCCAATTTTCTGAGAGCCTTGGCCTGGAAAAACAATCAAATTCATTTTCACTCCTTAATTTATCATATATTTAAATTTAAATTTAGATTTTTTAATTAAATCATTGCATATTTTCAATAAACATTTATGTTCCAAAAAAGATCGAAACACTAGCATTAAAATTTTTTTTTGTTTACTCCTTGCTAGATAAAATTTTTATCTGGCTAACCTAGGTTAAAACCTGACAGCCATAAGGAGATTGAAATGGCATTATACGAAAGTGTAATAATTGGAAGACAAGATTTGACATTAGGTCAATTTGAAGCATTAATAGAAGAATTCATTTCAGTACTCAAGTCTCAAGAAGGGGATGTAAAGAAAAGGGAATACTGGGGACTTAGAAATCTTGCATATAAGATAAACAAAAATCGTAAAGGCCATTATACATTATTAAATATTGATGCCCCTACTTCTGCAATTTCTGAGTTTGAAAGATTAATGGGATTACATGAAGATATTGTAAGGTTTTTAACAATAAAAATTGATGAAATAAGCGAGAATCCTTCACCTATGATGAACGGCAAAACTGAACGTAATAGATCCGAAAGCTCAGAAAACACTTTTACACCTGCCGCTAAAAAAATTGAGGAATAGGAGATTTAAATGACACAATTAACAATCAAAAGACAAGCTCTTAGAAAACCGTCTTCAAAAAGAAGAAAGTCTTGTCCTTTTTCAGTTCCAAATACACCACCTATAGATTATAAAGATTTAAAAGTTTTAACTAGATATGTGTCAGAAAGAGGTAAAATTATTCCTTCTAGAATATCTGCTGTATCGGCTAAAAAACAAAGAGAATTATCAAAAGCAATTAAAAGAGCAAGATTTTTAGCATTAATGCCTTATGTTGTAGGTTAAATCTGGAGAATAATATGAATGTAATTCTATTAGAACGTATAGAAAAATTAGGACAAATTGGTGATTTAGTAACAGTTAAATCTGGATATGGTAGAAACTTTTTACTACCCCAAGGTAAGGCTGTATTTGCATCAAAAGAAAATATTAAAAGCTTCGCGGAACAAAAAGTTCAATTAGAAGGTGAAAATATTTCTAAGAAAAATGAAGCTTCTACTTTAGCAAAAAATATTGTTTTAAAAGAAGTAGTAATTATTAGAGCGGCAAGTGAAGCAGGACAGTTATATGGATCTGTGTCTGCAAAGGATATTGCTCAATCAATTACGGATGCTGGCTTAACTATTGAAAAAAATCAGGTAATTTTAAATAAATCATTAAAATCTTTATCATATGAAGACATCTCAATAAAACTTCATCCAGAAGTATCTATTAATATTAAACTTAATATAGCTCGATCTAATGAAGAGTCTAAAGAGCAAAATAAATTAGGTAGACCTATAATTAGTACTGAGACTGGTGGAGGTGACATCAGATCAGAAAGAGCTCAAAAAGATGCAAAGAGATTTGATAAAAAAGAAGATAAAGTAATAGATAAAAATGTTACAACTACACCTGAAATTGAAATAAATGAGAATGAAGATAATAATAAAGCTAAAGACGTTTTAGAAAACAAAGATATTAGCGAAGTTATAAATTAATTTTTTTATTAGTCTAATCATTATAATATTGTTATTTTAATTTTGTTCAAATTAATTTATTTCTGTTAGTGTTATTATGGTTGAAAATTTAAATGAAACTCCTCGAGTTGCTGATTATTTATCATCAGAAAATGATACTAATACCGTAAATAAAATGCCTCAAAATATAGAAGCGGAACAAAGTTTAATTGGTTCTATTCTTTTTGATAACAAAGTAATGGAAGATCTTCCCACTAATTTTGTTAGTAGACATTTTTTTGATCCACTTCATTCTAGTATTTTTGAAGCCTGTATATCATTAACAGATAATGGTCGACTTGCTGATCCTGTTACACTTAAAGGATATTTAAAAGACGATGTTTCATTGAGAGATATTGATATAAAACAATATCTCTCAGATTTAAGAGAAGGAACAGTTTCATTAAGTAAAGCAAAATTTTATGCAGATGAAATAAGAAACTGTTACGTAAGAAGATCTCTTATTAGAATTGGTGATGATTTAATAGATCGATCGATAAACCCTTCAATTGAAATATCTCCAGACCAAGAAATATCAAATACTGAAGAACAATTGTATAATCTTGCTGAAAAAGATCAAGTAAACAGTGGGCCTATAGATTTTAAAACTATATTGGGAAAAGCTACTAATCAAATCAATGAAGCATATCAAAGAAAAGGGAGTTTGTCTGGGGTAGACACTGGATTTTCTGGATTAAATCGACAATTAGGTGGATTAAATAAATCAGATTTACTTGTTTTAGCAGGTCGACCTGCAATGGGCAAAACTGCGCTGGCAACAAACATAGGTTTTAATGCCGCAAAAACTAGTAAAATAGAAAATAATCAATCCATATTAATTTTTTCTCTTGAAATGTCTGCAGAACAATTAGCACAAAGAATTCTTGCCGAACAATCTACTATAGATTCTCACAAACTAAGAAATGGTGACATTAGTGAAAAAGAGTTTTCTGATCTTGTTTCAACGCAAAATGAAATAATGAATTTACCTTTTTTTATTGACGACACTCCAGCAATTTCAGTTGGTCAAATTGCATCTAGAGCCAGAAGGTTAAAAAGAACTAATGGACTAGCACTAATAATAATTGATTATATTCAATTAATACAAGGAACTAAAGCGAGTGAAGCACAAGGTAGAGTTCAAGAGGTTTCAAGTATTACTAGAGGGCTTAAATCACTTGCTAAAGAGTTAGATGTCCCTATTCTTGCTTTGTCTCAACTTAGTAGAGCTGTCGAGCAAAGAGAAGATAAAAGACCTATTCTAGCTGATTTAAGAGAATCGGGATCAATTGAACAAGACGCAGATGTAGTTATGTTTGTTTATAGAGAAGAATATTACTTAGATAAAAGTGAGCCGACACAAAGAGATAATGAAAATCAAGAGAGCTTTAATGAACGTTTCTTAAGATGGCAAGATAGAAGGAATTTAGCTGAAGGCAAAGCTGAAATTATTATATCTAAACAAAGGCATGGCCCAACAGGAATAATTCAAGTCCAATTTGAAGCTAAATATACAAGATTTATGGATTTAGTTCAGGATGATAGATTACCCAATCAAAATTATTAGGATGTAAAATTTATAATTTGGTTAGAGAAAATTAAATGCAAGGAATTTTAAATATATCTTTAAATACTATTAAATCTAATTGGATAGCCCTTAATGTTGCATCCTTCGGAAAAGCTGCGGCAGTAATTAAAGCTAACGCTTATGGGTTAGGAATGAATCAAGTTGCAAATGCTTTAATTGAAGCTGGATGTAATTATTTCTATGTTGCCAATCTAGATGAAGCTTTAGAATTAAGAAAAGAGAACACTTCAAGCAAAATATCTATTGCCATATTTGAAGGTTTTTTTGAAGGCAGTGAGCTTATTTACCTTAATAATAATTTAATTCCAATAATAAATAACTTAAATCAACTTAAAAGATTAAATGACTTCAACGTTGTTAATAAAAAAAATCAATCTATAAAAGCTATACTAAATATAGATACAGGAATGAATAGACTTGGATTAAGCTCAGAAGAAATTGATTTCGTATTAAAAAACAAGTCTATTTTAGACAGTACAAGATGGGATTTTATTATGTCCCATTTGGCAAATGCAAATGATGTTGCAAATAAAAGTAATTGTCAGCAATTAAATAAAATGAAATTATTTTCAAAATTAATACCAAATGTAAAGTTAAGTCTTGCTAATACTTTTGGAATAAAATTAGGGCCCAGCTTTTGTCTTGATCAAACTAGACCAGGTATTGGGTTATACGGAATTGACAGTAATGGAAATAATATTAATTTAATGTCTAAAAGCTTAAAATTTCCATTTGAATTACTTGCTCCAATAATACAAATTAAAAATGTAAATATTGGGGAGGAAATATCTTATGGTGGTGTTGATACTACTCATAGAAATTCAAAATTAGCAACAATAGGAATAGGATATGCAGATGGATGGCTTAGGTTCTTGAAAAAAAATAGCTCTTTTTTAATAGAAGGAAAAGAATGCAAAGTAATTGGAAATATAACAATGGATAGCTTTATATTAGATATCACTAATATAAACAAAGCCAAATTAAAGGAAGAAACATATATAAGCTTAGTAGATAATTCTAATATTAAATATATTTTAAGAAATCTAGAAATAATTAGCTATGAGTTTTTGACTCTAATTGGTAATAGAATAATAAGAAGATATAACTGAATAAGTTATTTTAAAAAATAGGATTTCTAAATTTTGATAAATAAAATACAAGATGCATGTGGATCAGTTGGTTATACTTGTTTAAGGTTTTTATCTCAAATTGGGAATTTTTTTATATTTTGCATTACAGCACTTTTCTGGGCCATACGTCCCCCATGGTATTTTAAACAGATATTTTCACAAATTATAGATATTGGTTTTTATTCTTTACCTGTTGTTGGTCTAACTACTTTTTTTTCAGGAATGGTTTTGGCTTTGCAAACTTATAGTGGATTTTCAGAGTTTAACTCAGAATCGACAGTTGCAAGAGTAGTGCTAACGTCAATAACAAGAGAGCTTGGCCCTGTTTTAACTGGCCTAATGGTTGCCGGAAGAGTGGGAGCCAAGATGGCGGCAGAAATTGCTACGATGAAAGTCACAGAGCAAATAGATGCTTTAGGAACTCTAGGAACTAGACCAATGCAATATTTAATAGCTCCTAAACTAATAGCGTCAATTATTTGCATTCCTTTTTTAGTTTTAATAGGTAATACAATTGGAATATTAGGAGGCTATATGATAGCAACTTATAAGTTAAATTTTAATTCTGATTTATATCTTTATGCAACTTTAGAATATTTACAGTGGATTGACGTTATTCAAGGGTTAGTAAAAGCTGCAGTTTTTGGTTATATAATTTCAATGTTAAGCTGTTATTTTGGTTACAATGCTTCCAGGGGTGCTGAAGGTGTAGGATACGCTACAACGGCAGCTGTTGTAACATCTTCGGTTTTGATCCTAACTAGCACTTTCATTATTACAGCTTTATTCTTTGGTTAAGAAATTGAACATAAAACAAACAAACAAAATAATTATAAAAGTCCGAAATTTATCCAAAAAATTTGATAAAAATATCGTACTAGAAGATATTAACTTTGATCTTTATGAAGGAGAATCATTAGCCATCATTGGTGCTTCTGGATCAGGAAAATCTGTTCTATTAAAAAATATTATTGGCCTTTTAAAGCCAGACAAAGGATCAATTAAAATTAACAATGTAGAAACTGTCAATTTATCTAGGGCTAAAAAAGAAGACTTATTACTTGATCTTGGTATTACTTTTCAACATGGAGCATTATTCGACTCTCTAAAAGTTTGGGAAAATATAGTTTTTAAAATTCAGAGACTTAAAAAACTATCAATAAAAGATGGTCAAAAAATTGCGCTTGATATTATTAAAAATTTAGGATTAAAGCCTGAAGTATTAAACTTATATCCTTCAGAAATATCTGGGGGAATGCAAAAACGTGTTGCGATAGCTAGAGCCATCTGTAGCAAACCTAAAATACTATTATTTGATGAACCTACTTCAGGATTAGACCCTGTAACAGGAAGTATTATTGATGAGTTAATAGTTAATTCTGTAAAAAGCTTAGGAGCAAGTGCAATAACAATCACACATGATATGGCTTCTGTTAGTAGAATTGCGGACAAAATCATACTTATTGATCAACAAAAAATTTCGTGGGCAGGAAAACCAGAAGAAATGCTTAAATCAAGTAACCTAAAAATTCAACAATTTATTAAAGCTATTAACCCAATTTTATTTAAATAAATGATGAAATCAAACAAACAGTATATTTGTCAATCTTGTGGATCTGTTTCTATGAAATGGAGTGGAAAGTGTGAACAATGCTTTGAATGGAATTCATTAATAGAAGAAAGTAATTCAAAACCATCAGGACCTTTGTCAAAGTCAAAAGGTCAAACTATTAATTTTGAAACTTTAAACAGTGATATAATTGAATATCCAAGATTAAAAACAAATATAGAAGAAATGGATAGAGTGACTGGTGGAGGTTTTGTTTCAGGGTCTGTAACTCTTATTGGAGGAGATCCTGGCATTGGGAAATCGACTCTTTTACTTCAAATAGTTGGTAATCTATCGAAAATGGATGAACATTGTCTCTATATTTCAGGAGAGGAAAGTATTTCTCAAATTAAAATGCGCGCAGATAGATTAGGTATTCAAGATAAACGTATTAAATTTGCATCAGTTACTAATGCAGCAGATATCGCAACTACAATGAACTCAATGAAAAAAAGATGTGTACTAATAATTGATTCTATACAAACAATGTATTTACCTCAGATAGACAGCTCTCCGGGAACGGTTAATCAAGTAAGAGCATCAACAAATGAATTAATCATCGCAGCAAAAAAATCTAATTCTATATTAATTTTAATTGGCCATGTTACAAAAGATGGATCTATTGCAGGCCCAAGGATACTAGAGCATATGGTTGATACAGTTTTATATTTTGAAGGAGAAAGCCATTTTCAATATAGGATTTTAAGAAGTATTAAAAATAGATTTGGGCCAACAAATGAAATTGGTGTTTTTGAAATGTTAAGTAATGGATTAAAGCAAATTGTGAACCCTTCAGAATTATTTTTATCGGATAGACAAAAAGATGTTTCTGGGAGTGCTATTTTTGCTGGATTAGAAGGAACAAGACCTATCTTAATAGAGGTGCAAGCATTAGTTACTCCTTCCACTCTTCCCTCACCTAGAAGAACTATTGTGGGTTGGGATATAGCACGCCTGTCAATGCTAAGTGCAGTTTTAGAATCTAGATGCAAAATACATTTATCTAATATGGATATTTTCCTTAATATTGCAGGAGGTATTAAAATCTATGAGCCTGCAGCAGACTTAGCCGTAGCAGCAGCTATAATTTCATCTGTAAAAAATATTCCTTTATCATTTTCATCTGTTTATTTTGGGGAAGTAGGACTATCAGGTGAAATTAGGAAAGTACCACAACCAGAATTAAGAATTAAAGAAGCATATAAATTAGGATTTAATAAAATTACTTTACCAAGCAAACAAAAAATTATGATAAAAGAAGATCTAAGTTATATTAATATAACTCTATTGAATGATTTAGTTCGTTTAATAATGGATAGTGACTAGAGTGTTTTTTATTTTATGGAATTTTTAAGTAATATATATTTTAATATAGTTGATTTGGTTGTAATTAGTTTTATTTTAATATCTTGTATTGTAGCTTCATATAGAGGGTTTATTAAAGAAGTATTTAGTATGATTTGCTGGATAGCAGCTCTTATGACTGCATATTACTTACATGAAAAAATAAAAATTGAGCTCCAAGAATATATAAATCAAAAGATTATAATAGATATTGTTTCTTTTGGAATTCCTTTTTTAATTGCTTTATTTATATCTAACTTAATTTCAAAATGGCTTTCTCCCAAATTTTCTTTACCTGGATTATTATTTTTTGACAAAGTAGGTGGCTTTATATTTGGAGTTTTAAGAGGCATTTTTTTTATAGTTCTAATATATTTGGGTTTCTTATATTTATTAGGAAAAGAACAAAGACCTAATATTCTATTAGAAGCTAAAACATATGATTATATAACAAAAACAGCCAACTTAGTTGTTAAATTGTTTCCTGTAGAACTTAATTATAAAGATGAAAATAACGATATAAATAATAAAGAAAATTTGCTTAATCAATGAATAATTTCATATTCATAATATAAATATAAAGGTAAATAATGTACTGTAAACATAGTGATCACTTAAAAGAAGAATGTGGTGTATTTGGTATTTTTGGAACTGAAGAAGCAGCTGTACTTTCAACCTTAGGATTACATTCTCTTCAACATAGAGGACAGGAAGGTGCAGGCATTGTAAGTTTTGATGGCAATGCTTTTCATTCAGTTAGAAAACAAGGTTTAGTTGGAGATAACTTTAATAACGCCAGTATATTATCACAATTACCAGGTAAAACTGCAATAGGACATGTAAGGTATTCAACAACTGGCGAGTCTAAACCTGAAAATCTTCAACCTTTTTTTGCTAATTTAGCACTTGGTGGTTTTGCCTGCGCTCATAATGGAAATCTAACGAATACTTTTTCGTTAAGAAAGAAATTGGTTGATAGCGGTTCTATATTCCAAACTACTTCTGATACTGAAATAATTTTACAATTAGTTGCTAGATCCAAAAAAAAGACATTGGTTGATAAATTAATTGACGCCCTTTACCAAATTACAGGTGCTTATTCATTAGTTATTTTAACAAATAAAAAACTAATAGGTGTAAGGGATCCTTATGGCATTCGTCCTTTAGTACTTGGAGATAAAGATGGGTCTCCTGTATTAGCCTCTGAAACATGTGCATTAGATATGATTGGAGCTAAATATATAAGAGATGTAGAAAATGGAGAAATCGTAGTAATAACAGAAAATGGGATAGAATCGGTAAAACCTTTTAAAAAATTAAAAGAACGACCGTGTATTTTTGAAAGAATCTATTTTGCAAGCCCAGATAGTATTGTTGGTGGAAAAACAGTTTATACATATAGAAAATCTCTTGGAGAACAACTATCAATAGAAAATAATATTTCCGCTGACGTAGTAGTTCCTATTCCTGATTCTGGCGTCTCTGCAGCAATAGGTTTTTCTCAAAAATCTAATATTCCTTTTGAATTAGGTATTATAAGAAGTCATTATGTTGGTCGAACTTTCATAGAACCTTCTCAAACAATTAGACAGTTTGGAGTAAAGCTTAAACATAGTGTTAATAGATCCTGTATAGAAAATAAACGTGTCATATTAATAGATGATTCAATAGTAAGAGGGACTACTGCTAGTAAAATTGTAAAAATGGTCTATGAAGCTGGAGCTAAAGAAGTACATTTAGGAATATCGTGTCCACCGATAAAGCATCCTGATTTTTATGGTATAGATACGCCTAACTATAATGAATTAATTGCCTCACATGCTAATATTGAAGAAATGACTAAATTAGTGGGTGCTAAATCTCTTTTCTTCTTATCCTTAGAGGGAACATACAAGGCTATGGGATGTGAAGAAAGAAATACTATGAACCCTCAATTTACAGATCATTGTTTTACTGGCGAATATCCAGTAGACGTATCTGAAATTTTAAAGCTAAATTCAAAAAATGGTTGAAAATAAAAAAATTGCACTAGTCACTGGTGCAAGCAGTGGAATAGGATCTGCAACTGCAATTGAATTAGCACAAAAAAATGTTCATGTAATCATTACTGGAAAAACCCTATCTGGACTTCAGGTTACAGAAAGCAAAATAAAATTAGATGGTGGAACTTCTACAATAGCTCAATTAGATATGAATGATTTTGTTGGAATTGATAGACTTGGCATGGAAATTTTTAAAAGATGGGGGAAATTAGATATTTTAATTTCTAATGCTGCTGTTTTAGGTATACTAGGTCCTCTTCATCATCAAAGTAGTGAAGATTTTTTTGATGTAATAAATATCAACTTATTAAGTAACCATAGATTAATTAGATCAATGGATGCTTTATTAAAAAAAAGTAATTTTTCTAAAGCTTTATTTTTAAGCTCTTCAATGGCTTCAACTCCAAAATCTTTTTGGGGAGCATACGCAATCTCAAAAGCAGCTTTAAATCATATGGTTAAAATTTGGGCAAACGAAAATAAAAATAATAATTTATCTATAATGATAGTAAATCCAGGAAAAACAAGCACTAAAATGAGAGCAAAGGCAATGCCTGGAGAAAACGAAAAAGTCCTTCAAACACCAGAAGAGGTAGCCAAAAAAATAGTTAATTTAATTTTTTTAAATAAAGTTAGTAAGGGTGAAATATTTGATATTCTTCAAATATAAGAAATTAATATAAATCTAAATATTAGCTATTCAATCAACTTCAATGATTGCAGGCTCAAGATATGAATAGTCAAAATCAACCTTGTTATCAAATTTTCTTGCTAACTGCTGTGCTTTTTTTTCACTATCTTCACAAAAACTAATCCAGAATCTATAATTATTAAATGTATAAAAATATCTTAAAATATCTATTTGGCAACTTCCAACATACCATGATTTTAAAATCCATCCGATGAAGAATAACCAAGGTGAAACAACTAATAATACCGTATAAAAAACTAATGAAATGCCTAAGAATACCCAAAGTTTATTTTGAACCATCCATAAAGGTGGGGCTAAACTAGCTAGAATAGTTGGGATAGTATTTAACAATACAGATACACTTTGAGGTCTTTTATAAACCTCAAATTGTTGATAGAAGTTATTTAAGTCTAATATTTTTTTTAAATCAAAATTCTCTAAATTAGATATTTCTTTCGAGCTTATTTCTTCACACACCACACCTAATGGGCCTTCAATAAAAGTATTAAATAAAATCTCATTTCTAACAATTGTTAAAATTTTTTTGTCTATAATTTCGTTTAATTCTTTTGAAAAGACTTCATACGTTACATTAACAAATTCTCCATCTAAACATAAAATTATATCATTTTCTTTTAACAGCATCTGATAAGCGCGAGAGGATGTTCTAATAGATTTAATTTTTAGAAATTTTTTATCTTCATTTTCCATTTACATATGTCTCATCAAGATTAATTGTAAAATTATTATGGATATTTGATACGACTAGTTTTATCAGCTATCTTACCTAGAACATTATTATTTTGCCTCACAAGCTTAGAGATTTGCTGTGCCTGAATAGCTTGATTGGCAATAATTCGTTTATAAATTGTTTTATTACTAATACTTTTAATAGCTTTACTAATTGCAGTACGATTTGAACTATTAAACTTCTTCAAACTTGCATTTAAAGCTTTATTATTATCTTTGTTAATTAATGAGTTTTTGTTTAATTCATCTATGAGAGTTTTTGTAATTATACGTAATTCTCCAATAGTATTATCATTAGAGCCCTCAATTCTTTTTTCTATTTTATTCATAGTAAGAACTAATTCTTCATTCACGCTTAATAAATCTCCTTGTTTCTTAATCGCAATATCAAGGTTTTTCAAAGAAGTGTTAACTCCATCAACATTTTCTGCAAATACAACCAAAGCTTCTCGACTAGTTTCAGTCATATTACTTAATTTATTAGAACCTTGCATAAATAAAAATGCACTAACAGTAACAACTATTAACCCTGATGCAATAGAAGATACAAATACGACCGTTGTATATTTATGAATTTGTTTCACTTTACTCTCCAATATAGCATGTGCTTTTCTTACTTTATTATATTCTGAAGTTACATCTGTGGCTGCATCAGCTGCATCTAAAGCTAATTTTATACTTTCTTGAACAGCTTCTAATTTAGTATCCATTTAATCATCCTAAAAAATTATACTAATTGTAAAAATTTTATCTTCATGAACTCTTATCACTTCTATATGCACATTCTGTACCAGTTGTATTAAATACTTCACTAGATGGAATAATTTTAGATATAAAACCAAATTTTTTACATCCATAAGGACGTTTTGGTTTGTAAGTAATATAAAAATACAAACAACCATGACATCTAACTTTTATTAATGGTTTTATGTGATTATTATTCATTGTTAAAAACTTTATTTTCTAATTTTATTCTTTGTTGCCAAAATCCAATATATAAAATCTGCTATTTTAAATCTAAAAGCTCCTAGAATTGCTGTAAACCCAAAAAACCAATATAAAATTGCATCAGATAAATCACCCTGTTCTTTTAGAGAGCTAGCTTCCAAATGGCATAGTAAAGCAGACCATACGAACATAGCGGTAATAACTATTTGACCAAATGTTTTTTTTCTTTTCAAAATCACCTCACTAAATTACTTAATTTTTTTTCCATACTCATCAAAGTTCATTTCGTCTGGGATATTAAAATCAGGATAATCAATATCTTCACCTCTTTCAATTTTAAAAATATAGGCAAGCACTGATGCAATTGCTGTATACAAGTTTTCAGATATTTCTTTTCCTATTTCTCCTGTAAAATATAGGGCTCTTGCTAGAAGTGGACTTTGAAAAACTGTCACATTAGAATCGTTTGCTAGTTTAATAATTTTTTCTGCCATCATCCCTCTTCCCATAGCTAAAATAATTGGAGCACCTTCTTCCCCTACTACATATTTAATAGCTACGGCAAAATGCGTAGGATTAGTAATAATAGCAGAAGCATCTTTTACATTTTCTAGAGCAGCCGTTTGAGTAGAAGCTCTATTAGAAATTTCATTTTGTAATCTTCTTATCTTTTGTTTAACTTCAGGGTTACCGTCAGTATCTTTATTCTCGTCCTTAACTTCTTTGTGTGTCATTTTTAACTTTTCTATATGTTGATATTTTTGCCACATAAAATCAATTAAAGCTATAAAACCAAGGACTATTAATAATGAAATTGCTAATTTTGGAAAATTAGAAAGAAGGCTCGCTAAAGCGTCAAATAGGTTTCTTTCCGACAAAGAAATAACGTCTATTATATTGACGTAAATAACACTATAAGTAATTCCTCCTAACAAACCAACTTTGAATAAAGATTTAATTAATTCTACTAAACCCTTTGAAGAAAAAATTCGTTTTAAACCAGAAAAAAGATTAATTCTATTTGCTTTAAAATGGAATGACTTAGGGGCAAAATTAATACCTCCCACAGCCATTTGTGTCACAAGAATTGTTAGTATTAATGGAACTCCAACTAGAAGAGTAATAATAATAACTTGTTTTATTAGTTTACCTATCCCGATCAAAGGCGACGCATTTTCTAAAAAATTTAAATCAAACAAGAAAAATAACTTCCACGCTGATAAAATCTCTCTTAAAAAAAATGGGATTGAAGTCAACATCATTAATCCCATAATTAGAGTTGTAAAAACAAACATTTCTTTGGAAGATAAAACCTGCCCATCTTCAGCCGCTTTTTCTAGTTTCCTAGCGGATGGTTCTTCGGTTTTATCTTGTGAGCCACTATCTTCTTCAGCCATCTTTAAAAACTTCTCTTTGATGGTGAATGAAGTATATTATCTATTAGATTAATTGCCATACCTGTTAAATCTGAAAATGCATTTGCAATTGGTACTACTCCTAAATTTAAAAAAATAAACACACTTATTAAAGTTATAGGAAATCCAAAAGAAAAAAGATTTAACGAAGGAGCTGAGCGAGTTATAATTCCAATTGAGCACTGAATCATAAGTAATCCCCCTACTACTGGAAGACTTATAAGGGCTGCTAAATAAAGCATTTGTCCAAATGTATCTATTCCAATCTGACTAACTTCAGAAAAATCTAATGTATAACCTATAGGGAGATATACATAACTCTCAATCATTAATTTAATTAAAAATAAATGCCCATCTAAAGATAAAAAACATGAAATGAGGAATAATGATAACACAGAACTTAAAACGAGTGTTTGACCTCCTGATTGAGGATCGATCATACTAGACATTGAAAGACCTGCTGTTGAAGCAATTTTTTCTCCAGCTACAGCTGCTGATGAAAATAATATATTTAATATCAAACCTACTGATACACCAATACCTATTTCTGAAAAAATTAACATAAACAAGTTAAATAATTCCATCTGCTGTAAGTCAGGAACTTTAATTACTGGGAATAAAAATGCAGTAATACTTATACTTATAACTATCCTTGCTTGTAAAGGGACACCACTACTTGCAAAAAAAGGAGCACTAATTAAAAATGAAGATATACGGATAGATGCAATAAAAAAAATAATTAAATATTGATATAAGCTAAATAAATCTAGTCCTGGTATGTTTAATTCTGAAGCATTCATTATATTACTTTCAAATCTAATTTTGACCTACGCCAGCAACAGTATCAAAAATAAAAATAAAATAATCGGTTAATCCCATCATAAAAAAATTACCTAACAAACCGAGACCTAACATTACTATCACTACCTTAGGTACAAAACTTAATGTCATTTCATTAATAGATGTGGCTGCTTGAATAATTCCTATAAAAAGTCCTATTCCAAGTGCAAGTGCTAATATAGGACCCGCTATAAGTAACACCTGATAGAAGGCCATACTCAACATGTTTACATTTTCATCAAAAGTCATTTTAATTATCCTGCAGCAAAAGTACTAACTAAAGATCCAACGGTCATACTCCAACCATCAACAAGAACGAATAATAATAGTTTAAAAGGAAGCGCAACTAACATTGGAGATAACATCATCATTCCAAGTGACATTAAAATAGATGAAATGACCATATCAATCACTAGGAAAGGTAAAAATAATAAAAATCCAATTTGAAAAGCTGTTTTAAGTTCACTTGTCATAAAAGCGGGTAGTGCAATTCTAAAAGGAATATCAGCAACTTCATCAAATTTTTGTAATCCTGCTAATTCTGTAAACATAATTAAATCACTTTTTCTTGTGTTTTTGACCATAAAAACTTTCATTTCAGCACTTGCAGTTTCAAGAGCTATATTAGCTGGCATGGTCTTTTCCATATAAGGTAAGGCTGCATTATC
>CAZWGZ010000018.1:0-17440 GCA_964633395.1 uncultured Rhodobacterales bacterium
GTCAATAAATATTTAGGTCCTCCTGGTCTATAAACATTATCATCTGATATTCCAGGTGCAGAGATGAAATCAACTTTATTAACTAATGTCCTCGGCGAATGCTCTTCTCTAAACAAAATTATTTGAGGAACGACAAAATACATTAAGGCAGAACCAAAAGATCCAGGAAATCTTTTTTTTAATTTTGGATATTCTCCTGTTCCAACAAGGTTAATATTAGCTTGACCATCAATTTGCACCCCACCTAAAAAAAAAGTATCAATCCTTCCTTGTGCAGCACAGTCAAAAAGCTCTCTGGCACCGTCAGTAAAATTATTGTACTTATTAGAATGTAAAATAGTTACCCTTAATCTTTTATTTTTAAATTTAGCTTCCTCTTTTGCCAAAAGAGCTGCAGCCCCAGGTATAGGAGACGCCGCTCCAACTGCCACATGTTTATCATTAATAAGTAAGTCTGCTAATTGACTAATTAATAGTTCTTCTCTTTTAATATCTTCTACCATTAATTTATTCCTTAAATTATATGCATAAAGAGAGTTTCATATAATCGTCAAATCCATTTTTTGTTTTAGCTGCTAAAGAATAATTTTTCATTTCTTTATTATCAGCAGAGTAAACTCCAGGAAGAGCGCAAGGCCACGCACCGTTTTTGGCTATGGCTATTCCATCTATATACAAAGCAGGAAGACATGATGCAGCTAAAAGCTCATTTTCAAAAAAGTCTTCGTCTAAAATCTTTTCTACGGTAACAAAAACTTTTTTGGATGCATGAGCTAAAGTTGCTAGCTCGCGTCTTCTCCCGATTTGGATATTCCCATTTCTATCCGCACAAGCAGCATGAAATACAAAAACATCTAATTGAACTGCGGGTAAAAGCAAAATTGGCTCATCTTTTATTCCTGATGAATTCATTGGGTTCTGAATTACTTGCCAATCTTTTCTATACTTGTGAATATCTGAACCTAATACTCCTCTTAAAGGCATAAAAGGTACAGATTTTTCAGTAGCCTGTAACTGAGCATGTAAAGCTGGACAAGTTGAATCTTTTATCACTAAACTATTTTCCTCTATAGCTTGTGAAAATCTCGGAGCTAATCCAAACTCACCTAAGGTAACGGCGGCGGCTTCAATTTCTGCAACACATCCGCTGCCTATCAGCATATCACCTTGGATTGATGTCAAAGGAAGGCAATATAATTTTAGATTTCTAATACCCTTTTTAATTAATTCTTTAGTAAATTGCATTGGCACTCCTGAATAATCAGCAGGCACTCCTAAAAGACAACCATCTGGCACTTCATTGACAATCTCCTTGATAGATAATTCATCAAATGAGTTCATTTTAAGCTCCTTCATATTATAATCTTCAGAATTATATTAATAGTTATTTTTTAATCCTTTTTGTGATTTTTCAATTGAGTTTTTTAATGCTGTTTCTTCACTACATCCTAAAAAACATATACTATTTAATTTTTTTAAATTTGCTTTTGCTTTATCTAATTGTCCTAAATTAATAAACATTTCTCCTTGATATTCTAGAGCACCTTTATGCTTGGGATCAATATTTAAAGCTTTTTCATAGTTAAAAGATGCTAATTTCATATTACCCATTTTCCTATAAGAAAATCCTAAGTAATTATAAATATCTGGGTCAATTTTTGAATTTTTTTCTGCTTTATTTAAGTTTTCAATAGCAAGTTTAAAAGATTTATTTTTAATTAGTTTTAAAGCATCATAGTAATAACTAGATTTAAGTATGTTTGCGCCGCTGTTGTCTGAATCTGATCCAGCAGCATAGGCTGGGTAATTAAATAAAAAAGTTAGAGCAATTAAAATAATCTTAATTCTAAAGTAAAAGTAATTTTTTTGGGGTTGCAATTGAAATCTCCTGTATTAGATATATGATAAGATTGTATAATATAACTGGAATTATGTAGGTTGCTAATGAAATATTTATTCTTCGTATTATTCTCATTGTTGATTTTAAAAAATAATATAGCGTACAGCGATATATTACCAAATGATCTTTATTCCGCAACAGAAGTTGTTGAAATTCAAATGACTTCATTACAGTCAAATTCTATTTCAAAAAATCAAGGAATATTTCAATGTTGGTTATTTGCTCACCCAAAAAACAAAAAATTTACTGGTCCATTCAGTAATTTTACTTCTATGATATCCAACACTTCATATAATATACTCTTAAACTCATTTAAATTTAAGGTTAAATTACTATTGGAAGAAAAGAATATTGCTAAAGTCTCAGTTGAAGTAGATGCTAAAAATAATAAAAGGTATAATCTTATATGGATTTTAGAAAAAGCTAATCTAAATAAAAAATGTAAAAAATGCTGGATGACCGTTTCAGTCACAGAACCTGAATTTAAAGGGTTATTAAATTAATTTTTAAAAGAGGAAAAAATGAAAACAGCTCAAAATTATCTCCAAGAAGCAAATCAAATAGTTATGAAAATAGATGTAAATGAAGCTATACAAAAACATAAAACAAAGTCATCTATTTTTATAGATGTAAGAGATAGTGCTGATATTGCGAAGACTGGTACTATTCTTGGAGGATTAACAATTCCAAGAGGTTTAATAGAATTTGTAGCTGACGAAGCTACGCCATTATATAATAAAAACCTTCAAAAGGATGTCGAAATAATTCTAATTTGTGGTGTTGGAGGGCAAGCGGCATTGGCTGGAAAAACTCTTAAAGAGATGGGTTATAGTAATGTTTTAAACGTTGGCGGAATTGGTAACTGGGAGAAAAATGGCGGGCCGATGAGTAAATAATTTTTTAATAATCTAGAGATAATATGGTGAATTAATGGCTAAACCAACTATTGGTATTTTAATGCCTGGGGATATGGGACATGGGTGTGGAAAAGCATTTGTAAATCATGACTTCAAAGTTATATCTTGCCTTAATGATAGAAGTGCAAGAACTAAAAAATTGGCAAAATCTGCTGGAATAGAAGATGTTGAAACTATTCATAATGTTGTTAAATCAGCTGATATTATTCTTTCAATTCTACCTCCAGAAAAAGCATTAGAACAATCAAGGATTGTTAATGATGTAATCTTAGAGTTTAAAAAAAATATAACTTACGTAGACTGTAACGCTATATCTCCAAAAACTGCTAATAAAATTAATGAAACAATAGCATCTAGTTTTTGTAACTTTATTGATGCTGGAATTATTGGTCTCAACCCAATTATTGAAAAAGGTAATACTCGTCTTTTTGTTTCAGGTCCAAATACTAATCCTATTAAAATACTTGACGGACACGGGTTTATTATAAAAGATCTTGGTAAAGAAATAGGTAAAGCATCGGCTATGAAAATGATCTACGCCAGCGCCACCAAGGGAACATTTGCCCTGCATGCTGCCGTATTGACAGCCGCTCATAAATTGAATTTATCATCTGAGTATTTTGAAGAGTTACAATATAGTAAACCAGATATGCTAGCAGCAATGGAACGAATGGTTCCTCGAATACCCCTAGATGCGGCCCGCTGGAAAGGTGAAATGCTTGAAATTGCTGACACCTTTTCTGAAATTGGTATTACACCAAAATTTCATTTAGGTTCTGCTGAAATAATGGATTTAGCTGACAAAACACCAATTGCTAAAGAAACTAGAGAAACAGTCAATGTTAATCGAACTTTAATTGAAGCTCTAGAGATGTACGTTGAAGCCCTAAAGAAATAAAATACTATGTATATTTTATTTTAATTAACATATACATTAATATTGTATGCTAATTCCTTAATTTATTGGTTTGATTGAATATGCGTGAAAATATTTTTAATTATTTTAATAATAAATTTTTTTATGGTTGGATTATTGTTGGAGTTGCAAATCTTGGTATTTTTTCAAGTGGCCCCGGCCAATCACATACTTTTAGTGTTTTTGTTGGTCCCATTAGTAAAGACTTAGCAATGTCAACTACTTCAATCGCATCTGCATATGGATTAGCTACTTTAATTGCAGCGTTCTTGCTTCCACATATGGGAAAACTTATTGATAAATATGGCTCAAGGTTAAGTCTAATTATTATAAGTATAATATTAGGATTCTCTTGTATTTTTTTTGGTGCAGCATCAAATTTTTTAATGCTAACCGTTGGATTTGGTTTTTTAAGATTCTTTGGACAAGGTTCTTTAATGCTTGGCTGTGCAAATATGGTCTCGCAATGGTTTGATAATAAAAGAGGTTTTGCTTTGAGTATAATGGCTCTTGGTTTTGGGGTTTCAATGGCTATCCACCCACCTCTATCACAACTATTAATTGATCAGTTTGGTTGGAAGTATGCTTGGGTTATTTTAGGCTTATCAACATGGGTAATTATGGTTCCTGCGTTGTATATTTTAGCTTGGAACGCTCCTGAAACAGTTGGATTAAAACCAGATGGAATAATTAAGTCTGCAGATGATAAAAATAAAGAAGAAGAAATTGAGGGGTTAAATTTAAAAGAAGCTATGAAAGAGAGATCTTTTTATATCCTAGGAGCCATGTGGTTTGGGATGGCGATGTTAATAACAACACTTCATTTTTATCAAGTAACAATTTTAACAAGTCAAGGAATTACAAGTGATTTTGCAGCAGGTGTTTTTTCTATTTCTGCAATTTCAATGGTCTTATTTATGCCATTTGTAGGAAAATTATTTGATAACTGTCCAACAAGGTACGTATTGGCTTTAGGCCTTACGATCAATTCCATTTCTCTACTATCTATTACCTTTGTCAATAACGAATTTTATGCTGTGTTATACGCTATTATTTTTGGTGTTAACAATGCTATAAGCATGACTATGTTTGGCTATATTTGGCCTAGGTATTTTGGCAGAAAACATATAGGAAGTATTCAAGGAACAGGACAGATGATCGGAGTTGTTGGAGCATCTTTAGGCCCATTACCAGTTGGTTTCGCAATTGATTATATTGGAAACTCTCTAATGACAATTAGATACCTATCTTTATATCCAATAATTATCGCAATAATAACTATACTTTTTTTAAAAACACCTTCTTCACTATCTATAAATAAAAAACTTGAATAAAATTATTTTTAAATTGGATATTATATTTGATAAATTGGTTTCAGAAAAAATCCAATAACTTTAAAGCTATAGTTGCTATGCTTTTTGCAGTTTTGTGCGTTACTATAATGAGTGCTCAAGCAAAATTAATAGGTATAGAATACCATCCAGCCCAAATTACTTTTGCTAGAGCTGTTGTTGTTTTAATTTTTTTAACTCCCTTAATATATAAATTGGGAGGATTAAATTTCTTAAAAACAAAGAAGCCTATCTTACATTTTTTCCGAGGTATTGCAGGACTTATAGGAAATATAATGTTTTTCCTTGCTTATCAAAGACTTCCACTAGCCGATGTCACTGTTATTTCTCAAGCTGTTCCAATTTTTTCATGTATTTTAGCAATTATTTTTCTTAAAGAAATAATTGGTTGGCGAAGATGGCTTGCAATTTCAGTTGGCTTTATAGGAGTAATAATAGCAATTAATCCTTCTGGTCAAATTGAAGTTGCTTTAGTTTATGCTTTAATTGGAACTTTGATGTGGTCCATTACTATTATTTTTTTAAGATTATTAGGGTCAACTGAACATCCTGTAAAAACAGTATTCTATTTTATGTTAGTTAGCGTCATAGTAACCTCCTTTTTCCAACCATTTCTATGGAAAGAACCTTCTTTTCAAGTCATTTTATTATTCTTTGGGCTTGGAATATCAGCTTTTTTAACTCAGTTACTTATGACATACGCATTACAAAAGGCACCTGCATCAATCGTTAGTCCTTTTAATTATACTGGAATTATTTGGGCTATAATATTTGATTATATTGTTTGGAATTCTTCTCCAGTGTTTGCAACTATAGCGGGAGGAATAATAATAACAATTGCAGGAATTTATATTTTTAGAAGAGAATCTAAAGTAAAAGAAATTACATAAAATTATTTTTAAATTTATAGTGAACAATTAATTTAAATATTAAAAAACCCATAATAGGCATTATAAGCATCGCATAGCTCAATGGTACAAACTCACCTATAGATCCTAAAAGAACTCCTCCAATTGTTAATGCCCCAAAAGAAGTGCTTGACCACCATGTCAATACTCTTGCTCTATATAAATCATCAACCTCTAATTGAATAATTGTTTGGGTACCAATTCCAACAGTTGTTGTGCTAAACCCAATAAAAATAAATAAAAATGACATAATAAATAAATTACTAGTTAAAGCTATTATTGAACTCACTATTAAACCTATAAAAAGCATAGGTACTAATGTCTTAATTCTTTTCGTACCATCATTTTTACTTATACCAATCCATATAGAAGCTAACAAAGCACCAACACCAGCTGTTGCGGTAATTAAAGACAGACTTGTGCTACTCGCATTCAATATTTCACCAGCAATAGTTGGTTGAATTTCAAGCATTCCTCTTACAAAAAAAGCGTTAATTAAAACTATAAATAAACCTTTAAAGATGATTGGAGTATTTAGCGCAATTCTTCCCCCTTCAATAAGGCGATCCAAATAATTATTAGTGATTTTAGGAGATTTTTTTCTAGGTCTTAATGGCATATATATGAGGACAGGTATTAATGGTATATAAGCTAACATTGCAATAAAAAAAGTAGTCTGAAGATCAAAAAAGGCAATTGACAATCCAGCAAGAGCTGGCCCTATAACCCTCGAAGAATTAAAGGATGCTGAATTAAGGCCTATTGCGCTTGCTAATAATTCACGTGGCACAACGACTGAAACAAATACCAGTCTTACTGGATGATAACAAGCGCTCAATAAGCCTTGTAGAATAGATAAAAATGCTAAAGAAAATAGTGTATGCGCGTTAATAAATTGTATATACCAAATGAATACTCCTACTAAAAACATTAGTATCTTTAATATTAAACTAGCTTTTCTCATATCCCATTTTTCAGCTAACACAGCAAAAAAAGGACCTAAAATCCCTGCTGGAGCCATTAAAGCTAATGTTACAAAACTAGTCCAAAAAGTTGATTCTGTGATCTCCCAAGTAAGCCAACCTACTCCTATTTTTTGAATCCATATACCCAAGAGAGCAGTTGTATTACTCATAAAGTAATATAAGAATGGTCGACTCGAAAAAGCATTCATTATTTATAAAAACTTTTCTAATGTATTATTAAATGCAAATATATCTTCGCAGTATGGAGCATGTCCAACATTTGGTATTTCTTTTATTTCAGCATGAGGTATCTCTTCTTCTAAAGATAGAGACCTTTCTTTAGACACAACCTTATCATCAGACGCTTTTATTATTAAACATTTTTGCTTAATATTTGATAAATATTTAGTTGTATCTAAACTTTGCATTGCCATACCTCCAGATTTAATTGATCCTTCTGATATTTCTCCACTAATACTTGCTAAAAAATTGAACGTTTCATTTTCTTTTAAACTAGGTAACATTTCTCTAATACGAAGTTTTCCATACTCTTCATCTGACAATTGGATTCTTTCTAATATTCTTTTGCTATATGAACCCATCAGGGGAACTGCTTCTGACATTCCATAACCTTTAAAAGTACATGAAAGAACTAGTTTTTTAACTAACTTGTTATATTTAGAACTAATTATTTGAGCTAACATTCCCCCCATAGAATGTCCTACAACTTGGCATGTAAATATATTCATAGCTTTTAATAATCGAAAAACCATGTCTGCAATTGCTTCCATATCAAGCACTGCTGGACTGGACTTTCCAAATCCTGGAGCATCAATAGCTATGACAGATCTCTTATTTTTAAAAAAGTTGAATTGATATGCCCAACTTTTACTATTACCATTGAAGCCATGTAAAAATAATATTGGTATATTATTGTCTTCTTTTCTATATCTATAGGACATAGTTAAATTAAGCTCTTTATCGTAAAACAGCTCTAATTCAGGTAATTGCTCTAAAAAATTTTTATAACTCACGTGTTTTTTTCCTTAATTATTTAAATTTAAAATAGCTAGAATTAAAAAGGAATAAATCACTAAAATACCAGTAATTATTTGACCTTTTTTCTACATAGAGGCTAGAATAATTAAATAGAAAATTATTTATATTTAACTTTATCATAGAACTATTGTATTTAAAAACATGATTATTAATAAAAAAATTCAAACCTTTGTTCCAGAAATGAAACAATGGAGACGTTACATTCATCAAAACCCTGAAATAGCTTATGAAGAAAAAAATACTTCTGACTTCATAGCAAAAAAACTTAATGAATTTGGTATTGAAGTACATCGAGGTTTTGGAGGAACTGGAATTGTTGGAATTATTAATGGGAAAGATAAAGGAGATAATAATAAGTCAATAGGTATTAGAGCCGACATGGATGCGTTACCAATGACTGAAAAAACAAATCTTTCATACTCCTCTAGGAATGAAGGTAAAATGCACGCTTGTGGTCATGACGGTCACTCAACAATGTTATTAGGAGCTGCAAAATATTTAGCTGAAACAAGAAATTTTTTTGGAACTGTTTATTGTATATTTCAACCTGCAGAAGAAGGAGGTAATGCTGGTGCAAAATCTATGATAAAAGATGGCCTTTTCCAAAAATTTAATATTGATAGTGTCTGGGGTATTCATAACTGGCCAGGCGTTCCAGTTGGACAAGCTGTTATTCATCAAGGATTTGCCATGGCTAGTGGGGATATTATTCTTTTAACAATTGAAGGGAAAGGTGGGCATGCAGCTCAACCTCAATTTTCAAATGATCCTATTGTATCAGCTGGATTAACTATAACTGCTCTACAGACTTCAATTTCAAGGCAACTAAATCCCTTTGATCAGTCAGTTCTCTCTTTAACAAAAATTCAAGGTGGTTCTGCATTTAATGTAATACCTGATACCGTAACCATTGGTGGAACTCTTAGATCAGCAAATAAAACTACTAGAGATGAAATGCTACAAAAAATTAAAAAAATTGCTGAGAGTGCTTGTGCTATAAATAACTGTACTGTTAATTTAGAAATCAGACCTGGTTACCCTGCTACTATTAATGACAAGAAAAGTGCTGATTTTGCTTCAAAAGTATTTGAAGATACTTTTGGAAGTAATACATTAAATAAAGAAGAGAAACCTACTATGACTTCAGAAGATTTTTCATATATGCTTCATGAGAAGCCAGGTGCATATATTTGGCTAGGTGCAGGCGAAAAATCAGAAAAGCTACATAGCGCATATTACGATTTTAACGATGAATTACTAGCTATTGGTGCAGAATATTGGTCAAGTTTAGCTGAAACAGTTTTAATTAAATAAATTATAAAAGTATCTCTCCAGTAAGATACTTTTTTGCCTCTATTGTTTGAGGTTCTTTAAAAAATATTTTAGCTTGAGTTTGTTCTAATATTTCACCCTTATTTATAAATATAATGTCAGAAGCTAATCTTTTAGCCTGAGACATATCATGAGTAGTTAATATAATTGTCGTCCCTTTAGAATTTTCTTCTAATATTAAATCTTCAATTAATTTTAAAGAATAAGGATCTAGATTTGCCGTAGGTTCATCGAGAAGTAATAACTTTGGTTGAATTAACAAAGCCCTTGCTAAAGATAATCTTTGCTTTTCGCCGCCCGATAATAATCTTGCAGGCTTATCATTATAAGCCTCTAAGCCAACTTTTTTTAAGATATACTTAAGATCTATTATATTGGAGTTTTTATTAATACTATTAACAAATTCCATATTTCCCAAAACAGTTCTTCGTAATAAGGTTGGACTTTGAAAAACCATAGCTTGTTGTTTTCTTATGTCATTATCCAACTGATTTAAATTATAAGTTATCTTTCCCTTCAAAACAGGAATTAAACCATTTATTGTTTGTAACAATAAACTTTTCCCAGCACCATTAGGTCCTAATATTGCAGTTATAGATTTATCATTTATTTGACAGTTTATATTCCTTAAAATAAATCTATCGTTCAAAGAAATTGATAAATCTTTAATTTTTATTGGACTTATTGTTACTTCACTCTTTCTATTTTTTTTAAACATACATTCTCCGTTTAGCCCGTATTTTTAAACGAATTAAAAGAAAATTTACGGATAAAGCAATTGATAGAAGTATTATACCTAAAGCCAATGCAAGAGATAAATTACCTTTAGAAGTCTCCAAAGCTATAGATGTTGTCATAACTCTAGTAAGATGATCAATATTACCGCCCACAATTATAACGGCTCCAACTTCTGAAATAGCCCTACCAAAACCAGCTAACATAACTGTTAAAATTGAGTATCTAGCATCAAAAATGTAAGCTTTTATAGCTTTGTGAGAAGGTACTACCAAGGATAAAAAAAGATATTTATACTCTTGATGAACTTCTTCAATCGCCTGAGCAGATAATGATACTATAATTGGAATGATTAATATCATCTGCGCTATTATCATTGCAGTAGGCGTATACAAAATGCCTAACCAACCCAATGGTCCAGATCTTGAAATAATTAAATATACAATTAAACCTACTACTACAGGAGGTAAGCCCATCAATGTATTAAATATAATTAAAATATTATCTCGAAACCAAAAATTCTTGATAGCAAGGAAAGTTCCTAAAGGTAACCCAATCAAGCAAGAAAATAATAAAGAAACTAAACTAACTTTTAGTGAAAGAAGTAATATTTCGAACAAGTCTCTATCAAGCATAAGCACTAAATCAAATGATTGTTTAAAAGCTTCTAGTAAAATATTCATATTATTCTTGATTAATTATGTTTATATATGCATTATTATGTGTATTTTACATATATGATATTAAATTACAATATTTTATAATTGCTTTTGAGAAGCTCATGATAAAATTTTATATTTTTATTTTCTGTATTTTTTTATTTGCAAAAAATACAATTGCAGACAATTCAATAATTGTTCAATCAACTACATCAACATATAATTCAGGGTTTTACGATTATATTCTTCCTATTATTAAGGCGGAAACAAGCATTACAGCTCACGTTGTTTCAGTTGGAACCGGGGCAGCACTAAAAAATGCAGCTAATTGTGATGCTGACGTTATCATAGTACACGCTAAAAAAAGAGAATTGGACTTTGTAAAAAAGGGCTTTGGAACAAAGCGCTACAATTTAATGTATAACGATTTTATTATTGTAGGACCTAAAGAAAATCCTGCAGGAATAAATAAAAAAGACAATCCAATTACAGCTTTCGCTAAAATTTATAATAGCCAGGCTCTATTTTCATCAAGAGGGGATGAATCAGGTACTCACCTTAAAGAAAAAAGCTTATGGGAAACAGCCAATTTAGACCCAACTGAATTTTCTGGAGAATGGTATAGAGAAACAGGCTCAGGCATGGGAGCAACACTAAATTTAGCAGCTGGGATGGGAGCTTACACCCTTGCCGATAGAGCAACCTGGATTAATTTTCAAAATAAATCAGATTTATATATAATAGTAGAGGAAAATAAACGCCTATTTAATCAATATGGAATTACAATGGTAAATCCTTTAAAATGTTCCAACGTAAAAGTTAAAAATGCTAAAATATTTATTAACTGGCTTCTCTCAAAAAAAGGACAAGACACAATTAGACAATTTAAAATAGGAAATCAGTACCTTTTTTTTCCTAATGCCAATTAAGCAATATTACACTGCTTTAATGGCAAAATATGTGAAGCTTTCATTTCTTGAAGTGAAATGCTTGAAGACATTTTTGTGAACTCCAACTCTCCAATTAACTTTTGTTGAAAATGGTCATACTCTTCGATGCTAGAAGCTACAATCTTTAATAGATAGTCAGCATCTGAACCTGTTAACCTATGTGTCTCAATTATTTCTTCGTATTTATCAACAATTTCTTGAAACTTGGAAATCCAATCTCCAGAGTGATGGCTTACTCTTATTGATAAGAAAACAAGTATAGGTAAATTTATTGCCTTTCTATTCAGCACTATAGTTCTTGCAGAAATCACACCTCGTTCTTCCATTTTTTTTATTCTATTCCAACATGGAGTTGGAGATATACCAACTCTCTTAGAAATTTCAGAAAGAGGAAGACTTGCATTTTTTTGAATAAGAGCAAGTATCTTTTGATCAGTATTGTCTATCATAACAACTCCCAAAATAAGAATAATTTTCTTTTTCTATTTTATTTTATATTAAAATTAAGAAAATTCAACGCTATTTATTTAATTAAAAAAATTATTATCTAATTGATACTTAATTAAAATGACTATTAAACATTTCACAGTTTATGAAAAAATAAAATATTGAAGAATTATCTATTATAGTGAAGCTGTAATTCCTCCATCTACATATAAGGTATGTCCATTAACAAAGTTTGATGCACTAGAGCTTAAAAAAATACAAGCTCCTACAAGTTCTTCAACTTCACCCCAGCGACCTGCAGGAGTTCTCTTTTCTAACCAAGATGTAAATTCCTTATCTGAAACAAGAGCTGCGTTTAATGGAGTATCAAAATAGCCAGGTGCTATAGCATTACATTGAAGCCCATATTTTGCCCAATCAGTTGCCATTCCTTTTGTTAAATTACCAACTGCACCCTTAGTAGCTGTATAAGGAGCTATACCAGGCCTTGCTAATAAAGTTTGAGCACTTGCTATATTGATAATTTTTCCTGATCCTCTTTTTATCATATGCTTAACTATCGCCTGACTAACATTAAAAACTGAACTGACATTAGTTCTCAATAATTGTTCAAACATTTCTGGAGGAAAATCTTCAAGCGCCGTTCTATGCTGCATCCCAGCATTATTGACTAAAATATCAATTGCCCCAAAGTGATTTCTATAGTTATCAATTACATCTTTTGTTTCTTTATGATCAGTTACATCAAAACATAATTGGTGAATTTCTCCTTTACCACTTAATTTTTTGGCTGCAATCTCTAATTTTTCTTTATTTCTCCCATTTAGAATTATATTAGCACCTGCTTGATTTAAGCCATGAGCAAGTGCAAACCCTATTCCCTGTGATGATCCGGTTATAAGAGCTGTTTTACCCTTTAAATTAAATAATTCTATTCCAACATTCATTTCAATCTCCAATTTAACTGAAATAAAAATATATATAATTAATAAAAATATTGCTAATTTTCTTTCAAAAATTTATTTTAAAATACAATAAATTATATTTTAAAAAAGGAATAATAATGAAATCTATATTAATTCATTCTGCAATGGATCTGAGAATTGAAGATTATCCTTTAGAAAGTATATCACCTAATCAAGTTGAAATTTCTTTAGCAATAGGTGGTATTTGCGGTACAGATCTTCATTATTATAAACATGGAGGCTTTGGAGAAATTAAATTAAAAGAACCAATGATACTTGGTCATGAAGTATCAGGTCATATTACTAAAATAGGCTCTAATG
This sequence comes from uncultured Rhodobacterales bacterium, assembly GCA_964633395.1. GTDB lineage: Bacteria > Pseudomonadota > Alphaproteobacteria > Puniceispirillales > Marisalimonadaceae > CAJJBL01. Next base: position 13,427 of record CAZWGZ010000018.1, read on the forward strand.
TTAATAACCTTAAAGTTGGACAGTTAGTATCAGTCTCACCATCAAGACCATGCAATAATTGTTCATATTGCTTAGAAGGCTCTCAGAATCATTGCCTCAATATGAAATTTTATGGGTCTGCCATGCCCTTTCCGCATATTCAAGGAGCATTCAGAGAAACTTTGATAGCTGAAGATTACCAGTGTATTCCAGCAGATGGCTTAACACCAGGGGAAGCTGCAATGGCAGAGCCTCTTTCTGTATGCCTTCATGCAATAAAACAAGCTGGAAATATATTTGGTAAAAAAGTTCTAATAACAGGATCAGGGCCTATAGGAACAATTTGTGTTCTTGCCGCAAGAAGAGCTGGGGCAGCAGAAATAATAGTAACAGATATTTCAGACAACGCTTTATCTTACTCAAAATTAGTTGGAGCAGACCATATAATAAATAGTATCAAAAACTATAATGATTTAAGTAAATTTCAATTAGGGAAAGGTTACTTTGATATAGCACTTGAATGCTCAGGATCTGAATCAGGTATCTCAGATGCCATTAAATCTCTTAAACCGAAGGGAACGTTGATACAACTTGGATTAGGGGGGGATATTTCAATACCATTAGTTACAGTAACTACAAAAGAACTGAATTTAAAAGGTTCTTTTAGATTTCATTCGGAATTTAAATTAGCCGTACATATGATGCAAAAAAAATTAATTAATGTTCAACCTTTAATCACTCATACTATTCCCCTGACTGATGCTGAAAAAGGTTTTGGAATAGCACTAGATAAAAATAAAAATAGCATGAAAGTTCAAATTGCATTTAATTAAACATAAAAATATGTACATCTTCACATAAACTATTTTTTAAAAGTTATTTAATTTGTTAACAAAAAGATTGACTCTCGAATCAATACCAATGCAACATAATTTAGGTTGGATTTCATATCTAACAATAAAAAGTAATAATTAAATTATATGGAGAGTTTTAATGAAGAGTGTAAAAAATATAATGCTTGGTATTTCTACCGTAGCATTTGCTTCAACTTTATCAATGACTTCAGTCGCTGAAGAATGGCGTGGATGGAATATTCATAAGCCTGGATATCCTAACACTGTGGCTATGGATAAGTTTGGTGAATTAGTTAAGCAAAAAACTGGAGGAGAAATCACTCTAAAAATGTTTCATTCAGGCGTATTAGGAAATCAACCTGACGCAATTGAGCAAGTTAGAGTTGGTGGATTAGCAATAGGTAATTTTAATCTTGGGCCAATAGGGCCAATGGCTGCTGAAGCAAATGTAGTTTCCCTTCCTTTTATTTTCAAAGATATGGGTCATATGCATAGAGCGCTTGATGGAGCCGCCGGAGATAAAATTAGTGCTGGCATGGCAAAAATTGGAATAATAGCTCTAGCTTGGTACGATTCTGGTGCTCGTTCATTTTATAACTCTAAAAAACCAATTATGAAACCTTCTGATGTCAAAGGGTTAAAGGTGCGTGTAATGAATAATGATCTTTATTCAGGAATGATTTCAGCCTTAGGAGGAAATCCTTCACCTATGGCTTTTTCAGAAGTATTTCAATCTTTAAAAACTGGAGTTGTTGATGGAGCGGAGAATAACTGGCCATCATACGAATCAACAGGACATTTTGAAGTTGCACAGTATTACTCACTATCTCAACATTTAATTATCCCAGAATGTGTGTGTATTAATGATAAAGTTTATAATAACTTATCAGCAAAAAATAAAAAAGCTGTAAAAGATGCAGCAAGAGAATCTGCTGTTTTACAAAGAGAATTGTGGGAAAAAAGAGCTATTTCAAGTCGTGATAAAGTAATGAAAGCTGGAGTAAAATTTAACGAAATTCCAAATAAAAAAGCTTTCATGGACGCTATGAAACCAGTTCATACAAAATATTTAGCAGCTAATCCTAACCTTATTCCTTTGGTTGATTTAATAAAAAATACTAAATAAAAAAACCTGTTGGCCATTCTAAATCTAGAATGGCCAATGATTTTCTTAGATTATAAGGAGAACAGTTATTACAAATAAAGCTTCTTCTAAAATAATCGATTTTTATACTGATATTCTTAATAAAATTGCCTTTATATGCAATCTTATAACTGGTATTGCAATAGTTTTCATGACCGTAATTTTCAGTTGGTTAGTATATGGGCGATATATACTAAACTCCACACCTACATGGGTTGAACAAGTTTCTTTATTACTTGTTGTTTTAATTGGATTTGTTGGAGCTGCGGTTGGTATCCATAGAAAAACGCATTTAAGCGTTTCATTTTTTAGAACTCTATGCCCTTTACCCTTACAAAGAGTTTTTGATCTACTAGGCTATATAATGATTATGGTTTTTGGTTACGTAATGATGGTATACAGCTATAAATTAGCTGTGTTTAAATGGAGCACACAAATACCTTTAATTCATCTTCCAGAAGGCCTTCGTGCAATTCCAATAATGATATGTGGAGCATTGATTTTTCTTTTTTCACTAGGACATATTTTAAATTATCTAAAAGACATAATAACTAAAAAAGAAACTAAATAGGGATACAATTACAATGGGCTTATTAATAATGATGGCAATTTTTGCCTTTGGCGTTGTTATTGGTGTTCCTGTTGCTTTTGCTCTTGGAATTGGTGCTGTTTCAGCTTTTTATTTTGAAGGCTTGCCTCTAATTATTGCTTTTCAAAGGATTATTTCAGGCATTAATGTTTTTTCATTACTGGCTATACCGTTTTTTATATTTGCTGGTGAATTAATGTTCCATGGTGGAATTGCTATAAGATTAGTAAGATTTGCCTCTTCTGCAGTTGGGGCTGTAAGAGGCGGACTTGGAGTGGTAAATGTCTTTGCTTCAATGCTTTTTGGAGGAATTTCAGGATCAGCAGTAGCTGATGTATCAGCTCTTGGATCAATCTTAATACCTGTCATGAAAGAAAAAGGGTATGACGAAGATTATGCAGTTAACGTTACTGTTACTTCTTCCATAGCAGGTATAATGATACCTCCAAGTCATAATATGATATTGTTCGCAGTAGCAACGGGAGGTGGAGTATCAATTACAAAGCTTTTTCTATCAGGTATTGTTCCTGGTGTTGTAATGTGTATTTGTTTGGCTCTTGCTGCTTATTTAGTTGCTGTTAAAAGAGGCTATAAGTCTGAAATATTTCCTGGTTACTATGCATTATTCTTACATTTCATTACTGCATTACCTGGTTTATTTACTGCAGTTATAATAGTTGGTGGAGTTCTCTCTGGCATATTTACTGTCACTGAATCTGGAGCATTCGGAACTCTGTACGCATTCCTTGTAACTATATTTGTATATAGGGCACTTACATGGGAAAAGTTTAAGATTGCTGTTACCAACTCAGTTAAAACAACATCAATGGTAATGATATTAGTAGCAAGTGCGTCTGCTTTTGGATATATGCTGACTTATTATCAGGTTCCATCTGAAATGATTACATTTATGAATGGGGTTTCAAGTAATCCTATTGTTATCCTTTTAATGATTAATGTGATGTTATTAATTTTAGGTATGATAATGGATATGGCAGCTTTAATTTTAATTTGCACTCCTATATTCTTACCTTTAGCAATTTCACTTGGGATGGACCCTCTTCAATTTGGGATGATCTTAATGATGAATTTAGGCCTTGGTCTTTGCACACCTCCGGTTGGAGCTTGCTTATTTGTTGGTTGCGCAATAGGAAAAGTTCCGATTGAAAAAGTAGTTAAAACAATATGGCCATTTTATTCTGCAATTTTTATTGCCTTGATGCTAACAACATTTATACCTGCAATATCACTTACACTTCCAAATTTAATTGGAAATTAATTAAATATATTTAGGATTATAATTTGAAAAATATCCAAATTGACTGTGTTTTAAATATTAAATCTTCTCTAGGAGAAGGACCAATTTGGTCAACAATTGATCAGAAACTATATTGGGTTGATATTACTGAAGGCTTATTTTGTAATTTTAATCCACAAAATGGTATAAA
>CAZWGZ010000019.1:0-16905 GCA_964633395.1 uncultured Rhodobacterales bacterium
ACCATAAATTTTCATTTTGAAATTGGAGAATTATATTAGATCTTTCTCTAAGAAGCTTTTCATATTTTAAAACTCGATTTAAATGGAAAATATCTAATGCTGAAGTTAATCTATCAATAAAACGTCTTCTTTCACTCATGCCAGCTTGAAATAAAGTACACATTTGAGGAGTGATCCAAGATATTTTTAAAATTTTTCCAAGAGCTGATTGAGTGCTATTTTCATAATTAACTCTAATGTTTCTAGATTTTTTTAATAAATTATCTTTAGATCCAGTCCCTATATTTACCTTACCATTAGGCGTAAATAAATCAGCGTTTATTCCCCAAAGTTCATTTTCATCTCTTGATAGCACATTTTGAAACAAATAATCTTCTGCTTTTGATTTACGAAGACCTTTCCCAGGGTTTAACAAAGAGATAGCCTCTAATATATTAGTTTTACCACAACCATTTTCTCCATAAATTAATACAGATGAATTTGGTAAAACAAGATTTAAATTTAAATGATTCCTAAATCTTTTTAAGTTTAATTTTTTTAAATAAAATTTGTTTGAAATTTGACTTTTATCATAATTTTTTGAAATATTTATAATATTTTCACTCATTTTAAAATTAATTTGTCTTTTTTTGCATTTCATAAAAACAAACTAAACTCTCATGGGCATTAACACAAAAATAACACCTTCTTGATCAGGGTCTGTTATTAAAGCAGGAGAAGCAGAATCTGATAACGATAATTCAATTTCTTTACCTTTTATTTGTGAAGCTATATCTAAAAGATATCTTGCATTAAAACCTATATCTATAGGATCTGACGTATACTTTACATCTAACTCTTCAGTAGCATTTCCAAGATCCTGACTATTAACTTTTAACATTAATAAATTATTACTTAAAGATAGCTTTACTGCTCTAGATTTTTCTAAAGATACTGTTGAAACTCTATCTATGGCTTTAGAAAAGTCTGAATTTAAAACAACTAATTTATTAAGATTTTCTTTTGGAATAACTCTTTGATAATCTGGAAACGAACCTTCAATTAGCTTTGTAGTTAATATTGAATTAGGAAAAATAAATTTTGCTTTTGTATTAGAAATTATAACCTTCACTAGTCCGTCTGTACTATCTATTAATTTTCTTACCTCTCCTACAGCTTTTCTAGGCAGAATTATTCCTGGCATATTTTCTGCACCGTTTGGAATTGGAATTTCAGCTTGAGCTAAACGATGACCATCTGTAGCTACAGCTCTTAATTTATCATTATTAGCTTCTGGCACATGTAAAAATATACCATTCAGATAATATCGAGTTTCCTCTGAAGAAATAGCAAATTTTGTATTATCTATTAAATTAGCCAAATCTATTGCTTCCAAAGAAAATTCATTTCCTTTTTCAATTTCTGTCATTACTGGGTAGTCATCGACTGGCAAAGTCGGCAAAATAAATCGAGATTTTCCAGCAGAAACTTCTACATTTAAATCTATAAGCTCTACTTGTATTTCAGACCCATCAGGAAGCTTTCTAACAATATCATATAGAGTATGAGCTGATATAGTAATCCTACCCTGACTTGATACAATACAACCTACAGTTTCAACAATATCCATATCCATATCTGTAGCTGTAAAAGAAACTTTTGAAGAATTAGTTTCAATGAGTACATTAGATAAAATTGGGATTGTATTTCTTCTTTCGACTACTGAATAGACATGACCTAATGGCTTTAAAAATGTGTTTCTATCTATCGTAAATTTCATATTAGAACCTCAAAATCTATAAATAAATAATTTATTATTATATACCAAACATAGCATATTTTTTCTTAATTCAGCAAGTAATTACATATATGATTAGAAGTATAAGGATTAAATTTGATATGTTAGTTAGAACGAATTTTTTTCCTTAAGTCTATTAAGTCTTTTTTTAATTCAAAATCAGTAACAGATAAAGATTCTATCTTTTTAACTGCGTGCATAACAGTGGTATGATCTTTACCTCCAAAAGCTTTTCCTATCTCAGGATAAGAAAAACTAGTAATATCTTTACAAAAGTACATAGCTATTTGTCTTGGCCTTGCAATGTTTATAGACCTTCTTGGGGAACTCATATCTACAACTTTAATATTATAGTATGACGAAACTTGTTGTTGAATAAGTGCAATAGAGATTTTCTTTTCATTTACATTCAATAAATCTGACAATAACTCTTTAGAATTTTCTATAGTTATTGGTCTTCCAGTTAAATCATGATTTGCACATATTCTATTTAATGCACCTTCAAGTTCACGGATATTATTATCAATTTTATTCGCTAAAAACTCTAAAACTTCATTAGGTATAGATAATGATAGTGACTGAACCTTCTTATTTAAAATATCTTTTCTTAAATCAAAGTTAGTAGGAAGAAAGTCAACAACAAGACCACCTCCTAACCTTGATTTAAGTTTTTCATCTAAGTCTGTTAATTCGACAGGAGGTTTATTAGAAGTTATAATTATTTGTTTTCCTTGATCAATTAAATCATTAAATGTATAAAAAAATTCCTCTTGAGTTGAACCTTTACCTCCAATAAATTGAATGTCATCAATCATCAGTACATCTACTGATCTAAATTGATCTTTAAATCTTATAGTATCCTTTAGCCGTATTGCTTTAATAAATTGATACATAAATCTTTCTGCAGACATTAAAACAATTTTAAGATCAGTAAACTTTTCTTTTAAATCTATTGCTATAGCATTTAATAAATGAGTTTTACCTAAGCCAACATTTCCATATAAATATAAAGGATTATATGATTTAGTCATAGAATCTGAAACTCTTTTTGATACTGCATAGGGCATTTCATTTGAATGACCAACAACAAAGTTATCAAAAGTAAATTTAGGATTTAATTGCATTGCAGCACTGGTAAGAAAAGATACTTCATCATCAGACTTGATATTAAATTTGGTAGTTAAAACTTTATTGGTATTTTTAGTTTTCACTTCCTCTATTATTTTTTTCGAAGTTTCTTTTAGTATTTTTATCTTTTTAAGATTTTCAAATATCTTATTTGCTTGTAAGAAAATTGTTTCATAATATTGCGTTTCAGCCCTACTTGATATTAAATAAGATGGAGCAGACAGGTAAAGCACTGAGTTTTCATATTTTTTAAACTCTAAGGGTTCTATCCAAGCTTTCCAAATTATTGCCCTAACATCATTACATAGAGCTATCTTAGTTTCTGTCCATAATAAATTTTTTTTTTCTAATTCATTATTCAAAGACAAAACATCTGAATGCTTAATGTTTTCATCATTTACTTTTTGTTCTTCAATTATTTTCATTTAAATTACATATCTATATAAAAAGTGGATTATTTGAAAAAGATTATTATTGATTAAGTTGCTCAGCCAATTTAAAAAAAACATTACAAATTTTAATATATATCGATGAAAACTTATCGCAATCTAAGATCAAATAATAAAAAAAATAAAGATATTGATTTTTAATTTTTATTAAAAAAACTAATAAAAACAGACTATTATAAAATGTGGATAATTAAATAATTAATTATAATTTTTTATTAATAATATATTTTTAATATACTTAGTTAATTTTTTTTTTAATAATTATCTATATAACGTTGAATTTATTATGATTCTCTTCAAATTAAGAAATCCAGAATTTTCTTAAAAATTATATTTATACATTCTTTTTTTATAATTAATTAATAGTTGTTATTATCTTAAAAAAAATAACAAGTGCGAATCGCCTTTTTTTATGTTTAATCCAAAAAAAAAGGAGCAAAGCTCCTTTATTTGATTACAATATAATAACTAAAGGTTTAAGCTATATTTTTTATTCTTGTTGATAATCTAGATAATTTACGGGATATTGTATTTTTCTTAAAAACACCTTTAGTTACTGACCTATGCATTTCAGGCTGAGCTTGTACAAAAGCATTTTGTGCTAATGTCTTATCACCTTTTTCGATAGCTGATTCAACTTTTTTAATAAAAGTTCTTACTCTATTTTTTCTAATCTTATTGACTATCTCCATCCTAGAATTACGCCTTATTCTTTTTTTGGAAGAAATATGATTTGCCATTAGAAATACCTTTAATTTAATTAATGCTTATCCATTAATTAATACTTAGTGTTTTGTCAAGTTATTAATAGCTAGTTTGCTATACTTTTAAACAAATTATTTTTGACAATAATTACAAAAAAAAGTTGATCTATTGCTGATTATACTAACTTCAATTAAATTGTTACAATCATTACATTTTTTATTTTCATTTCCATACACAGCAAGATTCTGCTTAAAATAACCTAATTTTCCATCTGGCTGTTTATGATCTTTAATTGTTGTTCCACCTTTTTTTATCGATTTTTTAAGTATCTCTCTTGTGGAATCAATTATTAATTCTAAATCTTTAGATTTAAGACTATTTACATTTCTAGAAGGTTTGATTTTTGCTCTAAATAAAATTTCACTTGCATAGATATTCCCTATCCCAGCAATAATTTTTTGGTCCATTAAAGCATTTTTTATATTCGTCGTTTTTTTTTTATATATTTTATATAAATAATTTTTAGTTAAATCTTCACTAAACGGTTCAACTCCTAAGTTTCTTAATAAAAAATGTTTTTTAATATCTACCTTATTCAAATAATCAACATAACCAAATCTGCGGGGATCGTTATATGTAATTGAAAAAATATGATTTTTTTTATTTTCAATTAAAATCCTTATGTGGTCATGTTTTAATAATGTAGGAATTGATTCTTTTATTTTAATTTGCCCACTCATTCCTAAATGAATTAATAAAATATTACCTTTTTTAGTTGGTATTAATATATATTTTCCTCTTCTAAATGGCTCTTCAAAAATATCATTTTCTAATATTTCTTTTAGATCATTTGGCACTTGCCACCTTAAGTCTGTCCTATAAATTTCAACACTTTTGACTTTAGATCTTTTAACTATTTTAGATAAAGCTCTAGTTACTGTTTCAACTTCTGGTAATTCTGGCATTTTTTTTATTCTTTCAAAATTAACAGTGTTTTAAAATATATTAAAAAAGTATATTCAATTAACATATATGAATTGAGGTTAAAATGTCACCCATAGATAACTCAAATATAGATTTTGGTTATAAAATTGTTAAAAGAGAAGAAAAGCAAAAGCTTGTTAATGAGGTTTTTAACTCTGTTGCGACAAAGTATGATGTTATGAATGACATAACTAGCTTTGGTATTCATAGAGCTTGGAAAAATGATCTCATAAATTGGTTGTCTCCACAAAAAAATCAAAAACTAGCCGATATTGCTGGTGGAACAGGTGACATAGCTCATAAATTTATCCAAAATGGTGGAGGATCCGCTTTTGTAATTGATATAAATCATGAAATGATAGAAGCAGGAAAAAAACAAAATAAAGAAAAGTTACATTGGATTGTGGCTAGTGCAGAAAAAATTCCAATTCCTGACAATTCTTTTGATAGAGCAACAATTAGTTTTGGTCTCAGAAATGTGACAAATAGAGACGCTGCATTAAAAGAGATTTTTCGAATACTTAAACCAGGAGGGCGATTTATTTGTTTAGAATTCAGTCAAGTTGAGAATAATATTATTAAAAAATTATATGATATTTGGTCTTTTAAATTTATGCCTGCTATTGGAGAAAAAATTACTGGGGATAAAGATGCATATACATATTTAGTTGAATCCATAAGGAAATTCCCTAACCAAAGTGAGCTCTCTGAAATGTTTTCACAAGCTGGCTTTTCTAGAATAAGATATCGTAATTTATCTAATGGAATTGTTGCATTGCATTCTGGTTGGAAATTTTAATGCTTACACAAAATAATTTAAAATATTCTATATGGAAAATACCTGTTTTTTTTATAAAAAGTTTATTAATTTTTATAAAATTAACAAACGCAGGTGCTTTAATTCCATTGTCAAAGAGTAATTCTGTTTCTAGTAAGCTTAAATTAATAATAAAAATTATTAATTTTTTTCTTTATAAAAATGATAAATTAAATATAGGAATTAAACTTTTCAATTGCCTAACTAAATTAGGTCCTGGTTACATTAAATTTGGTCAAGTTTTATCTACTAGGCCAGATCTGATAGGAATTGAAATAAGCGATCATTTAAAAAAGTTACAAGATAATGTTAAGCCCTTTTCAGGTTTAATAGCAAAAAATATTATTGAAAAAGAAACTAAGTCATTAATTAATGATATCTTTATTTCATTTGATCAAATTCCAATTGCATCAGCATCTGTTGCTCAAGTCCACACAGGCATTCTTAAAAATGGTGATAAGGTAGCTGTAAAAATTCTTAAGCCTCAAATTGAAAAATTATTATTTAATGATTTTAAATTTTTTTACTGGGGTACAAAATGTATTGAACTTTTTATTCCTAAAATGAAACGTCTAAAACTGTCTAAAACCTTAAAAGTTTTCTTTAATATTTCTTTAATTGAACTAGACTTAACAATGGAAGCATCTGCGGCAGATGAATTAGCAGAAAATTTTAAAAACCATTTAAATTACAGAGTTCCAAAAATACATTGGGATTTAACAACTAAAAGAATACTAGTTTTAGAGTATATTGAAGGAACAAAAATTGATGACATCTATAATTTAAAGAAACAAAAGCATAATATAGAAAAAATTATTAAAGTTTCTACTGAAGTTTTTTTTCTACAAGTATTTCGAGATGGTTTTTTTCACGGAGACATGCATCCTGGCAATATTTTTATAGATAAAAATGGCGTTCTTGTTCCAATAGATTTTGGTATTATGGGAAGATTAAAGAATAAAGATCGTCATTTTCTGGCTCTTTTACTGACTTATTTGTTGGATAAAAATTATAAAAAAGTCGTTGAAATTCATGCTGAAGCCAATATGCTAGGTGATGATATATCCTATGAACAACTAGCTCAGGCAATAAGAGCCATTTCAACTCCTATATTAAACAAACCTATAGGTGAAGTTTCTTTAGCTAAATTATTAGGTCAAATATTAGGTCTATCTAAAACTTATAATATTGAAATTCAATCACAGTTTTCATTGTTACAAAAAACAATGTTAATGGCAGAGGGGACAGCAAGACAACTGAGACCAGAAGTGAATATGTGGGAATTATCTAGACCTTTAATAAATAAATGGATTAACGAAACTGACGACCCTTTTCAAATTTTAGAAGAGTGGATTCATAAAAATAAAATTATTTTACTTAAAATTCCCGAAATTATAGATAAAATTGATAAATTTATATTAAAAAAATGAATTATTTCATTTTAAATTCATTTTAACCTATTATAATGCTATATAATACAATATTACGAGAACATAATGATTTTAGATAAATATATTTCGGACTTAATTTTAACTCTTGGAGGAACAGGACAGGTTGCAAAACACCTGAATATCAAGCCATCTACAATATCTAACTGGAAAAAATTAAGTAAAATTCCTAAAAATAAACAAGAAGCTTTATTGAATCTAAGTAGTCATTTAAATGTCAATATAGAAAGATTTTTAGTTTCAAAACAATTAATTGGCTCTAAAATTAATGTGCTTCTAATTATATGTGGGGGCATTGCTGCTTATAAATCACTTGAAATCATAAGACTTATTAAAAATACTGAAATAGATCTTGATATAGTGATGACTAAATCTGCCCAACATTTTATTACTCCCTTACTTGTAACAAGTTTAAACGGGAAAAAATGTTATACTGACTTATTTTCAGTTGAAGACGAATCAAAAATGAACCATATTCATTTAGCAAGAAAACCAGATGTAATTTTAATTTCTCCAGCAACTGCAAATATAATGGCAAAATTAGCCTGTGGTATTGCAGACGATCTTGCCAGTACCATTTTACTGGCATCTTTTTCAAAAATAATACTAGCTCCTTCTATGAATCCTATAATGTGGAATAACTTGGCCACAAAAGAAAACTACCAGAAACTTTTAGATAGAGGTATACAGTTTATTGAACCAGAAACTGGTGATATGGCTTGTGGAGAGAGTGGCACAGGCCGTTTAGCAGAGCCAAAGCTAATATTTAACACTCTAATATCTCATTTAAAAAAAACTACTCATTTAACAAATGATCATTTAAAAGGTATTTCAATAATAGTTACAGCAGGGCCTACTATTGAAAACATAGATCCAGTTAGATTTGTCAGTAATAAATCATCTGGTAAACAAGGGTTTGCTATAGCATCAGAACTAGCAAAGAGAGGCGCTTTTGTAACCTTAATAACAGGTCCAGTTAATATTCCTTTACCAAATGTTAATAAAATAATTCATATTACATCCGCTCAAGAAATGTTTGATGAAACTATGTCTCAATTACCTGCAACAGTTGTTATCTGTGCGGCTGCAGTAGCTGACTGGAAATTAATCCCAGACTTTAAAAATTTATCACAAACAAATCTTATGAATAAAATTAAAAAATTAAAAAAACCTTTGTTGTTTAAAACAATCGAAAACCCAGATATAATATCATCAGTAGCTCAAAGTAAAAAAAGGCCAAAACTAGTTGTTGGGTTTGCTGCAGAAACTGAAAATATAATTGCTTATGCAAAAGAAAAATTAATTTCTAAAAAAATTGATTTAATAATAGCAAACGACGTAAGTGAAAATAAAGTATTTGGAAAAAATACTAATAAAGTTTTTTTAATTGATAAAAACAGCTGTGAAGAATGGCCTGAACAAGATAAAAATCTTATTGCATTTAAGTTAGCAGATAAAATTAATTCTGTTTTATCTGCTAACTTAAAAAGTTGAGGATAAAATGCTTAATGAAAATGATTTAAATAGGTATGCACGCCAAGTTATTATTCCAAATTTTGACGAAGAAGGTCAAGAAAAACTTCTAACCACAAAATGTCTTATTGTTGGAGCTGGAGGTCTCGGTTGTCCAGTTGCATTATATGCTTCTGCAGCAGGATTTGGTCACATAGAAATATGGGATGATGATTTTGTAGACATAACTAATCTTAATAGACAAATAGCACATGACAATAATCAAATAGGTATAGATAAAGCCAATAGCCTTGCTGCAGCTTGTTCAAGGCTTAATCCTAATATACTAATTATACCGAAAGTAAAAAAATTAGATTCTTCTTCAAGTATAAAAGATTTTGATCTTATTTTTGATTGTTCTGATAACCCTGAAACTAAATATATATTAAATTTGTTATCACATAATTATAATAAAATTTTAATATCAGGATCGGCAGTCCAAATGGAAGGACAATTGTCTATATGGAAAAGTGGGGTTGATAAGATATATCCATGCTATGAATGTGTATTTCCTAAAACTATAGATAAAGCTCCTACCACTAACTGTAGAGATGCAGGAATAATTGGTTCTATCACAGGATTAATTGCTAGCATGCAAGTTACTGAAGGAATTAAGGAAATAGCTTTAAAAAAATATTCTTCTACGGCAGGATATCTTTTTTTGTATGATGGTATTAATCAAAGTTTAGATAAGATTAAATTAATAAAAAATATTGATTGTCCTGTATGCAAAAATTGATTTTATCATATTATTTCCAACGTAGAATAATAATTCTTTCATTTTTTCTTTTGACTCTTATTTTAAATGATAGTTTAGCTAATAACTATGAACCTAAAGTTGCAATTAATGGGAGTGGTTTAAAAATACCCAGAATGGTGTCTTTGAATCAATCACTAGTTTTCATGAGATCTGGACCAGGACTTAATTACCCTATTAAATTTGAACTTAGAAAAAAAAAATATCCTATGAAAATAATTTCTGAATACTATAATTGGAGACAGGTTGTAACTTATAATAATATAAAAGGTTGGATAGCTACTCATCTACTATCATCAGTTAAAACAGGTTTAATTTTAAAGACTACATTTCTTAAAATCAGTCCTTCAAACCAAAGCCTTTCAAAGGCTAAACTTCTCCCACAACTATTAATTGAAATAAAAAAATGTAATACTGAATGGTGTAAAGTTATAATTGTTAAAAATGACAAATTTGATGGATGGGTTGAAAAAAAATTTATTTGGGGATCAACAAAGAATCATATTCAATAATTGATTTATTATAGTTTGAATATAATATAAGATTTATAATGTTATTGAAATTATAGAAGGTATTATGTGGTGACTTTATTAAAGAATTCATTTAGCTATGAAGAGTTAATTGACTGTGCAAAAGGCCGTTTAGCTGGTTTAGATTTTCCTAGGTTACCTCTCCCACCAATGTTGATGTTCGATAAAATAACAAACATTAGTGAAACAGGTGGAGAGTATAATAAAGGCTTGGCTCATGCAGAATTTAAAATAACACCTGATAAATGGTTCTTTGCATGTCATTTTGAAAGTGATCCAGTTATGCCAGGGTGTCTTGGAATGGATGCTTTATGGCAATTATTAGGGTTTTGTTTAGGTAACATGGGAGGAAGAGGAAAAGGAAGAGCTATTTCAGTTGGAGAGGTTAAGTTTTCAGGTCAAATATTGCCTACTGCTAAGAAAATAGAATATGTCCTCGATTTCAAACGAATTATAATGAGAAAATTAATTTTGGGAATTGCAGATGGTAAAGTCCTATGTGATAATGAAATAGTTTTTAAAGCTTCTGATATTCGTGTAGGGCTTTTTCAAGATTAAAATAATTAAAAGCAGGATTAAAAATGACAGATATTAAACGAGTTGTCGTTACAGGAATGGGAATAGTTAGTTCAATTGGCAATAATGTTGAAGAAGTTAAAAATTCATTAATTAATCAAAAATCAGGAATCGTACATTCTCCCGTATATAAAGAAATGGGCTTTAGGAGTCAAATTCACGGAACTGTGAAATTAGACTTAGAAGAACACATAGATAAAAAGCAATTACGTTTTATGGGTGCTGGGGCTGCTTACTCTGTTTTAGCAATGGAGCAAGCAATTGCTGATTCAGGATTGACAAACAACGAAATATCTAATCCAACTACAGGTCTTGTAGCTGGGTCTGGGGGGCCAAGCACAGCTAACTTACTTCAGTCATTTGATATAGCTAGAGAAAAAGGACCAAAACGTGTAGGTCCATTTATGGTACCAAGATGTATGAGTTCAACAGTTTCAGCTTGTATTGCTACTTTTTTTAAAATTAAAGGTGTGAATTTTTCAATAACTTCAGCGTGCTCAACCTCTGCACATTGTATTGGAATAGCATCTGATCAAATCAAATATGGAAATCAAAAAATAATGTTCGCAGGTGGTGGAGAAGAACTTGATTGGACTTTATCAGTTTTATTTGACGCTATGGGAGCAATGTCTAGTAAATTTAACGATACGCCCTCATTGGCGTCAAGACCTTATGATGTTGATAGAGACGGATTTGTTATTGCTGGCGGTGGAGGAATGTTAGTACTTGAAGAACTAGAACATGCCAAAGCAAGAGGTGCTAAAATTTATGGAGAAATTGCTGGTCATTGTGCCAACTCTGATGGTCACGATATGGTAGCCCCAAGTGGAGAAGGAGCTGTAAGATGTATGCAACAAGCCTTGGCTGGTATAGATCAAAATGTTGATTATATAAATGCTCACGGAACAAGTACGCCTGTTGGAGATATGCAAGAACTTCATGCAATAAAAGAAGTATTCAAAAACTGTGAATACATTCCAAAGCTTACAAGTACTAAGTCTTTAACTGGTCATTCTTTAGGTGCAACTGGCGTTCACGAAGCAATCTATACTTTAATAATGATGAATAATAATTTTATCTCCGGTTCTTCAAATATACTTACGGATGATCCTGACATTGGTTCAATTGAAATACCTAGAAATACAATTAATAACATTGATATAAGCCTTGCTCTTTCAAATTCATTCGGTTTTGGTGGAACAAATGCTTGTCTAGCATTTACTAAATTTAATTAAAGAAGAGATTATTATGTCGTTAATGAAAAATAAAAAAGGTCTTATTATGGGCGTTGCTAACGAACGGTCAATTGCTTGGGGGATTGCTAAAGAATTGGCTGATCAAGGTGCTGATTTAACATTTACTTATCAAAATGAGGGATTTAAAAAAAGATTAATTCCACTAATGGACAGTATTAAAGCAACAAATTGTTTTGAATGTGATGTCTCTAATGAAGAGCATGAACCTAATTCAATAGAGAATCTTTTTAAAAAAATCTCTAGCTATTGGAATGAAATCGATTTTGTTGTTCATGCACTAGCATTTTCAGATAAAGAAGAATTAAAGGGTAAATATATTAACTGTAGCAGACAAAATTTTCTAAACTCCCTTGATATATCAGCTTTCAGTTTCACCCGAACTGCAAAATCATCTTTTCCATTAATGTCTTCTAAAGGAGGAAGTTTGCTAACTTTGTCTTATATAGGAGCAGAACGAACAACTCCAAATTATAATGTTATGGGAGTTGCTAAAGCTGCTTTAGAAGCATCAATTAAATATTTAGCAATGGATTTAGGAAAACATAATATTAGAGTTAATGCTGTTTCTGCTGGACCAGTCAAAACTCTTGCTGGCGCTGCTATTTCAGGAGCAAGACATGTTTATAGATATTCTGAAAGCGTTGCACCTTTAAAGTTTAACCCTGAACTAAAAGAAGTTGGAAGTTCAGCATTATATTTACTTTCTGATCTTTCATCAGGAGTTACAGGAAATATACATCATGTAGATGGTGGTTTACATAGTGTAGGAATACCTAAATCAGATAATTTAGATTAACAAAATAGAAATTTATTTATTTTTCCAAATTGGTTTTCTTTTTTCTGAAAAAGCTTCCATACCTTCAACATGATCATCTAGAGCAAAAGTAGAATAAAATAAAGCTCTTTCAGATCTTATACCTTCATCTAAAGTAGTTTCATATGCCACGTTTACAGCTTGTTTTGCTAATTTGGCTAAAGGTTTGGATTGATTAGCTATTTTTAATGCTATTTCTTTAAGAGAGTTATCAAAATCATCTATGTTAAATACTTTTGCTACTAAACCTGCTGATTCTGCTTCTTTTGCCGAAATCATATCACCAGTTAATACCGCTAACATTGCTTTTGATTTTCCAATTGATCTAGTTAGCCGTTGTGTCCCACCTGCTCCTGGAATTGCACCAATATTTATTTCAGGTTGTCCAAATCGAGCATTATCAGAAGCAATAATAAAATCACACATCATAGCTAATTCACAACCACCTCCTAAAGCATAACCCTTTACACCTGCAATAATCGGAGTTTGAATTTTAGGTATATCAAGCCATCCGTTTTCTATATATCTTGTTTCAGATACTGATGCATAATTTAGCTTCACCATTTCTTTTAAATCAGCTCCAGCAGCAAAGGCTTTTTCAGATCCAATTAAAACTATACATCCGATAGAAGAGTCTTTATCAAATTTTTCGGCCGCTTCCTTAATTGCTAATATAAAACCTGCTGACAAAGGGTTAAGTTTATTTTCGTGGTTTAACTGAACCCAACCAACACCACTTTCAGACCAAGCTTTAACATATTCTGATTTTGCTATTACATCACTCATAATTACCTCACTGAATTTTAAAACTATTCTTCTTCTTTTTTATCCTCTATATCAGCGCCTGTTTCTTGGTCTACACGTTTCATAGATAGTTTAACTTTGCCTCTGTCGTCAAAGCCTATTACTTTTACCTTAACAGTATCACCTTCTTTACATATATCAGTTGTTTTTTGTGTACGTGCATTTTGTAATTCAGAAATATGTACTAGACCATCTTTTGTTCCCAGAAAGTTAACAAATGCTCCAAAATCAACTGTTTTTACAACCTTACCATCGTATATTACACCTAATTCTGCTTCCGCTACAATATCATTAATTTTCTTTTGAGCAGCTAAAGAAGATTCAGTGTCAGATGCTGCTATTTTAATTGTCCCATCATCTTCAATATCAACTTTTGCACCTGTTAATTCACATATTTCTCTTATCATCTTTCCACCAGGTCCAATAACATCTCGAATTTTTTCTACCTTGATCTTCATTGTAGTTATTTTTGGTGCAGTATCAGCAAGAGCTTCTCTGGATGAACCAATAGCCTTAGACATTTCATTTAAAATATGGATACGGCCTTCCTTTGCCTGATCTAATGCAATTTCCATTATTTCTTTTGTAATAGATGTTATTTTAATATCCATTTGTAGACTAGTTATACCGTCTTCAGTTCCAGCTACTTTAAAGTCCATATCACCCAAATGATCTTCATCTCCAAGTATATCTGACAACACAGAAAATTCGTTTTTTTCTTTAATTAATCCCATTGCAATTCCAGCTACAGGCTTTTTAATTGGCACACCAGCATCCATCAAAGCCAATGAAGTACCACAAACAGTTGCCATTGATGATGAACCATTAGATTCTGTTACTTCGGAGACAATTCTAACTGTATATGGAAAATCATCACCTGTTGGCAAAAGAGGATGTACTGCTCTCCATGCCAATTTACCATGGCCTACTTCTCTTCTTCCTGGTGTTCCAACACGCCCAGCTTCTCCAACTGAATATGGCGGAAAATTATAATGCAGCATAAAATTTTCTCTGTATTCACCCTCTAAAGCATCTATGATCTGTTCATCTTGGCCTGTACCAAGCGTAGCTACAACTAACGCTTGAGTTTCACCTCTTGTAAACAAAGCAGATCCATGAGCTCTTGGTAAAGTTCCAACTTCTGCAACAATTGGTCTTACTGTTTTAGTATCTCTTCCGTCTATTCTTTTTTTCGTTTTTAATATGCTTCCCCTGACAATATCAGCTTCTGCATTCTTTGTTAAAGAAGACGCGAGTGTCAAATTAGCGTTCTCTCCCAGAGCTGAAATAATATCGCTCCTTATCTCAGACAGCATTTTAGATCTTTTTGATTTATCCATTTCTTTATAAGCTTTTTCAAACTTTTTTTGAAATGGTTTTATAATTTTTGAATACTCGTCTTTTTCTTTTGGCTCTTCAGGTAATGGACGTGGTTCCTTCGCAGCTACCTCTGCTAAATCTATTATTGCTTTGATCACTGAACCCATTTCTTTATGGCCAAAATCTACTGCTCCAAGCATTATCTCCTCAGATAATTCAGATGCCTCAGACTCAACCATTAAAACTCCTTCGGTAGTTCCAGCAACTACTAGATCTAGAGTTTTGTCTTGCATTTGTTCTGTTGTAGGATTTAAAATATAATTTTTACCGTCCCAGCCCACTCTACATGCTCCAATTGGGCCCATAAACGGTAATCCTGAAATTGTTAAGGCAGCTGAAGCACCTATTAAAGCCACAACATCTGGGTCATTTTCCATATCATGAGCTAAAACCGTTGCTATGATTTGAGTTTCATTTTTAAAACTTTTGTGAAATAATGGTCTTATTGGTCTGTCAATTAATCTGCAAACTAAAGTTTCTTTTTCTGAAGGTCGCCCTTCTCTCTTAAAAAAACCACCTGGAATTCTTCCTGCTGCAAACGTTTTTTCTTGATAATTTACTGTTAGTGGGAAAAAATCTATTCCAGGTTTAGCAAAAGCGGACCCTACTGCTGTAACTAAAACAGTTGTTCCACCATACGTGACCATAACTGCTCCATCGGCTTGTCGAGCAATTTTTCCTGTTTCTAAAGTTAATAAACGACCACCCCATGTGATTTCTTTCCTATATACCTCAAACATACTTTTATCCTCTAACTACTAAATTTTTATGTTATTTAAACATATTTTTTTAAATTAATGACAATATCAAATATTATTATTTTAGAACTTAACGTCTTAATCCTAAAGCTTTTATCAACTCTTGATAACTGGCATCATTTTTTTTCTTAATATATTGTAATAAGTTTCTTCTTTGTCCAACCATACTTAGAAGACCACGACGTGATCCAAAGTCTTTTTTATGAATTTTAAGATGCTCTGTTAAATTTTTAATTCGCTCTGTTAAAATTGCAACCTGTACACTTGCTGAACCAGAGTCTTTCTCGTTGCTTCCATAGCCTTTAATTATTTCAACTGTTTTTTGTTTTTCTATCGACATCGTCATTCCCTTCTATTTATAAATTAATTATACGAGCAGGTTTAACTATTCCCTCATAAATTGTAATCAAAGCTATTGGATCATTATTTTCAACTGCATAAATTTTTTCAAATTTATTATAATTTGGATTTTTTTTTAAAAAATGATCTATATTTTCTAAAGAATTTAATTCAAGTTTTTGACCTTGTTTTATCTGCCTCGCTTCGGTTTTGTTTAAAACTAGTGCCGGGATGTCGTCTAGCACAGTTTCGATTGGTAAAATTTTATTAAAAATCATCGGACTATGTATTATTTCTTTAGTAAAATCTATTAAAATCGTATCTTTTTCTTCAAAATTTCCAACTGACAATCTTCTCAATTGAATTACATGCCCTTTTGTGTGTAATTTTTCTGCTAAATCTTTTGCTAACGATCTTACATAAGTTCCTTTTCCACATTTAACTTCAAATTCTGCTTTATCCAGATTTATAATTTTTTTTAAAATTAAATCATAAATTTCTACTTTTCTAAATTCATGATTTACTTCAATATTTTTTCGAGCAAGTTTATAAGAACGCTGTCCATTTACTTTGATAGCAGAATATATAGGTGGCTTTTGTAAGATTTCACCAATAAAACTAGGAATTATAGAGTTAATTTGCTTAATATTAGGCCTAACTTCAGATCTTTCTAATACAGCTCCTTCTAGATCATCTGTTTCTGTCGTCTCTCCCCACTTAATTGTAAAAGAATAACATTTTTGTTTATCCTGTATAAACGAAATAACTTTAGTTGCTTCACCTAAGGCTATAGGTAACACACCTGAAGCTAAAGGGTCTAAAGTGCCCCCATGACCAACTTTTTTTATTTTTAATATTCTTGATATTTTCG
>CAZWGZ010000020.1:0-16414 GCA_964633395.1 uncultured Rhodobacterales bacterium
CTAATTCTAATTCTAATTCTAATTCTAATTCTAATTCTTTAGTAAATAGTAATAAACAAATTAAAAAAAGTCTAAATACAAATATTATTCTTAATAATTTCTTTTCTAACTATAAATTAGTTGGGGAAGTTAACTATTCTCATCTATTTTGGGACTTGTATGATGCAAAGCTTTTTTCAGAAACAGGTGATTTTGAAGAAAATAAATTTGCCTTAGTTTTAAAATATAATACAAAAATTTCGAGAAAAAGCGTTGTTAAAGAAACTATTAATCAATTAAAAAAACAAAAAGAATATACTGAAGAAGAATTAGATGAATTAAGAACTTTATTAAAAAATACTTTTAAAGATATTAAAGTGGATGATACATTTATTGGAATTAAAGAAAACAACACTGCTTATTTTTATTTTAAGCATGAAAAGGTTTTAGAAACAAAAGATTTAGAATTTATAAATTTATTTTTTAATATTTGGCTTAGAGAAGATAGTCAAAATCCTGCTTTTACCAAAAAACTCTTGGGAAAAAATTAATAAAAGGTTTTTTTAAATGCGTTTAAGTGCTTTTTTTTTTGAAATCATACCTATATCAGGTTTTTTTATTAGTTCTCAATATTTCAGTTTAATAATAGCAGCATTCATATCATTAATATTAAGTTTATTAGTGATAGTAACCTTTTATATAATGGAAAAAAGAGTTTCAAAGTTTCAGATTTTTTCAATAACGATGTCAGCATTACTTACTGCAGGTGCATATTTATTAGATAATGAAAACTTTATAAAAATTCAACCTACTATATTTAATGGATTTTTCTGTTTTGTTTTATTAACTGGACTTCTTTACAAAAAATCAATGATGAAACAGTTTTTTGGTTCTCAGTTTTTCTTAACTGACATAACATGGTACAAACTTAGTTTTAGATGGGGTTTATTTTTTTTATTTCTTACGATTGTTAATGAAATAGCATGGAGGCAACTTGAAACTGAAGATTGGATCTTTGTAAAAGTTTTTATCCTAATGCCTTTAGTAGGAATATTTATGCTAGCTCAATTACCGCTCACTCTTCGTGGCAGGACAAATAAATAGATTTATTTGATTTTTTCAAAATGATATAAATATTTAATAATTTAAAATACATAGAGAAATAAAATGGGAATAAAAATAACACATGTTATTGTTCATATAATTAAATCAAATTTGGAAGTGCCCTTTGCGTTTTCTCAAGGGTGGGTAAACCAAAGATCTGCAACTCTTGTTGAAATTAAAACTAATAACGGCCTTACAGGTTGGGGAGAAGCTTTTTGTCAAGGATTAGAACCACCTGAAATCTCTGCTGCTGTAATAGAATCTGCCCTCAAACCATTATTACTAGATCAATCTCCTTTGGATATAGAAGTTCTTTGGCATAAAATGTATAACATGACTAGAGATTATGGTCGTAAAGGGTCTGTTGTTTCTGGAATAAGTGCTATTGATATAGCGTTATGGGATATTGCTGGCCAATTCTATGATCAACCTATTTATCAGTTACTAGGTGGATGTTTTAGAAATAAGATAAAACCTTATGCAACTGGTTTTTACCGTATCAAAGGAAAAGATGAGGCCTCAAGATTATCTGAAGAAGCTATTTCTCACTATGAAAATGGTTTTGATCATATGAAAATTAAATTAGGGTTTGGATTAGAAGATGACCTTAAATGTATGAAATCTATTTCTGAAGTTTTAGAAGGCAAAAATGTAACTTTAATGGTTGATACAAATCATGCTTATGGAAGATCAGAAGCATTGCATTTAGGCTATGCATTGAGTGAATATAACCTAAGATGGTACGAGGAACCAGTTGTTCCAGAAGATGTTAATGGTTACGTTGAACTACGATCAAAACTAACAATGCCTATTGCTGGTGGTGAAAATGAGCATACTTTGTTTGGTTATAAATCTCTTTTTGAAAATGGAGCTGTCGACATTGCTCAGCCAGACATTGGATCATGTGGAGGTATCACTGCAGCAAAGCATATAATAGCTTTAGCTCATAGTTTTGGAGTGGAAGTTAATCCTCATGTTTGGGGATCAGCCATAGCTCAAGCAGCATCTATCCAGGTTATTGCATCTATCCCAAATGCTCATCATTCTATTTTCGCAAGATCACCAATTTTGGAGTATGATCAATCTAGTCATCCATTTAGAAGAGAATTACTAAATCAACCGATTGAATTAAATAACGGAATCGTAGATGTTTCTTCTAAATCTGGACTTGGGATAGAAGTTAACCTTGCAACTATAAAAAAATATAAAACCAACTAAATCTTTAAATATCGAAGTATTGGAGTAATTCATGATTGACCTTCTTAATCCTATAATTAAATCTCATAAAATTAAAGTTTCAACAGGTCTCAATATTCATTACTTAGAAGCTTCGATAGATCATTTAACTAAAAATAAACAACCTACAATATTACTTCTTCATGGCTTTCCTGAATTAAGCTTTAGTTGGAGAAAAATAATGCCTGATTTAGCCAAAGAAGGCTTTAGAGTTCTAGCACCGGATATGAGAGGATATGGTTTAACAACTGGAGGAAGTAGTTCTTTTGAAAGTGATATATCGGAATATAGATTATTAAATCTTAGTACTGACATAATTGCGTTATTAAGTGCTCTTAATCTTAAATATATTGACTTACTTGTTGGACATGACGCAGGATCCTCAGTAGCTGCCATTTCATCTATAATTAGACCTGATATTTTTAAATCTGTTATAATGATGAGTGCTCCATACACTGGTGCTCCAGATATTAATCTAGATTTATCAATGGAAGACCCCATTCATAAAGATTTGTCTAAATTAGATCCACCTAGAAAACATTATCAATGGTATTACTCTACACCTGAAGCGAATAAAGATATGCATTTAAAAAAAGATGATTTGCATAAATTCCTAAGATCTTACTATCATATGAAAAGTGCAGATTGGTCTCAAAATAAGCCATATGAACTTAAATCATGGACTGCAGAAAATTTAGGAGAAATGCCTGAATATTATATTATGAAGTTAAATCAAAATATGGTCCAGGCTGTTATGCCTCATTTTCCAAAAAATAGAAATTATGAAAAATGGCTTAATGATAAAGAATTAGAAGTTTATACAAATAGTTTTTTAAGAACCACTTTCCAGCCCGCTCTTAATTGGTATAGGTGTAATACTTCTCATAATCAAAATAATGATTTAAAGGTTTTTTCTAATAAAAAAATTGAAGTGCCTTCTTGTTTTATTGCAGGTGAAAAAGACTGGGGAATCTTTCAAAAACCTGGTTCATTAGAAAAAATGGAGAATATTTTATGTGCTAATTATTGTGGTAGACATATTATAGAAAATGCAGGACATTGGGTTCAACAAGAGAACCCTGATAAAGTAATAAAAACGTTATTAGATTTCTATAAAAACAAATAATATTTTTTAATTAGGAATTATTTTGAAACTTTTAATGTCTAGCAACCTTTTCAAAGGTATAGGGATAGCCAGTATTGGTGCTTTAATTTTATCACCTGATGTTCTTTTTATGAGATGGTCTGAAATGGATGTCTGGTCAATGTTAACTTGGAGAGGAATTGAGATGGGGATCATCTTAATTTTATTTTCAAGTTGTTTTAAGATTTTCAGAACAAATTTTAAAAATATCATTTCCCCAGTTGGTTTTGGTATAATTTGTTGCCAAATTATAAGTTCATTTTTTTTTACTTATGGAATTGCTGAAACTTCTGCTTCTTTGATATTATTTACTTTAGCAACATCACCTATTTTTGCCTCTATATTCTCGATATTTATACTTGGTGAAAAAACAACTAAATCTACTTGGATAATAGCCTGTCTTGCTCTAATAGGTGTTGGTATTTCTATGGCCCATGGCGATAATGTACTCAATGCTCCACAAGGAAGCGTTTTAGTAGGAACTATATGTGGAATTGGAGCGGCAGCATCCTTAGGTTTAAGCTTAGTCTTATTAAGATATCAACCAAATATTCCAGCAATGACTATAACAGGGATAAGTGCACTAGGAAATGGGATAATAGGATTATTAATTGTTTCACCACATTTACTTTTTGAAGGAGATATAATTTCTATTTCCTTATCTGGATTAATTATATTGCCAATATCTTTTGCATGTCTGACTTTTGCAACACGTTATACCCAAGCATCTAATATTGGACTTCTTATGTTATTAGAAACTGCACTTGGACCTTTTTGGGTTTGGTTGGGAACTAATGAAACTCCAAATATTTTTATGATTTCTGGAGGTGTTATTGTTATTTTCAGTCTCGCTTGGTATATTTTAGTGGATCAAATTAAAATATCTTTTTGGAAACCAAGCTAAACATTCTTTTCTATATCCAAAAAAATAAAATGATAGGAATTGAAATGCATATAATAAGAATTTCAAGGGGTAACCCTAACTTCCAATAATCTCCAAATTTATAATTACCTGGGCCCATAACTAAAGTATTGCATTGATGGCCAATAGGAGAAAGAAAAGCGCAACTTGCTCCAACAGCAACACACATTAAAAAAGCATCTACTGATTGTCCTGTTTCTATAGCTAAATTTGCTGCAATAGGAGCCATAATGACTGCAGTTGCAGCATTATTTATCACATCAGAAAGAAACATTGTAATAACCATTAATATTATCAAAATCCAAACTACATCCAATACTTTTGAATACGATGCTAAATACGATGTAATTGAGGAAGTGATCCCATAATCCGTCAAAGTATTTCCTATAGGGATCATTGCAGCCAATAAGACAACAACTGGCCAATCAATATGTCTATAGATACTGTCACCAGTTAATAATTTAATACTTGTAAATGCAAGTACGCAAAGAAGAAAAGCAACAATAATTGGCAAAAAATTAAAAATTATAGCCATTAAACTTAGAAGAAAAATTGCTATTGCAATAAATATTTTTGATGTATCTTTTACAATATCAAACTCTCTTTGCCACAAAGGCATTAGACCAGCTAACTCTAATCTTTCTCCTATTTTATCTTTATTTTCTCTATTAGCTAAAAGCAGGACATCTCCAGATCTAAAAACTTCGTTTGATAACCTAAATCTATATTTTAATCCTCTTCTCCAAAATCCTAACAAAGAAAGTTGCCCTCCTATTAAGCGCTTAAAATAACTATACTTTCTTCCAACAAGCCTAGATTTAGGAATGATTATAGCTTCAATTCCTGCTAAATTTTCATTATTTTTTATATCATTTTCTAAGTTTAAACTTAATCCAAATTCTTTTTGAATTTCTGCTATATAATCTGGATTTATTTTAAAAATTAAAATTTGTCCTTCATGAATTTTCTGATTTCCATGAACTTCCTGTTTTCTTTCATTTTCATCAATTTGTCCTAATAAAGAAGTATCTATATCTAACAGATTTCTCAAATCATAAGCTCGCTTATTTATTAAAGTACTATTTTTATTTACAACCATTTCAACAAGATAATCATCTAAATTAATTAAAGGATTATTAACCGAATTAATTGGCCTTATAGGAATTAATCTCCACCCAATCAACATAATGAAAAGTATTCCAATTACACTCACAGGAACTCCTGCAAAAGCAAAATCAAAGAAACTAAATTCAGAACTTGAATACTCACCTCTAATTTCAGAAATTATTATGTTAGGAGGAGTTCCAATTTTTGTATTCATTCCTCCTAAAATAGATGAAAATGCAAGAGGCATTAAAAATTTTGATGGGTTCCATTCCATTTTTTGACAAATAGAGATTGTAATAGGCAATAACATTGCCATTGCACCTATATTATTCATAAAAGATGATAAAAATGCTGCAATAAAACAAAGTATTAAAATAAACTGCATCTCAGAATTGATAATTTGTTGTATTTTAATTCCTATAAAAGAAATGAAGCCAGACTTTTCTAATCCTTTACTTATCAACAAAACTAAAGCGACCGTTACGACAGCTGGATGTCCTAATCCTGAAAAAGCTTCTTTTGCTGGAATAAATCCTAACATTACAAATAAAGATAACATTATTAAGGAGACGGCATCATATCTTAATCTTCCCCAAATAAACAATCCAATTAAAATAATCATTAAAAATGAAATAATACTTTGATCTGTAATTAATTTAAATAATGTAAAGTCCATTACTTTTTATATCCTCAAATACTTATAATGTTTTCTAAAAATTTCTAATTAATTCTAATCTATAGTTTAACGTTTCTTTATCTAATTTTTTAGTAATTTTGCATCCCCAGACTGGTCCAGGCCAAGCTAAATCATCTCTTCTTCTTACAACTACATGAAGGTGTAATTGTGATACTACGTTACCCAACATCCCAATATTTATTTTATCTAAATTTTGTGTGGATTTGATATAATCACCTAAATCACTAGCAAAATTTAATAACTCATTTCTTTCTTGAGTTTTTATGTCGCTCAACTCAATTAAGTTAGGTTTATTAGGAATAAGGATAACCCAAAAAAAATCTTTTACATTCATTAGTCTAATTTGGAAATTATCGCTCTCTTTAATTAATATAGTGTCGTTTTCTAATCTTGGATCTAATATAAACAATTCAAATTCCTTTAAATTTATTAACTTATATATATTATATTAATATAATAATTTAACTATAATTAATCAGACTATTACACGATGGAGATATCAATGATTAAAGAGACAAATATTTCAATTAATCAAGATAGATTATGGGATAGTTTAATGACCATGGCTAAAATAGGTCCAGGAATAGCTGGTGGAAATAATAGACAAACTATTACAAAAGAAGATGGAGAAGCCAGAAAATTATTTCAAAAGTGGTCTGAAGATGCTGGTATGAAAATGACCGTTGACGAATTAGGTTCAATGTTTTTAATAAGAGAAGGTTCATCTAAAGATGCATTACCAGTTGTAATTGGAAGTCATCTAGACACTCAACCAACTGGTGGAAAATACGATGGGGTTCTAGGTGTATTAGCAGGACTTGAAATCGTAAGAACGTTAAATGACCTTAATATTGAAACTAAACACCCAATAATGATTGTCAATTGGACTAATGAGGAAGGTTCTCGTTTTGCTCCCGCAATGATGGCATCCGCAGGATATGCTGGAATATATGATGTTAACACTCTATTATCTGCCAAAGATGCAGAAGGAAATGTTTTTGGTAATGAACTTGAAAAAATTGGTTGGAAAGGACCTGAACAAGTAGGAAAACAAAAATTTCATTGTTACTATGAATTGCATATTGAACAAGGACCTATTCTAGAGACTGAAGAAATAGATATTGGCGTTGTAACACATGGACAAGGTTTAAAATGGTTGGAAGTCAAGCTTTCAGGATTAGAGCAACATACAGGAACCACTCCAATGCATGTTAGAAAAGATACATCTCTAGCAATGTCTGAAATTATTTTAACTGTAAACGATATTGCCATAAAAAATCAACCAAATGCACTTGGTAGCGTTGGTCACATTGAAGTATCACCTAATTCTAGAAATGTAATTGCTGGACAAAGTCTCTTTACTATTGATTTCAGATCTCCTGATATAAATAAACTTAAAAAAATGGAAGATGAATTAAAATCTTTAGCAATAGATATATGCAAGAAATATAAAGTTAAGTTTGATATGAAACAAATTGGAGGATTTGATCCTGTTGCTTTTGATGCAACGTGTTTAAATAATATCAGAGATAGTGCTAAAAAATTTGATTATTCATATAAAGATATTGTTTCAGGCGCTGGCCATGATGCTTGCTGGATCAATACGGTTGTTCCATCAGCAATGATTATGTGTCCATGTGTTGATGGATTAAGTCATAATGAAGCCGAAGAAATCAAACCTGAATGGGCTGCATCTAGTACCAATGTTCTATTACATGCGGCTATTGCTTCAGCTAAATAAATTTTAACAAACTTGAATTAATTATATTTTTATCGGATGTTTTAATAATATTTATAAAATAATAATTAATCCATAATCAAAAAGTGGCGTATAAGTTTATTTTATATAAAGTTCCAGGAGAAATAATTGTCAAAACGAATACAAAGTAATGAAACTAGTAAAAAGACATATGATTTTTTTCATAAAGTTCATGGATACATTCAACTATCACTCAAAGAAATGGCTGAAAAATTTGATTTAGATATTTTAACTCTAACAAAGGTAAGTAAAAAGAAAATCTCATATCATAAAGGATGGTGTTTGAAGTCAACTTTAACTAAAACTAATAAATAACTGTCATGCTAACTTTATTAAATAAACTTACTGTTTTATTTAGCAAATTTATAAATATATAATTTTAATTCAAATCAATCCATTTAGGTGTGACACCTAATTTATCAAAAAATATATCTAGGTTTTTAGGTGAAATTTCAAGTGTTTTATCATTCACAAGTGGATGAGCATATATCTTTAAACAATTCTTTAATTTAATATCAATAAATAAATCTACTTTTTTTTTTATGTCATTAATCATAGAAAAAGGCGTTACAGCTCCAGGCCTTATTCCTAAGTTTTCCATTAAACGATTTGGAGTTCCAAATGATAGTCTTCCTCTAAAAATAAGTGCACTAAGTTTTTTTAAATCAATCAGACAATCTTGTTCAGCTACGATTAAAATATTATTTTTTTTGTGATCTCGTAAATATAAATTTTTAATATGGCCACCACCATTTTCAAAGTTTAAAAATTGACTTTGATGTTTTTTAGAATCTTCTACAGTTTTAAGAGGAATATGATTATAGCATTTATAAGATATACCCCATTCATCAAGCTTATTCATTAGTTGAATTGATGAGATAGGAAGTGAATCTTCAAATTTTGAAGAAGCATCTAGAATTTGATTTTCAAGAATTTCAGCCATGTTTAATTAATTTTCTTACTTTTAAATTTAGTCATTTATTTTCTCTATATAAAAATTAGAAACTCTATTTTTTAAAAGGTAATGTATCGGAAAAGACTTATCATTTAATGATTTATCAAGAGTATTTTGTTTCTTTGACCCTTTCACTAATAAAATTATAAAATGACTTTTTAAAATCAAAGAAAAGTTCATAGTTATTCTTGGTAAAAAAGGAACTCCATGAGAAGAAATTTTTAAAATTTCTGGCTCAGCCTTTGTATTAAAAGCACTAAAATCATTTACCATATCTGGGAATAACGATGCAAAATGACCATCGTCACCCATACCAAGCAACGTAATATCAAAGGGTGTTCGAATAAGATTTTTAGTTATTATTTCTTTAGTTAAAGGAATGAATTGAGCTGACTTAGCTTTGTTTTTTAAAAAGTAATCATAAATAAGTTTATGATTACTATATTTATTATTGTAATCAACTAATCTATCATCTACTAAAGTAACTTTAACCTTGGGCCAAGGTATATCGATATTTGAGAGTTCTTCAAATACTTTTAACGGGCTACTTCCTCCTGAAATCACTAGGCTTGCCATTCCATTATTTTCTATAGATAAAGATAATTTTTTAGAAATTAATTTTGCAACACTCATTCTTTATAATCCTTAGGATCAATCCAAAGATGACCTTTAGATAATAAAATAGTATCTTCAGGACCCATAGTACCTGCTCTATATAATTGTGGTGGATTTTGTCGAGCAATTTCAACAATAGGATCAATATAGTCCCATGCAGCTAACACTTCATCCAATCTCATGAACAATGTCTGATTTCCTCTTGCTATATCCATTAATAATCTTTCATAAGCGTCTGGCAACCTTTCAGCGAAAGTATCTCCAAATGATAAATTTAGTTCTGAAGGAAAAAATCTCATTCCACCTGGTCCAGGAGCTTTGGAAGTAAGCTTTAATTTCAAACCTTCTTGGGGCTGCACTCTTATAATCAACCTATTAGGAGCATCATCATCCTTGCCATCTTTCAACTTTGAAAAAATATCATGTGGCTTCTTTTTAAAAGTAATAATAATTTCACTAGCTCGAATGGACATTTTTTTTCCTGTCCTTATATAAAAAGGTACGCCTGCCCATCGCCAATTATCAATAGAAACTTTAAGTGATACAAAAGTTTCTGTGTTAGATACTTCTCCTAACTCACTTTCATAACCTTGATATTGTCCTATTTGCATTTCCGTAACGTCAAGTGGCTTCAAAGCTTTTAAAACTCTTAACTTTTCATCTCTTACCTGATCGGCATCAAAATACGATGGTGGCTCCATTGCTACTAAACATATTAATTGAAGCAAATGGTTCTGCAACATGTCTCTTATAGCGCCATATTCATTGTAGTAAGAAACTCTATCTTCTACTCCAATTGTTTCTGCAACTGTAATCTGAACATTATCGATATTTTTGTTATCCCATTGATTTTCAAAAAAAGTATTAGCAAACCTTAAGGCCATAAGGTTTTGAACCGTTTCTTTTCCTAGATAATGGTCAATTCTAT
Organism: uncultured Rhodobacterales bacterium; assembly: GCA_964633395.1. Taxonomy (GTDB): domain Bacteria; phylum Pseudomonadota; class Alphaproteobacteria; order Puniceispirillales; family Marisalimonadaceae; genus CAJJBL01. Next base: position 10,447 of record CAZWGZ010000020.1, read on the forward strand.
AAATTTGATGTTCTTGAAAGAATTCAGATAATTGATTGTTAATTTCAATAGCAGATAATTTATTGTGACCTATTGGTTTTTCAACTACTAGCCTACTTTGTGGTAAGTTAAGTTTTGCTTTTTCAATTAATCGGCATGCATGACCAAATAAACCAGACGAAATTGCGAGATAAAATATAAGAGGTCTTTTAATATTTATTCTTTTTTTTAAGAGTATGGATAAATCATAGGCTCCTAATCCAGTTACAACATCAAGAACTACGATATTTAGTAAATCAATAAATTGCACCCATTTTTCTTTATTATGAATATCTTTAGCTATTGCTTCTTTACAATGAGGTATTAATTTTGATTTAAGCTGATCTATATTAATTTGATTATGAACGCATATTATAACACTTGTGTCGCTATTAATTTGATTATCTAAAAAACGCCAAAACAATGCTGGAATTATTTTCCTTAAAGAGAGATCACCTGCTCCTCCTATAATAATAAAATCACTAGGAGTTACATTAGATGCCTCTGGTATTTTTTTTTTCATGAAAACCTGTTAGTTTATGGGCCTATAAAATATATTTATTTGAATAAAAATATAAGACCAAAATTATAAATTATATATATAATATATTGTAAAAACGTAATTTATTCAATTTAAGTTATTAAGTAATATTTTTATTTTTTTATTTTGCTATCTTTAATAACTATTAAGAACATGTTAATTATAAGCATTAATAATTTAATTTAGACTAAATTTGTGGAGATAGGAAATGGGAGAAAAAGTTGCTTTTATAGGACTTGGGGCCATGGGTGGACCAATGGCTCAGAATATTATTAAAAAGGGCACAAAAGTTTCAGTGTTTGATATATTTAATGAAAAAATGGATCCTGTTATTAAAGTTGGTGGTACTCCAGGAAAAAGTATAAAAGATACTGTTGAAAATGCGGATATAATTGTAATGATGTTGCCATCAACAGAAAATGTTAAGGCAGTTATGACTGATAATGATGGTGTCTTATCTTTTGCTAAGCCTAATACAATTATTTTAGATATGAGTACAATTGCACCAACTGGTACTGATGAAGTTTATCAACTATGCCAACAAAAAAATATTAAATTCATAGATGCTCCTGTTGGTAGATTAGTTAGTCATGCTATTTCTGGAGACTCACTTTTTATGGTTGGGTGCGATGATGAAAATGCGTTCAAGAAGGTTGAACCTTTATTAAATGCAATGGGCACTAAAATTATAAGATGTGGTAAAGTTGGATCAGGTATAAGAGCCAAAGTTGTTAATAACTTTCAGATTTTAAGCATTGCTCAAATCACAGCAGAAGCCTTAACTTTAGCTCAAAAAATTGGTTTAGATCTTGATACATTTAAAGAAGTAAATGCTGGAACCACAGCGAATAATGGTCAATTTCATATTAATTTTTTATCAAAAGTGCTCCAAAATGATATTGAACCAGGATTTACAATTGATCTTGCTCATAAAGATATGGGATTAGCGATTGAAACCGCTAATAGCTTCAGAGTTGGATTACCAGTTGGTTCTTCAGTTCAGGCTGTATACGCTCAAGCTAGATCAGGTAAATTTGCAAAAAAGGATTTTAGCGCATTACTTGATTATGCATGTGAATTAGCTGAAATTGATCCTCCTAGAATAAAAAAACCTTAAATGTACTTCAAATATCAAGTGGTATGGTTAGATAAAATCAATCATACCACTGGACACAATCCGCCGTCTAAGTTAATAGCCGTTCCAGTTATATATGAGCTTTTTTCTGATGAAAGAAATGCAACTAAATTAGCATAATCAATCTCTTCCCCAACTTTTCCCATAGGTACTTTTTTAGACATTTCTTTATAAAGTTCTTTTACACCGTCAGATCCTGCACGACGATCCCATTGGGCACTTTTAATTAAACCAATACATATTGTATTAACTCTAATATTATTTTTAGCATATTCATTAGCTAATGATTTAGTTAGGTTAATCCCTGCAGCTCTTGTAACTGTAGTAGGAAGCGATCCAGCGTTGGGAGCTTTTCCTCCTCCAATAGTAGCATTGATAATAACTCCTCCATTATTCAGTTTCATATAAGGAATAGTTAATCTACACATTCTAACCGTGGACATTATTTTTAAATTTATATCATCTTCCCATATTTTATCAGTAGCATCTTCAAAAAAACCTGCTGCAGAAGCACCCGCATTATTAACTAAAATATTTATTTTTTTAAATTTTAAAATTGTTTCTTCAACTAATTTTTTACAATCATCCGCTTTACTAACATCAGCTTGAATATCTAAAACTTCATTATTTGTTGCTTCAGATATAATTTGTGCTTTTTCTTTTAAATAATCTCCACGTCTACCACATATCACTACTTTTGCACCTTGAGAAGATAGTAATTGAGCGGATGCATAACCTAAACCATCACTTCCTCCTGTAATTACTACAACTTTATCCTTCAATTTTAAGTCAAACATACCAACACTCCCTTTTTCTTTAATTATACATATTATGGTTTAAATTAGATAATAATTGTTTGATTACTATCAGCGGATTCTAAGATAGACAATGCTACCTTCAAAGTTAACTTTGCATCGTCTGCATTAGTTAATGGTTCAACTTTTCTATTAATTACATCCCTAAAATGCTTTATCTGAGATATATATGGATCAATTTCATCAAAATTAATATTTACTCCAATCAAATCATCTTTCCAGTTATTTTTATTTTTAATATCTTTATAATTCCATAATTTTAAGTTTGGAAATTCAAGAGAACCCTCAGTTCCTATTATTCGAATACTATTTTCACTTAGCTTTGGAAGATTTATATTTTCACCAACAGCTGTTTCCCAAGACCATGGAGAAGAACCACTATCAGTTATTAGGAAATTTCCTAATAATCCACTTTTAAACTTTAAATTCACAGTAAGAATATCTTCTTTCTTAAAATTATTAACAGTATTAGTTGAAAAAGAAGAAACGGCATCAATTTCACCAAAAATAAATCTCAAACAATCGATCTCATGAATTAAATTAGTTATAACGGGTCCTGCAGTTACTTCTTTTCTCCAGTTAGCGTCAAAATACTCAATATCTTTTCGTAATCCCCATATCCCTGATAAACCAATAACTTTACCAATTTTTTTTTCTTTAATTATTTCCTTTGTCTTTAATACTAATGGATAATATCTTCTTTGATGCCCTACTAAAACTTTGCAATTTTGTTCTTTAGCAATATTTGATATTTCGTTTGCTTGGCTAACGTTAGCTGAAATAGGCTTCTCAATTAAAATATCTAGACCTAACTTGAGAGCTGAAAATGCACCATCAAAATGTGAAATAGTAGGTGTAGATATAATCACACCATCGAGTTCACTATCATTTTTCAATTTTTGTAAATCTGTATAAAAAGGTATATTTTTAATGTCACAAAAATTTTTTGTTAAAGGATCTAAATCAATGATACCACAAACTTGAATATCATCGATTTTATCTATGGCCAAAACGTGACGTTTACCAATTGTTCCTAATCCAAGAACTGCAATATTAGTTATTTTTTTTTCAGTCATTAGGCTTTAATCGTACTCATAAATCTATTCATCGAGATTGATCCGTCAAAAGAATGAGGGAAAATTAGAGGAGTAGCTTTTGCCTGACATTTAATCACAATAAAAGAAGGACCATCTTCATTATAAACTGTATTCATAATTTTATCATAATCATCTTCATGGTTAACAGTATAAGAGTTGCTAATCCCTGAACCTTTGGCTACATGCTCTAAATCAGTTTTGCCTGCAGTTGCTGTTGGTTGACTTCCTGTTTCGACATAAGATTCATTATCAAGAACTATTACAGTTAGATTTGATACAGGATGATTGGCTATTGTAGGAATGCAACCTAGACTCATCAGGGTATCACCATCACCAGTAAACAGCAGCACTCTTAAGTTTGGCTGGGCTGTTGCAAGACCTAATGCAAAAGGCATAGATTGCCCCATAGCTCCAATAAAACCAAAATTACCCAGATTATCACCCGCTGACATTAAATCCCAAGTTGAAGTCCCTATTCCACTAACAACTCTTAAATTGTCTTTTCTATTATTTAAAATTTTTTGTACAAATGGTCTTCTATCAATCATAACTTATCATCCATTCTTAAATTGTTTGGCGCCAATCATTTTCTGAGAAAGCAAAACCGCTGCAGATCTATTGGTATTGAATGCAAACTTTGCTGCTGCATCTACAGTTAATCCTACTTCTTCTTCATAATCAGCACGAAATACTTTAATATCCATAGCCTCTAAAACTTTAGGAGTTCCTAAACCCATTGGTACTTGCCATGGAACAAATTCTCCCCACTCACCTCTCATAGAAACTATAGTAAGAAATGGAATTCGACAAATATTTGGAAGAGCTAATGCATTAATACAATTACCAACTCCACTTGATTGCATTAGCAATGCACTTTTTCTACCACCGGCGTATGCTCCACATGATAATCCTACACCATCTTGTTCAGTCGTAAGAGTAACTACATCAATTTCATTATCTTTTTCACAAAGGTTTATTAACGGAGTATGACCCGCATCAGGAACATGTGAAACCATTGTTATATCTAAATCTTTGAAGACTGCATAAATATCATTTCGCCAGTCTTTTATTATTTGTGTCATTATCAAATCCAATCATTTATAATATTAAACATGTTAATAACTAACTTTTAAAAATTCAAGTTTATATATTGAAATATTTATTTTAGTTTAAGTGCATTCTTTAGTAATTAATAAGAAATCTATAACCACGCTAAAAATATAATGATTAAAGTTTTAAAAGCTATATCTAATCGAAAGATCATGTCATAATATCAATATTATTTAATTAAAATAGGAACGTTATTAGATGAATGATGCAAAAAAAAGAGTAGCAATTGTAACAGGTGCGGCCAAAAATATTGGAAGAGCAACTTGTGAAAGTTTATCTAAATTAGGTTTTAATATATTAGTTCACGCTAATACAGATAAAGATGGAGCTGACGAAACAGTAAAATTGGTCAAGGAAAATGGTGTGTTAGCTAATCGTATTATTGGTGATTTAACAAAGCCAGAAACTTCTAAAGAATTAGTTTTTGAAGCAGCTAAACTTGGTAATATTTCAGCATTGGTAAATAACGCATCTCAAAGAGAGTTTAATAAATTTGATGATATGACTTTTGATGATTGGAGATTTGTTATGTCAATAAATATAGATTCTTTATTTCACACTTGTAAGGCCGTGATACCTCTAATGAAAGAAAATAATTGGGGTAGAATAGTCAACTTAGGTGGATTATCTGCTCATATAAGTGCCATTGGAAGAGCTCATGTTATAACTTCCAAGGCAGCAGTTGTAGGTTTTACAAGAGCATTATCTATGGAATATGCAGAAACAGGAATTACAATAAATACTGTTGTACCTGGATTAATTGATACAGTTAGAGGAGCTTCAGCAGGAAGTAGTTTAGTTCATCCATCCCATTCAAATCCACCTGTTGGCAGAAAAGGTTTGCCCATAGAAGTAGCTACTATGATAACTAATTTATGCGCACCTCATTCAGATTTTATTACAGGTCAAACTATTCATGTTAACGGTGGCAGCTATTACCCTTAAAAAGGGTAATTAAAATGACCAATAAATCAATTGACGGATTAGCAGCATCTTTTCTAATTGTTTTTTCTATTTTACTCGGTTTAAATCAAGTTTGCGTTAAATTAGTTAATGTTGGAATGCATCCTGTATTTCAAGTGGCATTAAGATCAACACTGGCGATAATACCAATTCTTTTGTATTGTTACTTTACTAAAAAGAAAATCATCATATCTGATGGGAGCTTTATTCCAGGAGTGATTGCAGGCATATTATTTGCTGTAGAGTTCATTTTTTTATTTACAGCCTTAGATTATTCTACGGTAACTCG
>CAZWGZ010000021.1:0-16330 GCA_964633395.1 uncultured Rhodobacterales bacterium
CTAAAAAGACTTTATTCTTATTTACAAATTGATTCTCTCCATTATATGAGTATATTATTCCATTTTTTGAAACATTATTAATTCTATTAATAGACAAAGTACTACCAATAGATTTAGATTTAATTATTTCATTTAAATTATTACCTTCAGCTATTAAATCTTCGATAACATCAATTTTTTTGTATAAAAAATCTAATGTTAATTCTTTCAACAATTCTTCTTTTATGCCTGCATAAGCATCTTTATACGTAACTATCTTTTCAGGTTGTATAGAAATGACTTTGTAAGTGCTATATCCAAATTTTGTTTTAATAGGACCTATTAAGTCTTTAACTTTAGCTTGAAAAAGGGATTTAACTACAATTGAAGGTAATTCGGATTTCTTTACAAACCCAATGTCGATGTCATTTAAAGTTAAATTAAAGTTATCTTTTGCAACTGTTACAAAATCAAGGCCAGTTTTTATATTTTTTATAAAACTATTTGCTTTATTTATATCTTGAGTGATTACTTGATAAAACTTTCTTTTTTCTTCAGTAATATATTTTGACTTATCAGACTCATAAATTTCTTTAACGTCTTTGTCATTTATTTTAACTTGATTATTGAAGATAGATGGATTTATTTCGATATATTTAACATCTCTCGTTATTGGTATTTCATATAACTTTTTATTATTATTATAATATTCTCGAAGAATACTTTTTTGAGGTTGTTTTATACTTTCTTTATTGATGTTTTTAAAAAAAACATAATCAATATCTCTTGTTTCATTCTGCCAATTGATTAATTTCTTAATCAATTTATTGCTGTAAAGCGAATTATTAGAAAATGGCATAGATAATTGTTTGTAATTAGCTTCCGTATGAATAGAATCTATATATTTGCTTTCAGAAAGGCCTGCACTATTTAAAGATTTTAAAAATCTAGTTTGTGAAAATTTTCCTAATGGATCTTTAAAAGCTTTTTCATTACCAATAGTCGTAGTTGTTATTTTTAAAGGTACAGATAAATTTAAGACACTTGCTTCAGCGTTAATTAAAATTTCTTGTTCGTATTTATCAAGAACAGTTTTTAACATACCATTATTTATTGCTTCTTGAAGGGATGGTCTTTGAGGCAAAGTATATCTTAAACGATTTAACTCATTGATAATTTCTTCACTTGTAACTTCTTTAGAATCGACAGACAAAATAGGTTTTTGATTTAAGCCACCTGTTAAGTCACCAACACCCCATAATGCGAACCCTATTATTAATAAAAAAAGGAATGCTTTAAAAAAAATTGACTGAGTTTGGTTGCGTAAAGATCTTAACATTTTAATAACCTTAATCTAAATAATTGATTATTTAATTTTAATATACTAAAAAATTAGATTTATAAATATTTTTTTTTTTTACTTGCGAGGTTTGACTGCTTTATGTTTATTGCTGCTAATTGGAAAATGAATTTAAATAAAACAGAAATTCATGATTTTGTAAAAGGTATAAGTGATTTTAAATTTAATGATAAAGTGAAAGCTTGCATTTTTCCTTCTTCTATTAACATTGATTACCTTTTTTCATTAACTCAAAATATTTCAGTTTATTTAGGTGGTCAAAATTGTCACTATAAACAAAATGGAGCTTACACCGGAGATATTTCATCTGCCTCACTAAAGTCATCCGGTTGCGATTATGTAATTTTAGGCCATTCTGAAAGAAGAGAAATCTATAATGAAGATCATAATTATATTAAGAAATGTGCAGAAGCAGCTATTAATTTTGGTTTAACTCCTATTATTTGTGTTGGAGAAAGTTTAGAAGTAAGAGAAAGTGGAAATGCGTTAGATCATATTAAGCTTCAAATTAAACAATCTTTGCCAGAGACAAACGAACCTTTTTTTATTGCATATGAACCTATCTGGGCGATTGGCACTGGAAAAATTCCAAATGTTGATCAAATAGAAGAAATCCATACATTTATTAAAAATGAATTAAATGTAAAAAAAAATAAAATTGTTAAAGTTTTATATGGTGGATCTGTGAATGTAATTAACGCAAATCAAATTATGTCTATCAATAACGTTGATGGCGTTCTTATTGGAGGAGCTAGTCTTAATGTAAAAGATTTTCTTGCAATTTACAGTTCAGCCGTTAAACAGATAAATATGTTTTCTTAATTATTATAGGTTTCTTATGATTACAGTTATTTTAATAATTCATATTATTCTTGCTTTGTCCATTATATGTGCTGTTTTGCTTCAAAAAAGTGAAGGTGGTGGGTTAGGTATTGGTGGATCAGGAGGCGCTGGTGGTGGCTTTATGACTGCTAGAGGCACTGCTAACTTTTTAACAAAATTTACAGCTTTTTTAGGTGCCTGTTTTTTCTTAACTTCCATTCTACTTGCATTATTATCTTCATCTAATAATGTATCATCTATTGCAATTGAGGTCGAAAAAGCAGTTGAAAAGAATGAACCAATTATTCCAACGGTTCCCCTAGGCAATTAATTTATAATTTATTAGGTTTCTATCATGAAAAACTCATCAGTAAAATTTATTTTCATAACTGGTGGTGTTGTATCTTCACTAGGAAAAGGTTTAGCTTCAGCTTGCTTAGCTTCAGTGCTTCAAGCTAGAGGATATAAAGTAAGATTGAGAAAATTAGATCCATATTTAAATGTTGATCCTGGTACAATGAGCCCCTATCAACATGGTGAATGTTATGTAACAGATGATGGAGCTGAAACAGACTTAGATTTAGGTCATTATGAAAGATTTACTGGAGTTCCTGCCAAAAAAACCGACAATATAACTTCAGGTAAGATATATTCTAATGTTATCTCAAAGGAAAGAAGAGGGGATTATTTAGGAGCCACTGTACAAGTAATACCTCATGTGACAGACGCTATTAAAGATTTTATAATATCTGACATACAGGATGAAGATTTTGTATTGTGTGAAATAGGAGGTACCGTTGGTGATATTGAATCTCTTCCATTTATAGAGGCAATCAGACAATTAGGAAATCAACTAGGTCGATCTCAAACATGTTTTTTACATGTTACTTTACTTCCTTATATTAAAGCAGCAGGAGAACTTAAAACTAAACCAACACAGCATTCTGTTAAAGAATTACAGGGTATGGGAATACAGCCAGATATTTTACTTTGCAGAACAGAAGTTGAAATTCCAGCCGAACAAAAATCAAAAATTGCACTCTTTTGCAATGTAAAATCTGAATCAGTTATTGAGGCTTTAGATGCTTCTTCCATATATGAAGTTCCCATTTCTTATCATAATCAAGGTTTGGATTATCAAGTTTGTAAACATTTTAATCTCAAATTAGATAAAAAACCTAATTTAAATAGATGGATTAATATTAATAAAATACAAAAATCTTCTGAGGGTGAAGTTGTTGTTGGTATAGTTGGCAAATATACTTCTATGATAGATTCTTATAAATCTTTAATAGAATCTCTAATGCATGGAGGTTTATCTAATAAAATTAACGTTTCAATAAAATGGATAGATTCTGAAACTTTAGAAGATGATACTTTATCTTTAAAAAATGTATTTAAAGATATTAATGGTATTATTGTTCCTGGGGGTTTTGGTAAGCGAGGTTCAGAAGGAAAGATTAAATCTATTCAATTCGCTAGAGAAAATAATATACCATTTTTAGGTATTTGTTTTGGCATGCAGATGGCAGTTTTAGAATTTGCAAGGAATATTTTGAATTTTAAAGATGCATCTTCTTCTGAGTTTGGTGAAACCAACTTTCCATTAATAGGTCTATTAACTGAATGGCAAACAGACAAAGGTTTAGAAAAAAGAAATGAAAGCTCTAATTTAGGTGGAACAATGCGATTAGGTTCTTATGATTGTGAGTTAGTTGAAGGAAGTTTTGTTGAATCAATTTATAATAAGAAAAGAATTGCGGAGCGTCATAGACACCGTTACGAAGTTAATTATCAATTTAATGAAGAGTTTAAGTCCAAGGGGTTGATTTTCTCTGGAATGTCACCTGATAATTCTCTCCCTGAAATACTTGAGTTACCATCTCATCCTTGGTTTTTAGCTGTTCAATTTCATCCTGAGTTGAAGTCTAAACCATTTGATCCACACCCAATTTTTTCTTCATTTATAGCTGGAACTGTTAATCAGTCTCGTTTGTTGTAATATTTATGAAGTTTGGTATAGTTAATTAATGATACAAAATAGTATAAATATAGGAAACTTTGATGTTTCTAACAATCTACCTTTTATTTTAATAGCTGGACCTTGTTCTATTGAAGGAAATGATCATTCTATAGATCATGCAGGAAGAATAAATGAAATATGTAAAAGTTTAAATATTAATTTCGTTTTTAAATCTTCTTTTGATAAAGCCAATAGGTCAAGTTCACAATCTTTAAGAGGAATAGGAATTGATAAAGGTTTGAAAATTTTATCAAATGTGAAAAAAAAAATTAATGTCCCTATAATTACAGATGTACATGAAAGCTCTCATTGTAAAGAGGTAGCTTCAGTTGTAGATATAATTCAAATCCCTGCTTTTCTATGCCGTCAGACAGATCTTTTAGTTGCTGCCGGGGAAACAAAAAAAATTGTAAATATTAAAAAAGGTCAATTTTTAGCGCCATGGGATATGGCTAACGTTGTTAAAAAAATTGAGGAAACAGGTAATAATAATATATTGTTAACTGAAAGAGGTACTTGTTTTGGATATAATACTTTAGTATCTGATATGCGTTCCATACCTCAGATGACAAATTTTGGATATCCTATTATATTTGACGCCACTCATTCTGTTCAGCAACCTGGTGGTTTAGGTTTAACATCTGGTGGTCAAAGAGAATTCGTTCCTATATTATGTCGAGCCGCAGTCGCAATAGGTGTTGCTGGTTTATTTATAGAAGTTCACGAAAATCCTGATATGGCTCCAAGTGATGGGCCTAATATGATAAAGTTATCTGAACTCAAAAACTTACTATCAAAGCTTTTAGAAATTGATAGAGTAATCAAGGTCTAATACATTGCAATTATTTTTTGGAGAATAAATGATAAGTATACTAGATATAAGAGGTAGGCAGATTTTAGATAGTAGGGGCAACCCTACATTAGAAGTAGATGTGGAATTGTCTGATGGAAGTTTAGGAAGGGCTGCTGTTCCATCTGGAGCATCTACAGGCAAATATGAAGCATTTGAATTAAGAGATAACGATAAAAAGATTTACAATGGTATGGGAGTTAAAAAAGCTATAAGTAATGTTAATATTGAAATTTTTAATACCTTATGCGGTCGAAGTCCATTTGAACAAAAAAGTATAGATAATGATTTAATAGAGCTTGATGGGTCTGATAATAAAAGTAGATTAGGAGCTAATGCCATTCTTGGAGTTTCTATGGCTGTTGCAAGATCAGCAGCATTGTCATTGAAAATGCCATTATGGAAATATATTGGGGGTATAAGAGCCAATACATTGCCAATTCCTATGATGAATATTATTAATGGTGGAGCTCATGCTAATAATGATCTGGATTTTCAAGAATGTATGATAATGCCAATAGGATTTTCAACATTTTCAGATGCTTTAAGAGCTGGAACAGAAATCTTTTCTATATTAAAAGGAATTTTGTCACAAAAGGGATTTTCTATTGCTGTTGGTGATGAAGGTGGTTTTGCTCCCGAAATTAACAATTTAAAAGAAGCTCTAACTTTTATATCAGAGGCTGTTGATCTGAGTGATTATAAATTAGGAGAAAATATTTTTATTGCAATAGATGCTGCTGCTAGTGAATTATATAAAGATGGCAAGTATCATCTTAAAGGCGAAAATAAGACTTTAAGTACTGATGATTTAATTAAATTTTGGGTTAAAATGTGTGATGAATTTCCCATTGTATCAGTTGAAGACCCATTTGATGAAAATGATTGGGATGGATTTAAAAAATTAACTAAACTTATAGGAAGTAAAGTACAAATTGTTGGTGATGACCTTTTTGTAACTAATAAAACTAGGTTGTTATCTGGTATTGAAAAAAAAGCAGCTAATTCAATTTTAATAAAATTAAATCAAATAGGAACGTTATCTGAAACAATAGAGGCAATGGAGTTAGCTAAAAACTCCAAATTTGGAGTTGTTGTATCTCATCGATCAGGGGAAACAGAAGATGTGTTTATTTCTGACCTTTCTGTTGCATTAAATGCTGGGCAAATTAAAACAGGATCTTTGTCTAGAAGCGATAGAACTTCTAAGTATAATCAATTAATAAGAATTGAAGAAATGTTAGGAGATGAAGGATATTATTATGGAAATGAATTTCTTAAAAGTTTTATTAGAAAGTGAGATTTGAATAGTGTTTAAGTCTTTTATTAGAAAATATTTTTTCCTTACTTTTTCATCTTTATGTACCATATTAATATTTTCTTTTTTTATGGTTCATATTTTTTTTGGTGATAGATCTTTATGGAAGATCTTTGAGCTTAACAATGATATTGCAATCGCTAATAAAGAACTTATTGAATTGCTCGATAACAGAGATAATATTTCTTCAGAAATTGATTTATTAAGAAGCGGTAAGTTAGATTCAGATATTATATCTGAAATTTCACAAAAAATGCTAGGCTTAATTCATACTGATCAAATTCTTATTAAAATCCCAAAATAAAATTATTTATAATTAGAAATTAATTATGTTATTTGCTAAAATAGTTTATGTTACAAAATGTTCTTAATATTAATATAACTCAGGATATTTATGAAAAAAAATATTTCTAAAAACTCTAAATCGGTTTCAAAAAATAACTATGACATCGAATTACTTAAAAAAATGCATAAAAAAATGCTTTTAATAAGACGCTTTGAAGAAAAAGCCGGCCAATTATATGGTATGGGCCAAATAGGTGGCTTTTGTCATTTATATATAGGACAAGAAGCTGTTGTTGTTGGTATACAATCTATTCAAATAGAAGGTGACACTGTAGTTACTTCATATAGAGATCATGGCCATATGATTGCTTGTGATATGGATAGCAAAGGCGTTATGGCAGAGCTGACTGGAAGAATAGATGGTTATTCTAAAGGTAAAGGTGGCTCAATGCATATGTTTAGTAGAGAAAAAGGTTTTTTTGGAGGGCATGGAATTGTTGGAGCTCAGGTTCCTATAGGTGCAGGCCTTGCATTTGCTCATAAATATAATGAAAATAAAAATATTTCTATAGCCTATTTTGGGGATGGAGCGGCCAATCAAGGTCAAGTTTATGAAACTTATAACATTGCATCTTTGTGGAAATTGCCAGTTATTTTTGTAATTGAAAATAATGAATATGGAATGGGCACATCTGTTAAAAGATCTTCTTCAGGAGATAGCTTGGCTGAAAGAGGTAAAGGCTATGGTATTGAATTTGAAATAGTGGATGGAATGGATGTTTTAGCTGTTCGTGATGCTGCAGAAAAAGCAGCTGAATATTGCAGATCTGGAAAAGGTCCTTTTATTCTGGAAATGAAAACCTATAGATATAGAGGTCATTCTATGTCAGATCCTGCAAAATATAGAACACGAAATGAGGTTGATGAAATAAGAAAAAACTCTGATCCCATTGATAATATTAAAGAAATTTTATTAAATACAGGAATTAAAGAAGAAGAATTAAAAGCTGTTGATGCTGAAGTTAAATTAACTATTAATGAAGCAGCAAAATTTGCTCAAGAATCTCCTGAGCCATCCATTGATGAGCTTTTCAAAGATATTACAATTAATTAAATGGTGAAAATATGAGTGTTGAAATTTTAATGCCAGCTCTTAGTCCAACTATGGAAGAGGGTACTTTATCAAAGTGGCTAGTTAAAGAAGGTGACAATGTTGTTTCAGGCGACTTGATTGCAGAGATAGAGACAGATAAAGCAACAATGGAAGTTGAAACTATTGAAGATGGTGTGATTGGTAAATTGGTTGTTTCAGAGGGTGAGGAATCTATTAAAGTTAATTCTGTAATAGCTATTTTAATTAATAATGGTGAAGAATTGCCAATAATAGAGACACTAAAAGATGAATTGGTGTTACCAGATAAAATGATATCCGATAATATAGAAATAGATACTCAATTAATTAAAAATAACAATGCCACAAGCTCCTCAAAAATTACAGTTAGAGAAGCTCTTCGTAATGCAATGTCAGAAGAGATGAGATTAGATGATAATGTTTTCATAATGGGTGAAGAAGTTGCTGAGTATCAAGGCGCTTATAAGGTTACACAAGGTATGCTTGATGAATTTGGTGAAAAAAGAGTTATAGATACCCCAATCACTGAGCATGGTTTTGCTGGTATAGGAGTTGGAGCGGCTTTTGCTAATTTAAAGCCTATTGTAGAATTTATGACTTTTAACTTTGCTATGCAAGCTATAGATCAAATAATTAATTCTGCAGCAAAAACTTTATATATGTCTGGTGGACAAATGGGATGTCCTATCGTTTTTAGAGGTCCAAATGGAGCTGCATCAAGAGTAGGAGCGCAACATAGTCATTGTTATGCTAGTTGGTATGCACACTGCCCAGGTTTAAAGGTTGTTGCTCCATGGTCTAGCGAAGATGCAAAAGGTTTGTTGAAATCTGCTATACGAGATCCTAATCCTGTAATATTTTTAGAAAATGAAGTGATGTATGGACAATCTTTTGATTGTCCTGATGATAAAAATTTTACTTTACCAATTGGGAAAGCCAAAATAGAAAAACAAGGCATTGATGTAACAATAGTTGCATTTTCAATTATGGTAGGAAAATCACTTGAAGCTGCAGAAATTTTAAATTCCAAAGGAATATCAGCTGAAGTTATTAATTTAAGAACTTTGAGACCACTAGATACTGAAACAATAATTAATTCTGTTAAAAAAACTAATAGGGTTGTTACCTGTGAAGAAGGTTTCCCATTTTCAGGTATTGGTGCCGAAATATCAGCTGTAATAAATGAAAATGCTTTTGATTGGTTAGATGCTCCAGTAACAAGAGTTTCTGGAAAAGATGTTCCAATGCCTTATGCTGCTAACTTAGAAAAACTAACTTTACCTCAAGTAAATGACATAGTTAATGCTTGTATGAAGGTTTGTAATAAAAATTAAGGATATATTATGAGTATTGATATTTTAATGCCAGCATTAAGTCCAACTATGGAAGAGGGCACATTATCAAAATGGCTAGTTAAAGAAGGTGACAATGTTGTTTCAGGCGACTTGATTGCAGAGATAGAGACAGATAAAGCAACAATGGAAGTCGAAACTATTGAAGATGGAATAGTTGGTAAATTATTAGTTCAAGAAGGTGAAGAAGCAATAAAAGTTAATTCAGTTATAGCAATTCTAATTGAAGAAGGAGAAACTCTTAAAGGTAATGAACCCCCTTTGCCTAAAAATGAATTAAAATCGGAGGCCTCAAGTAATAACAATTTAGAAATCAAATTAGATAATAGTACCAATTCGAAATTAAATATTGAAGTGAATAAAGATAATTTAATCAACAAGGATGCAAATAGAATTTTTATTTCACCATTAGCAAAGAGATTAGCAAAACAATTAGATATAAATTTAAAATTAGTAAATGGTTCAGGTCCTAATGGTCGAATTGTAAAATTTGATATTGAAAATTTTGACCATAATAAAAAAGAAAATATTAATAATATATCATTAAGCGAAGATAATTTTGAAATTATTAAAAATACTTCAATGAGAAAAACTATTGCTGCAAGACTTGTTAAGTCTAAAAATGAAGCACCACATTTTTATCTATCTTTAGATTGTAATTTAGATAAACTTTTAGAAATAAGAGCTTCTATTAATACAAAATCTAATGATAAATATAAAATTTCAGTCAATGACATGATTATTAAAGCAGCAAGTGCTAGTTTAATAAAAGTGCCAAAGGCAAATGCAAGTTGGGAAAATGAAAATACAAAATATTATAAAAACACTGATATTTCTGTAGCCGTAGCTATAGATGGTGGTTTGATTACACCAATAGTTAGAAATGTTCAGTCTAAAGGGTTATATGATATTTCATCAGATATGAAATATTTATCTTCAAAAGCGAAAGAAGGAAAACTATTACCTGCAGAATATATTGGTGGAAGCTTTTCAATTTCAAATTTAGGAATGTTTGGGATTAAACAATTTTCAGCTGTTATTAACCCCCCCCAAGGAGCTATTCTTGCTGTTGGAGCTGGTGAACGAAAGGCAATTGTAATTAATGAAAATATATCAATTGCCACAGTTATGTCAGTCACATTATCTTGCGATCATAGAGTAATTGATGGTGCAGTCGGAGCTGAATTTTTATCTGTGTTTAAGGAATATATAGAAAATCCTTCTCTAATGTTATTATAGGAATATTTAATGAGTAAAGATAAATTTGACCTTATAATTATAGGTGGTGGTCCAGGAGGCTACGTCGCTGCCATAAGAGCTGCTCAATTAGGAATGTCTGTTTCATTAATTGAAGATAAGCATCTAGGAGGGATTTGCTTGAACTGGGGTTGTATTCCTACTAAAGCACTTCTTAAAGCCAGTGAAGTAAAACATATGTTAGATAATGTTGGTGATTTTGGATTTTCAGTTTCAAATATTCAAATGGACATAAGTAAAATTACTCAAAGATCAAGAGATGTTGCCAATCAATTATCATCTGGAATAAAACATCTTTTAAAAAAGAATAAAGTAACTGTATTTGATGGTTTTGGATATTTAGATAAAAAAACTACAGAAGTTAAGAAAGTCATAGTTAGATTAAAAAATAATACTAAAACATTAGAATTAACGGCTAAAAACATTATTATTGCTACAGGAGCGAGATCAAGAAATTTACCCTTTGTTTCTTCAGATGCTATTAATATTTGGGATTATAAAACTGCAATGACACCTCCAAAACTTCCTTCCTCACTTGTTATTATTGGTTCAGGCGCTATTGGAATGGAGTTTGCTTCATTTTATAATGATTTAGGGGTAAATGTAACTGTTGTTGAGGCATTAAATACTATACTTCCAAATGAAGATGAAGATATTTCTCAAGTTGTAGCCTCAAACTTTAAAAAAAGAGGTATAATAATTAAAATCAATTCATCACTTAAATCAGTAACTAATAATACTAACAGTGTTTGTTCTGAGGTGGTTTGTGACGGGAAAATAGAAACTATTGATTCAGAAAAGGTAATTCTTGCTATAGGTATAATTGCTAATACTGAAAACTTAGGTCTTGATAATTATGATATTAAATTGAAAAATGGTCATATTCTGACTAATGAATGGTTAGAAACAAATGAAAAAGGTATTTATGCTATAGGTGATGTCACTCAGGGTCCTTGGCTAGCTCATAAAGCAAGTCATGAAGCTACTCTATGTGTTGAAAAAATAGCTGGACACAAGAATCTTATTCCTATTGATAAAACTTCTATTCCAGGATGTACTTATTGTAGACCTCAAGTAGCTTCAATAGGTTTAACTGAAAAAGAAGCAAAATCTCAAAAAATAGATATAAAAGTAGGTAAGTTTCCATTTATTGGAAATGGTAAGGCTATTGCATTAGGCGAAGCAGAAGGTTTAGTAAAAACTATTTTTAATAAAACTACTGGTGAATTAATAGGGGCACACATGGTTGGCCCAGAAGTAACTGAATTAATACAAGGCTTTTCTATTGCAAAAAAACTAGAAACTACAGAATACGAATTAATGCATACAATATTCCCTCATCCAACGCTTTCAGAAGCAATGCATGAATCTGTTCTTGATGCATTCGATCAAGCAATACATTATTAATTTTATGAGTTGTATAAAAAAATGTTAGATAACTTAACTGAAATCAAAACTATTAGACATCCTGAAAAAATAAATAAACCAGATAATTTTTCTCCTCCAAAACCATCTTGGTTAAAAGTAAAAGCACCAATTGGTAAAATTTTTGATGAAACTAAAGGTTTGTTGGATGATTTAAAAATTGTAACTGTTTGTGAAGAGGCAAGTTGTCCCAATATTGGTAATTGCTGGTCTAAAAAACATGCTACAATGATGATTATGGGTGCAACATGCACCAGAGCTTGTTCATTTTGTAATGTAGCTACTGGAAAGCCTCAAGGCTTGGATTTTTCAGAGCCATTTAGAGTTGCTCAATCAGTTGCAAGATTAAATCTAAAACATGTTGTTATTACCTCTGTTGATAGAGACGATTTAGATGACGGAGGAGCCCAACATTTTGTTAATACAATTCAAGATATAAGAGAATTATCACCAGGAACATCAATTGAAATACTTACACCTGATTTTTTAAGGAAAAGTGGTGCCATTGAAAAAGTTATAGCTTCAAAACCAGATGTGTTTAACCATAATCTTGAAACTGTTCCACGTTTATATCCTTCTGTTAGACCAGGTGCTAGATATTTTCATTCTTTAAATTTGTTAAGAAAAGTAAAAGAAGTTGATAACGAAATATTTACAAAATCTGGAATTATGGTTGGTTTGGGTGAAGATAAAAATGAAGTTAATCAAGTTATGGATGATATGAGATCTGCTGACATAGACTTTCTAACAATTGGTCAATATCTTCAACCAACAAAAAAACATCACAAAGTAGATAGATTTGTTGAACCAAGTGAATTTGATTTATATAAAAAAATAGCGCTATCAAAAGGCTTTTTACATGTGTCTTCATCACCTTTAACTCGTAGTAGTTTTCATGCTAGTGAAGATTTTGAAAAATTAAAAGCTGCAAGAGTTAATCAAATTAGTATTAAGAAATAAGAGAATTCTATATAATGAAACATATAGAGAGACGTGTTCTAAGTCATACTCCATCAAATTTATTTAATTTAGTATCAGACGTGAATAAATATCCAGAATTTTTACCTTGGTGTTTGGGTGCCAGAGTTAAAAGTTCTTCTAAGAATGAATTAAATGCTGATTTAATAATTGGTTTCAAATTATACAAAGAAGTTTATTCATCTCAAATTATTCTAGATCATAATAAAAATAAAATTATAGTGAATTATAAAGATGGTCCATTTGAATATCTCCATAATTATTGGATATTTAATGAAAATAATAAAGGCTGTGAAATTGAATTTATGGTGGAATTTAAATTTAAATCAAATTTTTTGCAAAGTTTAATAGAAAATTTGTTTACAGAAGCAGTTTTAAGAATGGTTAAGGCTTTTGAAAAAAGGGCTGATTCATTATATAAATAAATAGATATTAAACATTAATCATATCATAAGCTAATTTAAGAGATTCCAATGTTGTTTGTAATCTTACTTTTAACCTGTTTCCTTGAAACAAATACTTTTTAGTCAATATTTTTTTTTTAGTACCAATTCCAATCCATACTAATCCTACTGGCTTGTCATTGCTACCTCCACTTGGCCCTGCTATCCCTGTCACAGCTATTGATAATGAAGAATTCATTATACTTAAAACGTTTTCTGCCATTTGGTACGCAACAGCTTCACTAACTGCTCCATTTGTATTTATCAACTCTAAAGGTATTTTTAAAAATTCAGATTTTGATTCATTAGAATATGTAACTATTCCACTTTTAAAAATACTGCTAGAACCTTCAATAGAAACAATCGATGAAGCAATCATGCCTCCAGTACAACTTTCTGCCGTTGTTAAGTATATTTTATTAAGTTTACATATTTTTAACAAATCATGAGATTGTTTGTTAATTTCATTCCACATGTCAATCCTTTTACATCTTTATTAATATTTGTTGATCGAACGCAGTTAAAATACCACATTGAACTATAAAAGCACAGAGACCTGCGACGACATCATCAGCCATTATTCCAATCCCACCAGGTAATGATTCCAATTTTTTTATAGGCCCTATTTTAGTTATATCAAAAAATCTAAATAAAAGAAAAGATAACATCAAAGATAAAAATGTAATAAAAATACTTTCAGATGAAATAGTTGATAAAACTGCAATAAATTGACCAGCAAATTCATCTATAACAACTTCTTTTGGATCTTTTCTTTTATATACACTTATATGTATTTCACATAATAAATAACCTATTAAAATAAATATAAATAAAAAAATAATATAGTTTGTTAAGCCTAGCAATTTAAATATATAAAAACCGATAAAAAGTGAGATAAACGAAGCCAAAGTTCCTGGTGCCAATTTAAAATTACCAATAGGATACACTTCAGCTAATTTAGCCAAGAATATTAGAATTGATTTTTTATTAATCATCATAAATATTTTCAATTATTTGAATGGATGTGTTAGCCATGGCAGCTATCCCTTCTTGTCTACCTATAAAGCCAATGCTTTCTGAAGTTTTACCTTTAATACTTATTCTCTTCGGATTTATTTTTAAAATATGACTAATATTTTCTTGCATATATTTAGAATAATCTAATATTTTTGGTTTTTCACAAATAATTACAGAGTCAATATTAATAATTTTGCCATTAATTTCATCTAATAATTTTTTGGCATATTTAAGAAAATACGAGCTATCTTGATTTTTCCATTTTTGATCAGAGGGTGGGAATAATGAACCTATATCACCAACATTTATAACACCTAAAATACTATCTGTTATTGCATGAAGAAGGACATCTGCATCTGAATGGCCAATTAATGATTTCATTTTTGGTATTTTAATACCACCTAAAGTTATAAAATTCTTGTGGTCATTATATTTCTTTATATCAAATCTATGAATATCAAATCCAATACCAATTTTTGTCACATAATTAATTTTTTTATCCATTAGGTGAGGCTCTAAGATTTTTAAATCATTTTGATATGTGATTTTTAAACTAATTGGATCACCTTCTACTGTATTAATTATTTTTCCCATACTAAACAAAATAGAAGTCTCGTCTTCATAGATTACATCAGAATTTTTTTTATGGGCTAATAATAATTCATTAAAATTACATAATTGAGGTGTTTGAACTATAGCATGATCTTTTTTAGGTAATACTTTTTCAATTTGATTGTTTTTTATTAATCTCATAGCGTCATTAATTGGTAATATAGGGGCTACGCATGTAGCTTTTTTTTTAATAAATTTAAATAAGCTTTTTAAAACTATATTTGAAATTATAGGTCTAGCAGCATCATGAATTAAAACATATTCAGGCGCCTTTTCTTTAATAGCTTTTAGTCCTAAAAATACACTTTCTTGACGTGTTTTTCCACCTACAATAGGGTTTAATAATTTATACCTTATAGAAATATCTTTAACTGTATTTAAATTGTCTATATTTGAGACGACTTGAATATTAAAGTTTGTTAAAATATTTTGATAATTTTCAATACATTTTTCTAATATAGTTTTATTATTAATTTTAATTAATTGTTTATTAGTTTTTGACTTGAATCTATCTCCAACACCTCCAGCCAATAAAATTACAATTATTTTCTTGCCGTTAATACTCAAATCACACTCCTAAAACGATTAATTAATAGGCATTATATTTACTTTAAATAAATTTAATTTTAATTTGTATAAAAAATAGTCAATAATAGTAAATTATATATGCAATAAATAATTGGGCAATTTCATGATTGATAATATTTTATATGAACTAAGAACTCCAGTAATTTTAATAAATAATAATAATATTATAAATTATATTAATGCAGCTGGCGAAGAGTTTTTTGGTCATAGCTCTAATATAATTTTAGGCCAAAAAATAAATAGTTTAATACAAAATGATTCACCTTTATTAATTCTTTTATCAAGAGTAAGAAAAAATAAATCAGGTTTAACAGAAGAAAGTCTAGATATTAGCAATATTAGTGACCAAAAAAGAAATGTGAGAATTCATATTGTACCCTTACCAGAAGATACTAGTAAAATCATTATTCAAATCAGTCAGCTTTCCGTTTCTGAGACATTTCAATCTCAAAGAGTTAATAGCAAAATATCAAAGTCCTTTTCCTCAATGGTTGATATGTTGATGCATGAGTTAAAAAATCCACTTGCAGGTATTAAAGGTGCTTCTCAATTGCTTGAAAGTGATTTAAAAAATCAAAGTAACCTTGTTGATTTAACACAATTAATCCAGATTGAAACTGACCGTATAACTTCGTTGTTAAATCGAATGGAACATATAACAAATGATAATTTAAAATTAAATTGTGAGTTCTTAAATATTCATAAGGTGTTAAATCATTGTAGAAGTGTAGCTTTGAATAGTTTTGGAGTTAATATAAAATTTGTTGTTTTTTATGACCCATCTCTTCCTGAAATATTTGCGAATACAGATCTTTTGATTCAAATTTTTCTTAATATTATTAAAAACTCTTGTGAAGCAATTAAAGAGAATGGAGAAATTATAATGAAA
>CAZWGZ010000022.1:0-16213 GCA_964633395.1 uncultured Rhodobacterales bacterium
AACCTGTAATAAAATCATTACAACAAGAACTTTACTAGAAACGGGATTTTTAACTGAAAGACTTACTGAAGGAAATAATTCTTTATTATTAAAGTTTTTCTTTTCTTGTTCTAAATTTACATTTGGGATTACCGAATCAATATCTAAATTATCATTATGCTTAGTCTTATCAACTTTGTTTTGAAGAGACATTGAAATGTTTGAATTACTCATTTTGTGATGAATTTCTATTGGTAATTCATTAGATTTTTGATTTGCAGTCTCAGTTTCAATTTGGAAGCGCATTTTTTCAATACGATCTCTTAAATCAATTATTTCTTCAGCCATTTTGGATAGCTCCAATTTTTTTAAAAGTAAGAGTTATTATGGCAAGTTAATTGCATCATTCATACCAAATAAAGTATTTTTGACAATTTTTTATTTTTATATTTTAATAGTAACATATCTTGTAGTGTTGTAAAATCCACGAAATATGTTTTGAAGAGTTTATTTAGAAAAAGGATTTCCATAAATGTTAGGAAAAACAAATAATAACGAGACAGAAAAATCTATAATTTCAAGTGATATGAAAATTAAAGGAAAAATATCAGCAGAAGGTGAACTTTTGTTATTAGGCTCAGTGGTTGGAGATATTAAATGTCATAATTTATATGTTGAAGACACAGGAACTTTGAAAGGGAATATAGAGGCTGATGTTGTGACTGTAGCAGGTAAATGCGATGGACAAGTTTCAGCTGACGTCGTTTCTGTTAAATCAACTGGCAAAATATCAGGAGAAGTATTTTATGAAAATATTTCTATTGAAGAAGGAGCTATAGTTGAAGCTCAAATTGCAAAAAAGAAAAAATAAATGTTATTTTAAAGGAGATTAAGTATGGCGAATAAACAAGCTATTTTAGGTTCTGGAGCAAGATTTAGTGGAAAAATTTCTAATGCAAAATCAATAGAGATTAATGGTTATGTTGAGGCAGATTTAACAACTGAAAAAGTTACGATTGGATCAACTGGAAAATTTCTTGGTTCAGTTCAATCAGATCTTGTTGTTATAGCAGGAGAATATGAGGGAAAAATGCAAGCTGATAGTGTATGGCTTACTGAAACCTCTCGTATCAGTGGAGAAGTTCATTATAAATCATTACAGATGGATAGAGGTGCTGCGTTAAATTGTAGAGTTGTGCATAATTGGAATGAGAATGAGGTTAAATTAGAAGATGATACCCCTCAAATTAAAGAAGATAATCAAGATGAAAAGCCTATTAAGAAATAGTATTTTAATTTAAAATATATAAGGATTTAATATGAGTGAAATAACATATATATCAGAAGAACTGGTAATGGAAGGTAATCTTGATGCAGCTGGATCGTCAGTTGTGGTGGCAGGTAGATTTAAGGGTGAGTTGAGAGCAAAAGATGTTTTGTTGGAAGCTAATAGTATTTTTGATGGGAATTTAATAGCGGACAAAGTAACTTTAGGTGGTTTAGTTAAAGGTGAAGTTGCTGCAAATATACTTAATGTTGCAAGTAGTGCAAAGGTAGAAGGAAACTTAAAAACTAATGCATTATCTATTGATTTGGGTGCAGAAGTTTCTGGAAGTATATCAAGAATATCTTAATTATAGATACTAATTAAAATATTCATTTTCATTTTTCAGGGTTGTTTCTATGCAATCATCTACAAAACTTCTGGTTTCATCTTCTCCAGTAAGTTTAGTAAGCTGCATAGTTGCAAATCGGCCCGCAGCTAATGCTACAGCTAGTTCATCATCTTCATTTGAACTTGATAATAAAAGATAATCTTCGATTTCATCTCTAATTCTTATTAATTTTTTTTTATAGATTTCATCTTCATTAGACTTTGTTGTATAAAAATCAAAATTTATTATCTGAGCCATTTTATATCCATTTCAATTATTATTTCATATCAATATAATTTACGACTGATATAATTTTATTTTAGGTTTTTTATTTTTTATTTTGGAATGTTACATGATTAAATTTAATATTTTTTCTAATGGACAATTGTTTGTTAGTAATGAATTAAATTTTTTTATACAAAGTAATCAAAGTAAAATATTATTTGTCTTTCATGGTCTTTATGGTAGAGCAAGAAATTGGCAATCAATGGCTAAAAAATTAAGTTTAGATGGGGCAATTATTGTTATTAGTGTTGATTTAAGAAATCATGGAGACAATCTATTCGACGAGGATCATTCTTATTCACTAATGATGGAAGACATAATTAAACTTTTCAACTATCTTAATATTAAAAAAACAAATTTATTAGGTCATTCTATGGGTGGTAAATTAGCTATGTTACTATCATTAACCTATCCTGAATTTGTTAATAAATTAATAATAGCTGATATAGCGCCTATTGATTATCAAGACGATGAAGGAGAAATTATTAATAGTTTATTAGATCTAGATTTGAATTTAATTCAAAGTCGTAATGATGCTGATAAAATTTTATCGATTAAAATTGTTGATAAATCTTTAAGAATGTTTTTACTTCAAAATTTACAATTAGTTAATGGTCGTTATGAATGGGGAGTTAATTTAAAAGTAATCAAAAAATCGATGAATAATTTAAAATCATTTCCTATACTAAATGAAGTAAAAAAAAATAACCAAGAAGCTCTTTGTATATATGGAGCCAATAGTAAATATGTAACAAATACTAATTTAGTATCGTTTAAAAAATACTTTGCAAATATTTCTTTTGTTAAGATAAATGATGCTGGACATTTGCTGCACGTTGAAAATCCTGATGCATTTTATTTAGCATTAATTAATTTTTTGCATAATTAAATATATGGTGTTGTTTCAATATTAAAAAATATGTATGAAGTATTTATGATTAATAAATTTGAAACACATATATTGAAATTGTCTTGTAAAGATCAAATTGGAATTGTTGCTAAGATATCTTCAATTTTAGCAAAATTTAATTGTAATATTGTAGAATCAAAACAGTTTACAGATCAAGAAAATGAAAGATTTTTTATAAGACAAAGTTTTACTTTGTTTGATGAAACAAGTTTTTTTGATCTAGAAAAAAATCTGAACTCTTTAGCTAATGAGTTAAAGGCAGTTTTTTTCTTAACTGAGATTAAAAGCTCGATAAATACTGTAATTTTGGTTTCTAAATTTGATCACTGTTTAAATGATTTGTTATTTAGAGTGAGAAATGACTCATTAAGTTTAAATGTAAAGGCTATTATATCGAATCATAAAACTGCTCAAGAAATTGCAAGCTTTTATGAGATTCCATTTTATCATTTACCAATTGATAAATTGAATAAATTAGAACAAGAAACTAAAATTAAAAATATTATTAATAAAAATGATGTTGAATTAATTGTGTTAGCTCGTTACATGCAAATTCTATCCGAAGAATTTACAGATCAATTCCAAGGAAGACTAATAAATATACATCATAGTTTTTTACCTAGTTTCAAAGGATCAAAACCGTACCATCAAGCTTTTGAGAGAGGAGTTAAAGTTATAGGTGCAACTGCTCATTATGTTACAAAAGACTTAGATGAAGGGCCTATAATTGAACAAGACACCCAAGAAGTGGATCATGAAATGATGCCTAATGACTTAGTGTCTATGGGGCAAGATATTGAATCAAGAGTTTTATATAGGGCACTAAAAGCGCACTCAGAAAGTAGAGTATTTTTAAATGGTAAAAGAACTGTTGTGTTTAAAGGACATAGAAAATTAAAATGAGTAATCAAAAAGAAAAAGTTGTTATTATTGGATCAGGAGCTGCTGGTCTAACAGCAGCTATTTATGCGGCGAGAGCAAATTTAAATCCATTAGTTATTGAAGGAATCCAACCTGGAGGACAACTTACTATAACTACTGACGTTGAAAATTATCCAGGTTATGCTGATGTTGTTCAAGGACCTTGGATGATGGAACAAATGAGATCTCAAGCTATTAATGTGGGAGCCCGTATAGTTAGTGATATAATAACTAAAGTAGATTTTTCTAATAATGAAAAAAAATTAACATCCGACAATAATAAAATCTTTGAAGCGGAAACTGTGATTGTTGCAACTGGTGCTCAAGCAAGATGGTTGGGTCTTGATAGTGAAAAAAAATTTAATGGCAAAGGCGTTTCAGCGTGTGCTACTTGTGATGGTTTCTTTTATAAAAATAAAGAAGTAGCTGTGATTGGTGGAGGCAACACAGCTGTAGAAGAAGCTTTGTATTTATCAAATATCTGCTCAAAGGTAACCTTGATTCATAGAAGAGATCAATTAAGATCTGAAAAAATTTTACAAGATAGATTGTTTCAAAAAAATAACGTTAATGTTCTTTGGAATAAAACTGTCAGTGAAATTCAAGGAGATGAAAATGGCGTTAATGGTCTGAAGCTTAATTCTACAGATTCAAGTCAACAAGATGTTTTAAAAGTTCATGGTGTCTTTATAGCAATTGGTCATGATCCATCTACCGCACCTTTCAAGAATGCATTAGAAATGGATGGAGATGGTTATATAATAGCTAAAAAGCTAGGAACCAGCCTTACTAATGTTCAGGGTGTCTTTGCTGCAGGTGATTGTGTTGATAAAATTTATAGGCAAGCGGTTACGGCTGCTGGCATGGGTTGTATGGCTGCATTAGATGCAGAAAAGTGGTTGCAGGAAAATTAATCTAATCTATTTTTCTATTTTTTATTAAAATTAATTAATTCCATTATTTTATAAATTAATGTTGCAACAGTAAAGTTATAAGCTTCAAAATTTTTTATAGGTGATAGTTCTACCATATCAAAGCCTATAACCTCTCTACCTTTTATCATTTTTTTAATTAAATCTAAACTTTTATAATAGCCTATCCCTCCTGGAACTGGTGTTCCAGTAGCAGGCATTACAGATGGATCTAAGCCGTCAACATCAAATGAAATATATACTTTCTTAGGAAAATTAGTTGGTAATACAATTTCTTTATTTAGATGAATAGTTTCGGCATCAAAATATATGATATCAAATTTTGATCTATTCTCAACTTCTTCTAAACTAATAGCTCTGACTCCAAATTGTGCGATTCTATATTTTTCTTTGCTTAAAAGATACATTACACTTGCGTGAGAATGCATCTGATTTTGATAATTTTTTCTTAAGTCCGCATGAGCATCAATTTGTATTATTCCTATTTGATTTTTATTTAAAAGATTTAACCCTTCAAAAACTCCATTAACAGCTCCATAAGTTATGCTATGTTCCCCGCCAATTGTAATCGCAATTTTATTATTTGAACTTATTTCTTTAGTTGTTTTTCTTATGTTTTCAATGACTTGGTTGATAGGTTTATCACAATTCATGATTGGATAGGTATAAATACCATCTAAGCAAGGTTCACTTTTACCAGTGTATCGTTCTAATTCATTACTAGCAGAGAGAATAGCTTCGGGTCCTTTTGAAGTTCCAGTTCCAGATGACACTGTTTTCTCTAATGGGACAGGTAATATATGGAATTTAGCTTTTACCTTATTTCTTTCATTTTCAGAGAGTTCTGAATTTAAAAAAACATTGTTTTCGTTAATCATCTTCAGCCTTTATTTATGACAATCTATTTTCATAATCATTATAAGAGAATTGTTTTATAATTTCTATGTCATTTTTTTCACTATCCCAAACTGCTATGGAAGGAAGTTTAACACCATTAAAAAAACTTGTTTTAACCATTGTATAATGGGCTTGATCTAAAAAAGCTATTCTGTCGCCAACTTGAGGTATTTTTTCAAATTTATATTGTCCAATTATATCTCCTGCAAGGCAGCTTGGACCCCCAATAACAATTTCATGACCATATTCAGGCTCGTTTAGCAATGCAGGCCTGTATGGAGCTTCTATTACATCTGGAATATGGCAAGTTGCGCTAATATCTGTGATTGCTATTTGAGGTGACGAAATATTGTTAGGTTTAAAGCAGTCAATTATTTCTCCAATCAAAATACCTGAATCTAAAACTACAGCTTCTCCGGGTTCTAGGTATATTTGACAACCTGTTTCATAAGATAACTCATTTAAAAAAGTGACTAATTTATCAACTTGATAATCTTCTCGTGTAATATGATGTCCACCTCCAATATTAATCCATTTTAAATTCCTACTAAGAGGAGTGATTATATTTTTTATTTGTTCCCATGTATTTTTTAAAGGTTCAAAATTTTGTTCACATAATGAATGAAAATGAATTCCATCCAGTTTTTTTATATCAATATTTTTTAAGTCATTTGGGTGAATGCCTAATCTAGATTTAAGATCAGCAGGACTATATTTTAGATTCCGTATTTCAGAATAAAGTGGATTAATTCTAATTCCAATTTCATTATTAAGTTTTTTACCTACATCCGAGAATAAATTAAACTGATTTAATGAATTAAATATTATATGATTTGATATGGATGCTATTTCTTTAAATTCATCTTTCTTAAATGCAGGAGAAAAGGTACTTATTTCTCCAGAAAAATATTTTTTAGCTAATCTTGATTCATATAATCCTGAGCTACAACAACCATCTAAATATTCAGATATTAATGGTGCAAGAGAAAAAGTAGAAAAAGCTTTTAAGGCAAGTAAAATTTTTGCATTTGACTTGCTTTTAAGTTCTTGTAAAATTTTTAGATTAAATTCTAAAGCTTTCTTGTCAATAACAAAGCAAGGACTTGGCAAAGAATACAAATCTAGTTCTTTGAAATTTCGTGGATTGCCACCCATAGTTTGAAACATATATTTTCTCTTCTAGAAGTCTAATTTTTCTTCTAATTCTATAGTTTTACTTGGTAATCCATGCTTATTCAAAAGATCCATAAAGGGATCAGGATCAAATTGCTCTACATTCCATACACCTGGTTTAAACCATATTTTTTGTATCATTAACATTGCACCAATCATAGCTGGAACACCAGTAGTATAGGAAACTGCCTGACTTCCTACTTCATTAAAACATTCTTCATGATCACATATATTGAAAGTATAGAAAGTTTTTTCTTTATTTTTTTTTTGTCCCGTTATTATTGTGCCTATACAAGTTTTTCCTTTAGTTCTTTTCCCTAAACTTCCAGGGTCAGGTAAAATTGTTTTAAGGAATTGAAGAGGAATTATATTTATTCCTTTATGATTGACAGGATTTATAGATGTCATACCAATATTTTGAAGCACCTCAATATGTTTTAAATATGAATCTCCAAAGGTCATCCAAAATCTAGCTTTTTTTATTTCTGGAAAATGTTTGATTAAGCTTTCTAATTCCTCATGGTACATCAAATACATATTTTTAGAACCTATTTCAGGAAAGTTAAAAGAAACTTTATTTGTTAATGCAGGTCCAATTTCCCATTTATTATTCTCCCAATGTTTACTTGCTGCAGTAACTTCCCTGATATTAATTTCAGGATTGAAATTAGTTGCAAATGGATGTCCATGATCTCCATCATTACAATCTAAAATATCTAATGAGGTAATATTATCTAACAAATGTTTTTTAGTATGTGCCGTATATACATTTGTAACTCCAGGATCAAAGCCGGATCCTAGAAGAGCCATTAAACCTTTTTTTTCAAACCTTTCTTTGTAATTCCATTGCCAGCTATATTCAAACTTGGCTTCATCTATTGGTTCATAGTTAGCTGTATCGATATAATGTGTATTAGTGATTAAGCAAGCATCCATAATATTAAGATCTTGATAAGGAAGCGCAAGGTTAAGAACTAGAAATGGGTTTGTCTGTTTAATAATTTCAACCGTAGCGTTAACATTATCAGCATCTAACTCTACAACATTTATATTTATGTTATATTTTTTTTTAATATTAATTTGTATATCAATACATTTTTTTAAAGTTCGACTAGCTAATGTTATTTTTGTAAATATGTTAGGTAACATAGCCATTTTATGAATTGTTACGCTACTAACTCCACCTGCTCCAATAACTAAAATATTACTCATTAATTGCTCCTGTTATTTAATAAAATATTTAACTAATTTTCAAAATAAGTATATCCAGAAATTGATTCTTTGAAGGCTTGCGTTAACATTTTTCTTTCAACTAATGATAAATCTCTACTTCTGACAGCATCCTCAACTATACGTTTAAATCTATTTATAATATCCTTAGGCTCATACTCCACATAAGATAAAACCTCTGAGATAGTATCTCCTTCTTGTTCATGCAATATTTGATATCCACCATCCTCTTTTAATTTAATAGTTACTACGTTAGTGTCTCCAAAGAGGTTATGAAGATCTCCTAGAGTTTCTTGATAAGCACCTATAAAAAAAACACCTAAAAAATAATCTTCATTTTCTTGAATCTTATGAAGAGGTAATGTTTTAGATATACCATCCCTGAGAACAAATTTATTAATTATTCCGTCACTATCACAAGTTATATCATTAAGTACTCCTCTTCTTTTTGGTTTTTCGTTGAGCTTTTGTATGGGTGCTATAGGGTGAAGTTGGTCAATAGCCCAAACATCTGGTAAACTTTGAAAGAGAGAAAAATTTCCATGATATATATCAGCCATATTATCAATTGATGTCTGTAGTTCTTCAGTGATTTCATCAGACAATGTTAAAACTTCTTTAATCTTATTAATTATATATAAATAGGTTTCTTCAGTTTTAGCCATCTCTGGTAAATTAATTTGACCACTTCTAAAAAGAGTACGAATTTCGTCTCTATAATAATTCAAATCATTCAAACATTCTTGAGTTCTTTCTATAGAAAGGTAACTAGGTATTTGCATCATATTGGTAAGAAGTGGATGGTCGTTTTTATCAGGTTCTTGTTTTTTATGGCTATCAAAGTTAGTGGTTTCTAGAATATTAAATATGAGCATTGAGCTTGAAGCTACACAGGCCCTACCTGATTCTGTTATGATTGTTGGATGCTTTATTTTTGATTGATCCAATTCATATTTAACTGTTTCAACTATATTAGTACAATATTCATCTAAAGAATAATTAATAGAATTTACAGCAGATTTTTGTTCACCAGTGTAATCAACACCCAAGCCACCTCCAAGGTCTATATACTCTAATGGAGCCCCTTGATTAGTAATTTCTGAAAAAAATCTACAAGCCTCTTGTGTAGCTTTTCTTATTTCTATTATATCTGGAATTTGACTTCCAAGATGGGAATGTTGAAGTATAAGACAGTCTAAATACTCAGAAGCTTTTAGTTTAGAGATTACTTCCATTACTTGCTCTACAGAAAGACCAAAAGCGCTTCTATCTCCACTAGATTGAGACCAATTACCACTTACTTTGTTTGTTAATTTAATTCTAATACCGAGAAAAGGTCGGATATTTAATTCTTTAGAAATTTTAATAATAAGATCGAGTTCTCGAGGGCTTTCTAATACTAGTATCGTTTTAAAACCTATTTTTTGTGATAGAATAGCAAGATGAATAAATTCTTTATCTTTTATGCCATTACAAATAATAGTTGATTTACTAGACAGATCATGGGCGAGTGCAATTAATAATTCAGGTTTAGAGCCTACCTCTAATCCAAAATGATATTCCTTCCCAAATTCAACAATCTTATCTATAACTTGTGCTTGTTGATTAACTTTTACAGGAAAAACTCCTTTATAATCCCCCTTATAACCAATTTCTTTTATAGCTTTATAAAAAGTTTCATTAATTTGTTGAATTCTATAAGCAAGATAATCAGTAACTCTAAGTAACACAGGGCAACTTATCCCTCTTTCATTTAAGCTTTTAATTATTTCAATAAGATCTGCTGGAGGATTATCTGGGAAAAAAGGGTTTTTTAAACCAATATTACCATTTTCTAAAACGTGAAGTATGTCATCTCCCCATCTCTTTATTCCATAAATATCTTCATCAATCATTATTTTGGAACTCCTAAAAACTAGTTTAATCTTATTATTTATCAAAAAACAAATGGTCAAGTTGTGAAATAGGATTTTATAGTTATAATTACAATCAATTATTTATTTTTTTAGAATGATCGAGGATAAAAATGTTTTTTTCTAATAACAAGAATAGCTTAGTTGAAAAAAAAAATGCTTTAGTTGGAAGAAAGCAACCAATAAATGATATTTTATTTCATGAGATTAATGGATGTAATCTGAATGATTTACCTGAGGGATATGAAAATATAATTCTAGGTATGGGGTGCTTTTGGGGTGCTGAAAAATTATTTTGGGCTTTAGAAGGCGTATATTTAACTTCAGTTGGATATGCAGGAGGGTATACTCTTAATCCAACATATGATGAAGTCTGTAGTGGTTTAACAGGGCATACTGAAGTCGTTAACATTGTATATGACCCAACAATAATTAGTTTAAAAAAAATAATGATCTATTTTTGGGAAGGACATAATCCTACTCAAGGCATGAGGCAAGGTAATGATTTTGGAACTCAGTATAGGTCAGCTATTTTTACAAATGATAATAAAGATATTAAAGTTGTTAAGGAAACGATGAGAATATTTCAAGATCGACTTAATGAAAATCAATTAGGTAAGATTACCACAGAGATTAAAAATAAAATCACATACTATTGTGCAGAGAGTTATCATCAACAATATCTTTATAAAAATCCCAATGGATATTGTGGCTTAGGAGGTTGTGGAGTTAAATTCTAATAATTTTTATTTGCTTTTATAATACACCTTGACCAAGGTGAGGCTATAATATAAGTATATTTTTATATTAATAATTATTGGTTGGCCATTATGAAAGTTGTAAGTTCTTTAAAAACATTAAAGGTTAGAGACAGGAATTGTCAGGTAGTAAAGCGTAGAGGTCGAATATACGTAATTAACAAGAAAAACCCTAGATTTAAAGCTCGCCAGGGCTGATTTAAATAAATCAAATCTTATTATCTAAAATTAATCTTTTATATGCATTGTATATTTTATTTTTCACGAAATTAGAATCATAAAATAGCTCCATAGTAATAACCTAAGTTATACTATTGATAATGATAATATGTTATAAAATTGTTTTTATTTAAAGAGGTCTTCAAAATGAAAATTACTAACATTATAGAAGAAACTAAACCTATAAGTTCTAATATAAAAAACGCTTATATAGATTTTTCTAAAATGACATTAAGTTTAGTTGCCGTATGTTCTGATGTAATAAAGAATGGAAAACCAGTAATTGGGTATGGTTTTAACTCTAATGGAAGATATGGCCAAGGACATCTCATTAGAGAAAGGTTTAGGCCTAGAATACTAGAAGCTGAAACTAATAAATTTTTAAATGAAGAAGGTAATAATTTTGATCCCATTAAAATGTGGGATGTTATGATGGCAAATGAAAAACCTGGCGGCCATGGTGAGCGCTCTGTTGCAGTTGGTACGATAGATATGGCTATATGGGATCTGGTATCTAAAATTGAAGAAAAGCCCTTATATCAAATGCTCTCTGAAAAATACGGTAACGGGAATGCTAACCGAAATGTTTTTGTCTATGCGGCTGGAGGATATTATTGGCCGGATCAAGGTATTACAGGTCTTACAGACGAAATTAAAAAATATTTAGACCTTGGTTACTCTGTTGTTAAGAAAAAAATAGGTGGAGCTTCACTTTCAGATGATTGTAAAAGAATAGAAGCGGTATTAAAAATTTTAGGCCCAAATGATAAACTTGCAGTTGATGCAAATGGTCGCTTTGATTTAGAAACTGCTATTAAGTACGCGAAAGCTTTATCAAAATATAATTTGTTTTGGTATGAAGAACCTGGAGACCCTTTGGATTTTGAGCTTCAAAGAGAACTTGCTAATCATTATAAAGGCCCTATGGCTACTGGCGAGAATT
This sequence comes from uncultured Rhodobacterales bacterium, assembly GCA_964633395.1. GTDB lineage: Bacteria > Pseudomonadota > Alphaproteobacteria > Puniceispirillales > Marisalimonadaceae > CAJJBL01. Next base: position 11,816 of record CAZWGZ010000022.1, read on the forward strand.
TGTTTTCGGTTCAAGATGCCAGAAATCTTATTCGCTATGCAGGAATGAGAAAAGATATTGATTGGTTACAATTTGATTGTGCTTTGAGCTATGGCTTAGTTGAGTATTTAAAGATAATCGATATGCTTAAAGAGTATGAATGGGATGTTTCTCGATGTATACCTCATGGAGGTCATCAAATGTCACTGGCAATTGCTGCAGGTTTAGGTCTAGGAGGAAATGAGTCTTATCCTGATCTTTTTCAGCCATATGGAGGCTTTCCTGATGGTGTAAAAGTTGAAAATAGTATTGTTACTCTTCCAGAGCTTAACGGTATAGGTTTTGAAGGAAAATCAGATCTTTTTGCAGTAATGAAGGAAATGACTAGTTGATATTATTTAAATCTTAAAGAAGTCATTTCCTTTGTTGTCTATCACAACAAAGGCAGGAAAATCTATTACTTCTATTCTCCAAACGGCTTCCATTCCTAACTCTGGATATTCTAATACTTCTATTTTTTTAATACAATCAAGTGCAACTTTAGCCGCTGTTCCTCCAATTGTTCCTAGATAAAAACCTCCATGTTTATGGCAAGCCTGTCTAACTTGTGCGGACCGGTTCCCTTTAGCAAGCATGACCATTGATCCACCATTTTCTTGGAACTTATCAACATAAGCATCCATTCTTCCAGCTGTAGTAGGCCCAAATGATCCAGATGCCATTCCCAAAGGCGTCTTAGCAGGGCCGGCGTAATATACAGGATGATTTTTTATATAATCAGGAAGATTGCCTTCATTATTTAAACGTTCGAGTAATTTTGCGTGCGCTATGTCTCTAGCAACAATTAAAGGTCCAGTTAAACTCAAACGACTTTTAATTTCACAATTATTTAACTGATTTAGAATTTTTTTCATAGGCTGATTTAAATCAACTTTTATAATTTCTTCAGACAATTCTTCTGTATCTGTCTCAGGTAAAAATTGTCCTGGGTCAGTTTCTAATTTTTCAAGAAAAATACCATTCTTATTTATTTTTCCTAACACTTGTCTGTCAGCTGAACAAGAAACACCAATTCCAATTGGTAAAGATGCTCCATGCCTTGGAAGTCTAATAACTCTGACATCATGACAAAAATATTTACCACCAAATTGAGCTCCAATACCCATTTGACGTGTTAATTCTAATATTATTTTTTCCCATTCAAGGTCTCTATAAGCATGTCCGCTATTAGGATCACCTTTATTAGGTAAGCCGTCTAAATAACGCATTGAACCGAGCTTTACGGTTTTTAAATTGAGTTCTGCTGACGTACCTCCAATAACAATAGATAGATGATAGGGAGGGCACGCAGCTGTACCAAGAGATATAATGATTTCATGTAGAAATTTTTTTAAATTATTTGGATTTAATGCTGCTGGAGTTTGTTGATATAAAAAGCTTTTATTAGCCGATCCTCCACCTTTTTGTACGAATGCAAATTTATACTCTGATCCTTCAGATGCAAATAAACTAATTTCAGCAGGTAAATTATTGGCTGTATTTTTCTCTTCAAACATTGAAATAGGAGCTAGTTGAGAAAATCTTAAATTATTTTCTTGATAGGTATTATATACACCTAAAGATAAAAATTTTCCATCATCTTCACCAGTGAAAACTTTTTCACCTTTATAACCCATTATGATGGCTGTTCCCGTATCTTGACACATAGGCAAGACTCCAGAAGCTGAAATACTAGCATTTTTTAACATTGTTAATGCAACAAAATGATCGTTTTTTGATGCATCTTTATCATCCAATATATTTCTAAGTTGTTGCAAATGAGATTTTCTTAATAAATGAGAAACATCTTTAAATGCTCTTTGGGATAAAAAAGTAAGAGCTTTGGGATCAATAGATAACATTTCCATATCATTTGCTTGAAAAGTTGTAACAAAAGCATCAGATATTTTTATATATTCTGTTTTATCTTCCGAGAGTGGAAACATTGGTGAGTAATTAAATTCGCTCAAAAAAAGATCCTTATTTAAATGTTAATAGGTTATTTTTTATCTCTAAATTCATCTAATGAAACTATTTCGCCAGACGGATTGTTTATATCATTTTTTGATATATTATCTCTTTTAGAAACTTCAATTATTTGTTCCTTATTTTCTATATTCAAATTACTTTCAGAAACTTGAGTTTTAAATTGAAGCCCAAAACCAACAGATGGATCTGTAAATGATGTAATAGCATCATATGGAATAGATATTTTTTTCTTTTTTCCATTAAATGATAAAGTTACTTCAAAATGATTTTCGGTAGTTATTAAATCCCAAAATTGATGCTGAATTATAATTTTTATTTCAGAATTATCGTCACTTTTTAATTCAGAAGGAACTGTAACTTCTGGAAAATCACCATTAAATGAAATAAAAAAATGGCTGTTACCAAATAAGCCCTCTTCAGAAGTCAATTTTAAAACTTTTTTAACTACATTTTTTAAAGCATCTTCAACTAAAGCGTCATAATTAAATGCTTGAGAATCAGAACCATTGTCATTACCATCATTAATCATAATATATCTCCAACTCAAAAATAACTAATTTTACTAGTCTATAGATTTCATGGCCTTATCTTCAAGAAAATTATATACATTTTCTTTGTTTTAAAATGGCGAGAAGATAAACCTCTCGCCATTCAAGTTTTTCTGTTGCCAGGTTAACTTAAACCCCGCCAATTCTAGCTAAAGAATTGGACTAAGTTTCGGTTGCTTTGGCTGCTTACGCTGCTGCAGCTACCGGAGCATAGTTGTCATTTGCAACTACTTAAATAGTCCGATATCGGTGGTACTATGCCGAGTGAAAGTTTAATTTTTACTACACGCGTCGATCCTATTTCGCCCCCATAAAAAATGGTGGAGGCGCCGGGTACCGCCCCCGGGTCCGCTAAGCTTATTCTAAAAAATGTTTATCACTATAGTCATAAAAAATGACAATTTTAGTATACATTATTTATTTTTTTTATTAAAGAGCTCATGACAATGATTTTTTACTCTATAATTTTTTTTGAGGTTTATTATGAAACAATATTTAGATTTATTAGAGCATGTTCTAAAAAATGGTGACAAAAAAGAAGATAGAACAGGAACAGGAACAAATTCAATTTTTGGATGGCAAATGAAATTTAATTTACAAGAAGGCTTGCCATTATTAACAACAAAAAAGCTTCATTTAAAGTCTATTATTCATGAACTTTTATGGTTCATAAATGGTGATACAAATATTTCATATTTAAAAAAAAATAAAGTCTCTATATGGAATGAGTGGGCAGATGAAAATGGAGATCTTGGTCCTGTTTACGGTAAGCAATGGAGACGTTGGGAGACACCAGATGGTCGAAAGTTAGACCAACTGGATGAAGTAATAAAATCAATTAAAACTAATCCAAATTCAAGAAGAATGATTGTTTCCGCCTGGAATCCATCGGATGTTGGCTCTATGGCTCTTCCTCCATGTCATTGTTTGTTTCAATTTTATGTATCGAATCAAAAGTTATCTTGTCAATTATATCAAAGAAGCGCTGATATATTTTTAGGTGTGCCATTTAACATAGCCTCTTATGCTATTTTAACTCATATGATAGCTAATGTGTGTGGATTATCTGTTGGCGATTTTGTTCATACATTGGGAGATGCACATATTTACAAAAATCATCTAGATCAGGTGCAAACTCAATTATTAAGGAATACTATGAAATTACCTAATTTAAATTTTAGAAAAAAGTTTGAGACTATTAATGACTTCCAATTTGAAGATTTCGAGATAGTTGACTATAATCCTCATCCTAGTATTTCTGCACCTGTGGCCGTTTAATATGAATAATCAAAGTAATATTAAGACTCCTATAATTTGTATAGTTGCTATGAATGAAAAAAGAATTATAGGAGATGGGAAAAAGCTGCTTTGGCATATACCTGGAGATTTAAAAAGATTAAAAACTATGACAATGGGAGCACCTCTCATAATGGGAAGAAAAACCTGGGATTCTATTGGTTTTCCTTTGCCTGGAAGGGGAAGTATTGTTCTGACTAATTCAAAAAATTGGGAAGCTAAAGGAGCTATTAAAGCTTCATCATTCAATGATGCAATAATTAAATCTAATCAATGGTTGCTAGAAAATGAAAACTCCAGTGTAATTAAAGTTAAGAAAAAAATTTTTTTATTTGGAGGAGCTCAAATATATAACTTAGGAATTGAATATTGTGATATAATTGAAGTAACAAAAGTTTTATATGATGTAGAACAAGGTCCTCAGTTTCCTTCCTTGAATGAGACGGATTGGAATAAAAAAAAACTTGAGCAACATAACAAAACGTCTCAATCTCCAGAATATAGTTATTGGCGTTATAATAGAATTAAATAATTTTTTTAATTATTG
>CAZWGZ010000023.1:0-16195 GCA_964633395.1 uncultured Rhodobacterales bacterium
GCTGAAGATTCTGCCAAATATGCAAAAGAGCAAAAGATAGCTCTACGTTGTAACTAAAAAAATAGGGAGCTTAAAATTTTTAAGCTCCCTTTATAATTTTTAAGGTTAAAAATATGGATGATGTTAAAACAATTAAAGATGACAACTCAAACCAAACTGAAAATATTTTAGTAGTTAATAATATTGAAGTTGTTTATAGCCACGTTATTTTAGTTTTAAAAGGTGTAAGTCTTAATGTTAAAAAAGGTGGTATTACAGCTTTACTTGGAGGTAACGGTGCAGGAAAAAGCACAACATTAAAATCTATATCTAATTTATTATCATCAGAGAGAGGTGAGGTAACAAAAGGTTCAGTTACTTTTGAAAATGAAGATATTCATGATCTTGATCCTTCACAACTTGTGAAAAAAGGTGTGATTCAAGTTATGGAAGGTCGTCATTGTTTTGAACATTTAACAGTTGAAGAAAATCTTCTGACTGGAGCCTATACTAGAACTAGTTCTAAAGAAGTAAAAGAAGATCTAGAACGTGTATATAACTATTTTCCTCGTTTAAGAGATAGAAAAACCTCACAAGCAGGGTATACGTCAGGTGGTGAACAGCAAATGATTGCAATAGGTAGAGCTCTTATGGCTAAACCAACTATGATCTTGTTAGATGAACCCTCAATGGGGCTAGCTCCTCAACTTGTTAAACAAATTTTTGAAATTGTTGCAGAAATCAATAAAAAAGAAGGTGTAACAATTCTTCTTGCTGAACAGAATACTAATGTTGCTTTACAATATGCTGAGTACGCTTATATTTTAGAAAATGGTCGTGTTGTAATGGAAGGTAGCGCTGAATCCATGAGAGATAATGAGGACGTAAAAGAGTTTTATCTTGGCATTTCTGGAGAAGGTAAAAAATCTTATAAAGATATCAAACAATATAGACGTCGTAAAAGATGGTTGTAAATATTAATGATAAAACAGGTTTCTTTGATGATTTAGAAACAAGGTCTGATGATAAACGAAATTTAGATCATTTAAATAAACTTAATTTATTAATAGATTCTGCTAAGAGTAATAAAAACCAATCTACAAGATTAAATGGTAACCTTAAAGGATTAGACGATTTAATCTCAATACCAGTTTCAAGAAAATCAGATTTAATTATTGAACAACAGAAAAACCCACCTTTTGCCAACTTAAATGTTAGTGATATCAAGAACTTTGCCCATATTTATAGATCTCCAGGCCCTATTTATGATTTAGATGGTCACACGAAGGATTGGTGGAGATTTTCAAGAGCTTTACATGCAGCAAACATTGGTTATGGGGACATTGTTCAAAATTGTTTTTCCTATCATTTCACTCCTGCTGGTGCAATGTTTGAAGAAGCAGCAAAAATTTTAAAATGCACAGTTTTTCCAGCTGGTGGTGAGAATACAGATCTTCAATTAGAAGTCATGAATACCATTGGAACTACTGCTTATGTAGGAGTGCCAGATTTCTTAAAAATTATTCTAGACAAAGCTGAAGAAAATAAAATATCTCTTCCTAGCTTAAAAAAAGCAATGGTTACAGGTGGACCTCTTTTTCCAAATGTAGCTAAAAGTTTTAAAGATAGAAATATACAAGTTCGCCAATGTTATGGAACTGCTGACTTAGGTTTGGTTGCATACGAAGCAGCTGAAAATGAAGGTATGGTAATAGATGAAAATGTTATATTAGAAATTGTTAAACCTGGAACAGGAAAACCACTCAAAGATGGTGAAGTTGGAGAAGTAGTTGTAACCGTTCTTAATAATTATGAACTTCCAATTATACGTTTTGCAACAGGTGATCTTTCAGCAATTCTTGAGGGTAAATGTTCAACTGGAAGGACGAACAAAAGAATTAAAGGATGGATGGGAAGAGCAGACCAAACTACAAAGGTAAGAGGTATGTTTGTACAACCATCTCAAGTAAATAAAATTTTAGAGAATCTTTATCTTAATAATAAAGCTAGATTGATAGTAAGCCGATTAAATGAGAAGGATGAATTTCACGTAAAGATAGAGGCAGATATTTCTAATTCTACAGAATTAAGCTCTATTAAAACAAAAATTTCAGAAGAGATTAATAATATTATTAATTTACGTGGAACAGTTGAAATAGTTCCTGTTAACAGTTTACCTAATGATGGAAAAGTGATAGATGATACACGTGATTTTGGAGAATAAAAATGATACTTAAAAATGTTAAAGCAGTTATTACAGGTGCGGGAAGTGGTCTTGGAGAAGGTACTGCAAGATATCTCAAGGAGAGAGGTGCAGAACTTTTATTAATAGACTTAAATGAAGAAGGTGTAAAAAATGTTGCTGGTGAAATTGGTGCTGATTATTTTGTTGGTGATGTTTCAAATGAAGAAGAGATGAAAAAGGCAATTAAAAATTTTGACGGTATTAATTGTTTAGTTAATTGTGCAGGAATTGCTGTAGGAGCCAAAGTTGTATCAAGCAGAGGTATGCATGATCTTAGTTTATTTGAAAAAGTATTAAAAGTGAATTTGATTGGTAGTTTTAATATGCTCAGATTATGCGCCGATAAAATGCAAAGTAATAATCCTGATCATGAAGGTGAAAAAGGTGTCATTATAAATACAGCATCCGTAGCTGCCTTTGATGGCCAAATTGGTCAAGCTGCATACGCTGCTTCAAAAGGTGGAATTGCAGGAATGACACTTCCTATAGCGCGTGAGTTAGCATCCAATGGAATTAGAGTTAACACAATTGCCCCAGGCTTATTTGGCACTGCAATGTTATCTGGAATGAGTGAAGAAGTTCAACAAAGTTTAATTGCAACTACTCTTTTCCCAAAACGCCTTGGTACACCTCTAGAATATGCAATGTTGGTTGAAAGTGTTTTAACTAATGTAATGTTAAACGGTGAAACTATTAGACTTGATGGATCTATCAGATTAGCCCCAAGATAAATAACAGAAGCATTATATCATGAAACTAAAACCTATGTATTTTGAAGACTTTTCGGTTGGCATGTCTTTTGACACAGATAGTACTTTAATTTCAAAAGAAGAAATAGTTGAATTTGCTTCAAAATATGATCCACAAACTTTTCACTTAGACGAAGATGAAGCAAAAAAAGGACCTTTTGGGGAATTAACATCTAGTGGCTTTATGACATTAGGCAAATCTTTTACGCAAATATTTAATACAGATATTTTCAATGGCACAAGTATGGGGGCATGGGGATTAGATGAGTTAAGATGGACGAAGCCTGTCTATCCCAATGATACTTTAAAAACTAGAGTTGAAGTTTTAGAGACCAAAAAATCTACTAAAAACCCTTCTAAAGGAACTGTTAGACTAAAACAAACTGTTACTAATCAAACAAATGAAGTTGTTATGACATGGATATCAAATTCAATGTTAAAAACTAAAGAGTAATCTTCAATAAAATTATTTAAACAAAAGCTTTTATTGCTGCAATTAAAGCTACTCCGTAAACAAACATCATAATCAACATTGTGTTAATTGAAAACCCTTTCATAAAAGAAGCTTTAGCCAGCTGAGAAGCTTGAAAAATTAAATCTGGCCAAGTATAGGAAACAAAGTCACCTTGAGTAAAAATTACTTTAATTTTTCCGTTTTCATCAACAACAGGTAATCTTCTAAATCTGTCATTAGACATAATTCTAAGCCAATCTAATACATCATCATTTTCATTTGCCACTCTAGGGTTAGGTGTCATTATCTCTTCTAGTTTAGTAGTTTTAGATGACATGTGGTTTTTAACTAATTTTTTTACAATATCTCTTTCAGTAACAATTCCAATCACTTTTTCTTTATCATCAACAATTACAACTGATCCATAATTTTTTTCCGACATTATATCAATAGCTTGAGAAACCTTATCTTTTTTTAAAAAAGTTACCGGTAATGGTTTTGATTTAAATTCAGGTCTATCTATTAGGCGACCACCTTTTCTTGCTTCCAATTTTACGCTCCTAAAAACTCAGGGTAAACATTACTTATAAGATATCTTTGTAATACCTTTTTCTATATTAAACAAGTTAAAGAAACGTTGATTTGTTTAATATAAATGATTTTTTTAAGTGAATTAAAATAGATTTTATATTTCATATCATATCCATCCAGCATAGCCATCATTCATACTAAACACATTTTTAAACCCATTTTGTGAAAAAAAATTCGCCGCTGATTTACTTGAAATACCATGATAACAATAAATTATTATAGTTTCATTCTTATCTTTTTCAGACAAAAAATTATTAATGTTAATATCGTCAATATGAATAGCATTATTGATATGACCCTTTGAAAAAGAATTGATATCTCTAATATCAATAACAGTCACATCGTCATTTTCAAGAAGCCTTTTTGTCTCTTCAACAGATATGCAATCAAAACTCATAATAGTTTATAAAGCTTCAATAATTACGGCAATACCTTGACCACCACCAATACACATTGTAGCAAGGCCATATTTACCTTTACGTTTTCTAAGTTCATAGACAAGTTTGGTCATAATAATTGCTCCAGTTGCTCCAACAGGATGGCCAAGTGCAATTGCTCCACCATTTACATTCACTTTTTCAGGATCTAAACCTAGTTGTTTATTAACAGCACAAGCTTGAGCAGCAAAAGCTTCATTGGATTCAACTAAATCTAAGTCAGATATATTTAACCCTGCTTTTTTTAAAGCCATTTTGGTTGCAGGCACTGGTCCCATTCCCATTTCGTCTGGGTCAACACCACCAAATCCATATGAAATTATTCTTGCTAATGGATTACCCTTTTTTGCTTTTTCTTCATTTGCTATAATTAGCGCACAAGCTCCATCATTTATTCCAGATGCGTTGCCTGCTGTTACCACTCCATCCTTTTTAAAAGCAGCTCTCAAGCCAGCTAAAGTTTCTGAGGTTGTATTTGGTTTAGGGTGTTCATCAATTTCAAAAATATCTATTCCTTTTCTACTTTTAATTTCAATTGGGAGAATTTGATCCTTGAATACTCCGTCATTAATGGCCCTACTAGCTCTTTGTTGACTTGTTAAAGCAAATTCGTCCTGCATATCTCTACTAATCTGATACCTGCTAGATATATTTTCAGCAGTAATTCCCATATGACCATGACCAAAAGGATCATGAAGAGCGCCAAGCATCATATCATGAATTTTTCCATCACCCATTCTAGTACCCCAACGAAATCCGTCAATTATATGTGCACTATTTGACATAACTTCAACACCGCCAGCCATTGTAATACTCGCATCTCCCATAGCTAATAGTTGCGTTGCACTAATAATTGCCTGTAACCCAGAACCACATAATCTATTAACTGTTAACGCTGCAGAATCTTTACTTAATCCGGCCTGAAGGGCAATAACACGACTTACATACATGTCCCTTGGCTCAGTATGAATGACATTTCCAAAAACTGCATGCTCAATTTCTTCTGCTTCAAAACCTGATCGACTTATAGCTTCTTTAGCTACGAGCGTTCCTAAATCTACTGGACAAAAGCTTTTGAGTGCTCCACCAAACCCTCCAATTGCAGATCTATTTGCTGACATTATAAATACATCATTCATTTTATATTTCCTCCTAAGATTTTATATTTTTATAACTTTAATTTATTAGCTTTAGATCTAAATCACCTAAACTTTTAAAAAACTCATTTTCTCTATTTTGGTCTACTTTTTCAATAACTGAAGGTTTCCAGATTGGCTTTCTATCTTTATCAACTAGCATCGCTCTAACACCCTCAAAGAAATCTCCTATTTTAAGACAATTTTGAACCATCCTGTATTCCATTATAAGTTCCTCTTCTAAACTCATATCTTTAGCCAGCCTAATCTGTCTTAGTGAAATTTTTAAAGAAGTTGGTGATTTGTGTTTTAACTCCTCAAATTGAGCTTTTAAAAAATCATTTTCATTTTTCAAAACTTCTTCACAACTTTTAAAAATTTCTTCAATAGTTTCATGAGAAAAAACTTCTTTTATAATTTTCTCATTATCCTTCAGGACACTATCATCAATATTTGGTTTAGAGGATAACTTATCAATAACACTTGAAGCTTCTTGATTACTTTTTGGAGAATTAGAAATTAATATTTTTCTTAAATTTTCAATCTGATTAGAATTAACAAAATGATTTGCAAGACCTAATGAAACCAAATCATATGCTTTCAACCTTGCTCCAACAAGCCCAAGCCAAGCCCCTACTCCTCTATCTAGTTGACCTAATAACCAACCTCCTCCAACATCAGGAAATAAACCAATAGCTGTTTCTGGCATTGCAAACATTGTTTTTTCTGAAGCTACTACATGACTCCCATGCATAGAAATACCAACACCCCCACCCATTGTAAATCCATTAATTAGAGCAATGAAAGGTTTACTATAATTACTGATTTTATAATTTAGTGTGTATTCGTCATAAAAAAATGAACGCGATAAATCTGTAGGGGGACCTCCTGCTTCCAAAACCTCTTTTCTTAATTTGACAACATCACCACCAGCACAAAATGAACGATCTCCAGCTCCTTCTATAATAATACATTTAATACCATCATTTTTTTCCCATACATTTAAATGATGATTTATTTTTTTTACCATTGGATGAGTAATAGCATTCAATCTTTCTGGTCTATTCAATGTAATTATTCCAACACCGTTTTCTTCTACAAAGATCACTTCATCTAATGACATTATTTCCTAATCCTTTTATAATTATTTTATTAAAATTAATTCTGTTTTAGTTTTCTAGATATAATTACTCTCATTATTTCATTAGTTCCTTCAAGAATTTGGTGAACTCTTAAATCTCTGACTAACCTTTCTAATGGAAAATCTTTTAAATAACCATATCCCCCATGAATCTGAAGCGCCATATTACATATATCAGAACATATGTCAGTGGCAAAACGTTTTGCCATAGCACAATATTTAGTTGCATGAGGATCTTTTGAGTCTAAGCTAGTTGCAGCTCTTAATACCATTAATCTTGACGCTTCTAATTCAGTCGCCATGTCTGCTAACTTAAATTGCGTCACTTGAAATTGATCTATTGATTTGCCAAACTGTTTTCTTTCGGCTGAATAAGTTAAAGAATTCTCTAAGGCTGCCCTAGCACCACCCAATGAACAAGCCGCAATATTAACTCTTCCTCCATCTAATCCTTTCATTGCAATTTTAAAACCGTCTCCTTCATTGCCTACAATATTTTCAATTGGAATTTCACAATTATCAAAATTTACCATTGAAGTATGTTGACTATTCCAACCCATTTTTTTTTCTTGTTTACCAAAAGATAATCCTTTAGATCCTTTTTCAACTAAAAAGCAAGAAACTCCCTCTGCTCCCTCACCACCAGTTCTACACATAACTAAAAATAGATCACTTGTAGGACCTCCAGAGATAAAGCTTTTAGATCCATTAAGTAAATAATGACTATTACCTTTTTTTGATGCAGTCGTTTTTAAAGCCGCAGCATCTGATCCTGAACCTGATTCAGTTAAACAATAACTCGACATCATTTCCATTGAAGATAGTTTTTTAATATATTTATCTTTAATATTATCTGATCCATGTGAATCTATCATCCATGTAACCATATTATGTATGGATAAATAAGCCGCTGTAGAAACACATCCTCTAGATAATTCTTCAAAGATAATTGCTGCATCTAACCTATTAAGCCCAGATCCACCTCGATCTTCATTAACATATATAGCAGCTAAACCAAGTTGAGCTGCTTTTCGAAGAGTATCAATTGGAAAAATTTCTTTTTGATCCCATTCAGATGCATAAGGCATAAGTTCTGTTTCAGCAAAATTCTTTGCCATCTCTTGAATAGCCTTCTGATCGTTTGTATATTCAAAATTCATTTCTTACCCCATATATAACTTAAGTCTTAAATAAATATTAAATCTTAGCTGAACTCAAAATCATTTCTGCTGCTTTTTCAGCAATCATTAAAGTAGGAGAGTTTGTATTACCAGAAGTAATCGTTGGCATCACAGAAGCATCAGCAACTCTTAATCCATCAATCCCTCTTACAAAAAGCTTGTCATCCGTTACCGAAGATAGGCTTGGTCCCATAGCACAAGTACCTACTGGATGAAAAATTGTAGTACCAATATCTCCAGCAACTTTCTTAAGATCCTCATCAGTTTCAAATTGTATTCCAGGAGCATACTCTTTAGGATTATATTTTTCCATGGCTGGTTGAGAGATAATTTTTCTTGCCAGTTTTATCGATTGAGCTGCAACAATTTTATCTTGCTCCTCTGACAAATAATTTGGATCAATTGCTGGCGCTTGTTTGGCATCGTCAGATAATATATGAACGCTTCCTCTACTTTGAGGATTAAGATTGCATACGCTTGCAGTAAGCCCCGGAAAATCATGCAAAGGATCGCCAAATTTATCTAAAGATAAAGGTTGCACATGAAATTGTAAATTAGGAGTTTCATATGAATTATCTGACATAGCAAAAACACCAAGCTGACTGGGCGCCATAGACATAGGGCCAGTTCTTTTAAGGGCATATTCCAGGCCAATTAACATTTTTCCTAGAAAAGAATTAGCCTTCTGATTGAGAGTTATTGCGTTATCTAATCTATAAATAACTCTTAATTGTAAATGATCTTGAAGATTTTCACCTACGTTTTTACTTTCAACCTTTATTTTAATACCTAAGTTTGATAATATTTCAGGATTTCCAATTCCAGACAATTCTAAAATTTTTGGAGATCCAATTGAACCAGCTGTAAGAATAATTTCTCTATTTGCAAATATTTTTTCAAATTTTCCATTTCTTATCACTTCAACGCCAATAGCCTTTTTATTTTCTATAATTAATTTACTAACTTCACATTTAGAAATAATATTTAAATTTTTACGATCTTTAATTGGTTTTAAAAAAGCTTTTACTGTATTCCATCTCCAACCAGACTTTTGATTCACCTTAAAATAGGAAACTCCATAATTATTGCCTTCGTTAAAATCTTCAATTTTTGGAATACCTGCTTCTATTGTTGCATTTTGGAAGCTATCCAATATATCCCATGATAATCTTTGCTCTTCAACTTTCCACTCTCCTCCTTGACCATGAAACTTATCTTTTCCACTAAAATTATCTTCCATTTTTGTAAAATAAGGCAATACGTCATCCCAACCCCAATTTTTGTTACCCATTTGTCTCCATTGATCATAATCATTTGCTTGTCCTCTCATATAAATCATTCCATTTATAGAAGAACATCCTCCCATAACCTTACCTCTAGGGTAATTTAACGAACGACCATTCAATCCATTTTGAGCTGTTGTTTTAAATAACCAGTCTGTCCTTTTATTTCCCATACAATAAAGATAACCTACAGGAATATGTATCCAATGATAATTGTCACTTCCACCTGCCTCTAATAAAGCTACTGAATACTTTCCATTCTCTGACAATCGATTTGCTAATAAACATCCTGCAGTACCTGCTCCAATAATAATAAAATCGTATTTTTTAGTCATAATAAAATACCTTTTTAAAATTTATACCAAACAAAAACTAATTCTCATTTATAATAGTCAATGAAATTAATATTAACCAATTTAAAAAAATTATTTAGAGTTTTTTTAAAAAAGTTTATGATAAATAATCCTATATTTAAAATGAAAGTTAATTATGGAAGAAATAAATAATACACAGATTGATGAAGACCTTTTTATTGCAGATATTTTATCAAAAGTTAAAACTATTGCAATGGTTGGTGCAAGTAAAAATTGGAAAAGACCATCTAATTTCGTAATGAAATATCTCCAAAAGCATGGCTATAGAGTTATACCAGTTAACCCTGGCACTGCAGGTCAATATATACTTAATGAATTATGCTTTGCATCATTAACTGAAATACCCATTAAAATCGATATGGTAGATATTTTTAGACCAAGTGATTTTTGTGCTGAGATTACTAGAGAGGCAATTAAAGTTGGGGCAAAAATTGTATGGATGCAACTTGGTATTAAAAATACAGAAGCAATTAAACTTTGTAAAGATGCTAATATAGATGTTGTTTATAATAAATGTCCAAAAATAGAACATTCAAAACTATCTGGAGCTCTTGGGTTAGCTGGTTTTAACTCAAACTTCATTTCATCAAAAAGACCAAATATTCAAATTCCACCTCCCTCTGCTCGAAATGGAGGAATAGTGAAATCAACTGAATTAGAAACTCTTGCAATACATGCTGGTACTAAACCCGATGCCGCAACAGGTTCAAGAGGGATGCCTATTTATCAAACCACTGCCTTTACATTTGATGATACTGATCATGCAGCTAGTTTATTTAATCTTCAAGAACCTGGTAATATCTATGCGCGATTATCTAATCCAACAACTGCTGCTTTAGAGCAAAGAATAGCTGCATTAGATGATGGATTAGGAGCATGTTGCGCAGCATCTGGGCATGCTGCACAAATGCTTGCACTATATCCTTTAATGGAACCAGGAATGAAAATAATCGCTAGCTCAAAGCTATATGGAGGTTCTATTACTCAGTTTACAAAAACATTTAAAAATTTTGCATGGGAAGCTGATCTTGTAGATGTTTCTGATTTAAATGCTGTTAAATTGGCCGTAAAAGCTTCTAATGTACGTGTTTTATTTGCTGAAAGTTTAGCAAATCCAGATGGAAATGTTACTGATATTTCAGCATTGGCTGATATTGCTCATGATGCTGGTATCCCACTTGTAATTGATAACACGATGGCAACGCAAGTATTATGTCAACCTGGAAAATTTGGAGCAGATTTAATTATTTACTCTACAACAAAATTTCTTTCTGGACATGGGAATGCTATGGGTGGTGCTGTAGTTGATATGGGTAATTTTGCTTGGGATCAAGGTAGAGATTACTTCAAAATTACAAAACCAGACAGCTCATATCATGATATTAATTTTTATGAAAGTTTTGGAAATCATGCTTATATCAATTATTGTCATGCCAATGTTCTTAGAGATTTAGGAGCTACGATGGCTCCTCTCAACGCGTATTTAACTCTGATTGGATTAGAAACACTTCCTCTTAGGATGAAGCAGCATATGAAAAATGCTGAAATTATTGCTACTTTTCTTAAAAATCATTCAAAAGTTAATTACGTTTCATGGGCAGGTTTTGATGATAATAAATATCATGAACTTGCTAAAAAATATTTTACTAATGGTTTTGGGTCAGTTTTTACATTTTCAGTAATAGGTGGATATGAGGGTGCTAAAAAGTTAGTGGAAAATTGTAACTTAATATCACATCTTGCTAATGTTGGAGACACAAAATCACTTATTGTTCATCCAGCTTCTACAACTCATAGACAACTCAGTATAGAACAAAAAGAAAAATCTGGATTGGGTGACTCAATAGTTCGTATTTCAGTAGGCTTAGAAAATCATAAAGATATTATATCTGACTTGGATGGCGCTTTATCAGTAGTTTAATTAAAAAATTATATTACTCCTTCCAAGTTGGTTGGCGTTTATCTAGAAACGCACTAATTCCTTCGTGAGCGTCAATTTCTAACATATTCATTGCCATTACTTCAGAGGTAAAATTATAAGCTTCTGAAATTGGCATTTCTGCTTGTTTATAAAAAGCTTCTTTACCAATTTTAATCGTTGAGAGAGGTTTTGAAACAATTAAATTAGCAAGATCCATTGTTTTATTTTCAAGTTTTTCAAAAGAAACACAATGATTAATTAAACCAAAATCCACAGCCTCGACAGCACTAATTTTTTCACCAGTTAAAAGCATTTCCATTGTTTTTTTTCTACTAATATTTCTTGAAACTGCAACCATAGGTGTTGAACAAAATAATCCTATATTAACTCCAGGCGTCATAAAACTTGCCTGCTCTGAAGCAACAGCTAAGTCACAACTAGCCACTAATTGACAGCCAGCGGCGGCGGCTATGCCACAAACTTCAGCAATTACTGGTTGGGAAAGGTTCATAATTGTCTGCATTAAATTAGAACATTCGTTAAATAGACTTTTAAAAAATTCTTTATCATTTTTATTTCGCCTTAATTCTTCTAAATCGTGTCCAGCCGAAAAACCAGGTCCTTCTGAAGAGATAATTAAAACTCTAACATTTGGTCTAGTAGATATTTCTTTTAAGGAGCTTGTCAAATTCTTCATCAAATCCAAGGATAAAGGATTGTGTTTTTTACCATTACATAATTCTATTTTGACAATGTTCTTTGTAACATTAGAAACTTTAAATAAATTTTTCATTTTTATGATTCCAACTTTCTATCATATTTACTATTTTCATTTGAACTAATTTTTCTGATCTGGTCAATTGATAATGTTTTAAGCTTTGCAATTATTTAATGCTATAATCAAACGTATAGTATATTTTTAGTTGAATAGATCCCAGAAAGAAAATTTTGTTAAAAAAATATAAATCAAACCTAATAGTTTTAATTTTGACAGGTGCTGCAGCTTTAGCGATTGCTATCGGAATTGGAAGATTTAGTTACACCCCTATTTTACCGTATATGTTAGAAGAGTTAAGCTTAAGCAAAACAAATGGTGGTTTAATAGCTTCTTGGAATTTTTTTGGTTACTTATTTGGATCATTAATTTCGATTTTATCAATCTTTAAAAAAAAAATTAAATTTGTTTTTTTTATTTCTATAATTATCTCATTATTAACGACGATATTTATGGCATTTTGTGAAGAGATATTTCTTTTTATTATAATTAGATTTTTTGCAGGTGTATCTAGTGCTTTTGTATTAATTTTTGGAACATCTTTAATTCTTCCTTCTATTCAGGCTTTAGGTAAAAGTTCTCTAGGCACAGCACATTTTATGGGCGTGGGATTTGGAATTTTATTATCTTCAATTTTAGTCTCTCTCTTAGGAAGTTTAGGATTTGTATGGAGTGATTTATGGTTAGGGGTTACAATTTTATCATTGTTCCTTGCTATTCCTGTCTTCATATTTACACCAAATCCTCTTATTCCAAACGAAACTGACAAAAATTTAAATACATCAACTAGATTAGGATTTAATCTAATAACTTTTTCGTACGGCCTTTATGGTTTTGGCTATGTTGTACTTGGAACATTTATTTCAACAATGGCAAGAGATACTTCAGGGTTAGAATCTACCGAGGCTTATGTTTGGTTGTTGGTAGGTCTTGCAGGTATTCCAATGGTAATTTTTTGGCCTTGGTTTGGTAAAAAAATTGGAAATGATATAGCTTTGTTTCTAGCCTGTTTAATTATGGGAATTGGTATTTTAATGCCTGTTATTGTAGATCATAAATTAGGAATTATCTTTGCAGCAATATTATTAGGTGCGACTTTTATTCCTATTACAGCACTAGCCTTCTTAGAAGGCCAATCAAGATATAAAGGTTCCATTAGAGTTTCGACTGCAATTCTTACTTCATCATTTAGTATAGGTCAAATGGTAGGGCCTTATTTTGGAGGAATAATGATAGATTTATTTTCTTCTTATGATATTGCTCTTATTATTTCATCTATATCACTTTTATTTGCTGCCATTTTGATGGTTCACCCTAATAGATTTAGCTCTTTTAAATTTACAAATACTCCTTAAGCAATTCAGCTCCTAATTTAGCTACTGGCTCTGCTTGTTCTCCTACCTGATAAGCATTATCTGCAGCATTATTTCCATCAATTAACCTCTTAGCTATGCCCTGAAGTATACCTGCAAACCTAAAGCTATTAAAGGCTAATAAATATTTCCAATATTTAGGTTTATCGAACCCAGTTTTATTTAAATATTTTTCTAAAATCATATCTTCTGAAGGAATACCTGAATTTTCTATTATATTTCTATAATTACCTAATCCTCCGATTGGCCACTCCCTTTTGAATCTAAGCATTAATGCCCAATAGGATAAATCAATAAATGGAGGAGCTAATGTTGATAGTTCCCAATCTAATAATCCAGCTATTTTATTTAATGTTTTATCTTTTGTTAAAATCATATTATCTAAACGAAAATCACCATGAAGCAAAGATGAGGGAAGAACGTCTATTTCTTTAGGAATAAATTTTGGGATATTTTCTATTAAAAACTCCATACTTTCTATCTCTTTTGTTTGTGAAGCTCTATACTGTGAAACCCATAAATTGATTTGTCTTTCTAAATAACCTAGTGGCCTACCAAATTCTTCTAGTCCTAACTGTTTAATATTAACCGAAGCTAATTCTGTTAATATTTCAATTTTATGATCATATATTTTCTCTTTTTGTAAATTATTATAATGTTTCAAAAATGGATCAACTTCATGATTACCTTCTACAAATTCCATTATATAAAACTCGCTTCCAATAACCTCAGCATCCCTACAATAACCATACATTTTAGGTACAGGTATTTTGGAATTTTTTAATGAATGCATAACTTTATACTCCCTATCAATACGGTGGGCTCCTTTCAAAAGAATTCCCTTGGGTTTTGATCTTAGAACATAATTCTTTTTATCTGATTTTATTATGAAGGTTGGGTTGGACTGACCTGTTTCAAATTTAACTAATGAATTTATTTCAATTTTTAATGGTGTATTTTGTCTTAACCATAAATCTAATTTTTCTATATTTTTTTTTTCTATCATTTTTATATAAATTACTCTTTTGCTTATTTCATATTTCACTTTATACATGATAACAGTTTAATATATATTACATTTCAATTTGGATATATAAATGAAAAATATTGGTATCAATTCTATATTAATTACCGGAGCTTCAAAAGGTCTTGGATCAAACTTTGCAAAAGTTCTAGCAAATGATGGTTTTAGAATTATTGGAGTTGGTAGAAATAAGGATGATTTAAAACAAGTTATTTCTGAATTACCAAATGCAAAATTAAATCATGATTATTTTGTTTTGGATATTACTGACGAAAAGCAGGTCCATGAAAAGCTTAAAAATATAGAAATATATGGCTTAATTAATAATGCTGGAATTGCGAATACTAAATTATTACATGAAGAAACATATGAAGACATTAATCGTATAGTTAATACTAATTTAATTGGTTCTTTAAATATTTCTAGAGCTGTTATTCCCAAAATGATTCATAATAAATGTGGTAGGATAGTTAATATAGCTTCTGCCCTAGGTTACAGGCCATTATCATATGTTGGTGCTTATTCAGCTACAAAGGCAGCTTTAATTCAAGTTACTAAATCACAGTCTATTGAGTTGGCAAGATACAATATATGTGTAAATGCAATTGCACCAGGCTATATTATGACTGATATTAATCGTCATCAGCTTGAAGGAGAAGCTGGTGAAATGCTTAAAAAGAAAATACCACTTCGTAGATTTGCTGATATAAATGAACTTGATTTATTGATTTCTTTGTTATTGAATAGAAAAAATTCTTATATGACTGGTTCAATTATCACTATTGATGGAGGATTGAGTGCAGGGTTGTAATATTTTTCAAAGGAATTGTAATGGAATATAAATTATCTAACGAAATTGAACATTTAAGAATTAAAACTAGAGAATTTGTTAATGATATTATTATACCTCTTGAATCTGAAAAATCGTCTTATGATGATCATGAAAATATAAATCAAACTCTTCTTGATAACGTTAGGAAACAGGTTAAGGCTTCTGGTCTATGGGCTCCTCAAATGCCTATAGAAAGATCTGGCTTAGGTTTAGGCCCCATTGGTATGGCCGTTTTATATGAAGAGATGAATCGATCTATTTTTGGTCCTGTTTGCTTTAATTGTGCAGCTCCTGACGATGGTAATATGTACATATTAAACAAAATAGCTTCTGCTGAACAAAAAGTTAAGTGGCTTGATCCTATTATAAACGGTGATGTTAGGTCAGCACTTGCTATGACTGAGCCTGCACCTGGTGGAGGGTCTGACCCATCTATGATTCAAACTGAAGCTGTTTACAGTAACAATAAATGGATAGTTAATGGTTTGAAATGGTATATTACTGGAGCTGGTGTTGCTTCGCATTTTATTCTATTGGCAAAAACTAAAGACGGTTTAACTGCTTTTTTATATCATAAAGATCAACCAGGTTGGAATATAAAACGTCGTATCCCAATCATGGGCCCTGAAGAACATGGTGGCCATTGTGAAATTGAGTATAATGGGCTTGAAATTCCTGATGAAAATAGATTAGGAGAAAT
>CAZWGZ010000024.1:0-16090 GCA_964633395.1 uncultured Rhodobacterales bacterium
AATAGAATAAATTGTTTCATTTTTTTTAACTACAATCATTCCATTTAATGGAATTATATAAGAACTTTTATTTGATGATTTATTAAAAACAGTTACTTTCTGTTCTTGAGAAAAATCATTCTTAACCTCGTTAACTAGATTATTATTTAAACAACCAGATAATAACAAAACAAACAGAATAAAAACAAAAAGTTTATTATACAAATCATACATCCTTAAATTTACTTTTATAATCGCTTAAAGTTAAATTGATTTCAATCAATATTAGTTATTAATGGGACAAAACTAACTTTACCTAAATCTTCCCATATATCAGTATTTCTATTGTTTTTTATTGTAATTTTTTTAAGTCTCTGCTCAGAGTTTTTTTTACCAACAGGAGCAATACAAACTCCATTAAATCTAATTTGATTTAATATTCTATCATCTAACTTATCTATTGCACATGTGATAATAACACTATCAAAAGGAGCTAATTTAGGCCATCCAAAAAAACCGTCTCCTACTTCAGATACAATGTTTGTTAGTTTTAACTTTTTGAAACATCTTTGTGCATTTACTAACAATGGCTTTAATCTTTCAATAGAATACACACGTCTTGTAAGTAAAGATAAAATTGAAGTTTGGTATCCAGAACCAGTTCCTATTTCAAGAATAACTTCATTACCTTTTAAAGACAAAGCCTCAGTCATTAATGCAACAATGTAAGGTTGGCTAATTGTTTGTTCAAAACCAATAGGAAGAGGATTATTTTGATATGCATAAGAATGAAAGGTAGAAGGCAAGAAGATTTCCCTAGGAATTCTCTCAATGGCAGACAAAACATCATTAGATGAAATACCCATCGCTCTTAATTTCATTATAAGATTAGCTTTTTGTATTGAAGTTTCAAGTAACATTTTTAATTCTATCTATAAATCTTTTAAATAATCAAATCGATCAATATTAGTTATATCTAAAGATAATGGAGTAATTGAGATCTTATTATTTTTGATGGTTTCTAAATCTGTATTAGAAACATTATTAGTTTCTGTTAGCATCTGCCCGATCTTGAATGATTTATTATTTTGATTTAAAATAATTTCATCAGCTTTTTTTTGAGTGGCTAGTTTTGTGTATGAAAAATTTTTATCAAACGTTTTAGATAATGAAGAAGGAAAATTAACATTAAAAAACATTGGAAAATCAGAACTTTGATTCAAGAGGTTATCTATAATTTGATAAGCAGTGTTTTTAGCATGATCATAAGTATATAAATTTTCATTTCCTCCAAATTGGCTTAAAGCAATGGAATTAATGCCTCTAAGTGCCCCTTCCCACGCTGCTGCAACTGTGCCTGAATATGATACTTCATCTCCAATATTACATCCTGCGTTAATACCACTTAAAATAAGATCTGGTTTAAAATCCTTCATTAAATGATTTATAGCAAAGATAACACAATCAGTTGGTGTACCATCGACAATCCATTCATAATCAGATTTTTTTTCAAAATTAATTTCTTGATTAAGTGTTATAGATCTCGATTTTGCTGATTGGTTAAATTTAGGAGCAATAACAAAAACATCATTTATAAAAAGTTTTGCAACTTCTTTTAATACTTTTAATCCAGCAGCATTAAATCCATCATCATTAGTTATTAAAATACTTTTTATATTTTTTTTCATTTTATCGTATTAACTGAGCTTACAATTTTAGTAAGGCCTCTCATATACGGAACAAGAACTTTAGGAATTAAAACTGATCCATCTTCTTGTTGATAATTTTCTAAAACTGCTATCATTGTTCTTCCAACTGCCAGACCTGAGCCATTAAGAGTGTGAACAAAACTAATCTTATTAGTTTCTTTGTCTTTAAATTTTGCATTCATTCTTCTTGCTTGAAAATCGCCACAGTTAGAACAAGAAGATATCTCTCTATAAGCTCCCTTTCCATGATTTTGACCAGGCAACCAAACTTCTAGGTCAAAAGTTTTTTTTGACGAGAATCCAACATCACCTGAACATAATTTCATAACTCTATATGGTAATTTAAGTTTTTGAAGAATATTTTCTGCGCATTCAACCAATCTATTTAACTCTAAATCAGAGGCTTCAGGCTTTGTAATAGCTACCATTTCAACTTTAGAAAATTGATGTTGTCTTATCATACCTCTAGTATCACTCCCAGCTGCACCAGCCTCAGATCTAAAGCAAGGAGTATTGGCTACAAATCTAAGTGGCAAATCAGTCTTATCAACTATTTCATTACTAACAATATTTGTTAATGGAACTTCAGCAGTTGGTATTAACCATCTTTTATCTGTTGTGCAAAATAAATCATCAGCAAATTTTGGAAGTTGACCAGTTCCTAATAAAGCTTCTTCCTTAACAATATAAGGGGGGGATATTTCCTCAAAATTAAAATCTTTAATATGAGTATCAATCATAAATGAAGACAGAGCACGTTCTAACAAAGCTAAGTTTCCTCTTAACAAAACAAACCTTGAACCTGCGATTTTAACCCCTGTTTTAAAATCCATTTGATTTAGATTTTCACCAATATGGACGTGATCTGATGGAACAAAAGAGAAATCAGGAATATTTCCCCATTCTTTTATTAAAACATTATTACTTTCATTATTACCATCAGGGACATCGCTATCAAAAAAATTAGGGATTTCGTTTAAAATATTATGCAAAGATTCGGAAAGAGTTCTAATTTTTTCATCTAAAGAAGATAAATCTTCTTTAAGGTTGGATACATTTTTTTGAACTTCTATTACATCTTTACCTTGAGAAATCATTTTACCAATATTTTTAGATTCTTGATTTCTTTTTTCTTGAATTAGTTGCATTTCAGTTTGTGAATTTCTAATTAATATATCTAGATCAATAATTTTAGAAGATATACCTTTTATACCTCTTCTATTCATTAAAAGATCAAATTCAACAGAGTTGTTTCTTATATATTTAATATCATGCATTTTATACTCTATAATAGTTATTTTTTACTTACAAATTTTGATAGTATTATTGAAATTTCATATAAAGCAATAATTGGCAATGCAAGTAAAACTTGAGAGATAACATCAGGTGGAGTTAGTATTGCAGCAACAACAAAAGCACTTAATATAGCATATTTTCTTTTTTTAATTAAATCTTCAGAAGTTAAAATACCTGATTTTGTAAGCAATAACAAAATAACAGGTAGTTCAAAACATAAACCAAAGGCAAATATTAATTTCATAATTAAAGATAAATACTCAGAAATTCTAGGTTCTAATTCTATAGGCAAAGAACCATCGACACCAGTGGCTTGAAATGAAAGAAAGAAATCCCATGCTAAAGGCACAACAAGATAATATACCATTGAAGCACCAGCTATGAATAAGATTGGAGTTGCTAACAAAAAAGGAAGAAATGCTTTTTTCTCATTTAAATAAAGTCCTGGTGCAACAAAACGCCATATTTGAGTTAAGAAAATTGGTAAAGAAATACAGATAGATATAAAAAAAGCTACCTTGACTTGTGTAAAGAAGCCCTCATGTAAAGCTGTATAAATCATCCGACCACCATTTTCCAGCATTTGAGAAGCAAGAGGTGCTTGTAAAAAATTATATACAATGTCAGCAAGGTTTTGATTATCATTAGTAAACTTAATAAAACATAAAAAGAATAAAAGTAAAAATGCACAAAAAGATACTAGTAATCTATTTCTCAATTCAATAAGATGATCTAGTAAGGTCATATTATGTTCTGATTTTTTTTTCTTTACCATAAGAATCTCAAATTTTAAATTTTATTAGTTTTAGCTTTGGTTTTTCTTTTTGAATCAGATGAATTTATATTTTTAATTTCATTTACGTCTTTTTTTAAAGATCCCATATCTAAATCATCAATGTTTTGAAATCCTTTTAAATCTTCAATTTCTGAGCTAATCAATTTTTTATCATTAATATTTGAGACTTCTTTTCTTAAATCTGATATTTCAGCTTCATTCGCTAAATCGTCTATCCCAGAATGAAAATCAGAGGCCATAGATTTTATTTTTCTTACAAGTCCAGTTATCGATCTTAATACTTTTGGTAAATCTTTAGGTCCTACAACTATAAGTAAAACAAAAGCGATTAATATGAATTCTTGAAAACCAAGATCAAGCATTTAAAACCTTCTATAAAAAGTAATTAAATTAAGATTTCTTTTTTATTGTTTGTTTCTTTTTTGTTGTTTTTGAAGTGCTTGGCTTTTTAGCAGTCTTAGGTTTGTTTTCAGAGGTCTCATCAATCGCATCTACTTCATTAGTCTCTTTACTTGACTTGACTTGATCTTTAAAGTTTTTCAAACCTTTTCCAAAATCACCCATAATACTTGAAAGTTTCCCTTTACCTCCAAAAAGAATAAGTACTACTATCAAAACTATAACCCAATGCCAAATACTAAAAGCACCCATAATACAACCTCCCAAACATTTATCTTTTAAATTTATAATCTATACACTTGCATTTGTAACATGTATTTTATTCATATTAAAAATAAAATATTTTATTTATTGCTTAAACACAAATATTTGCTTCGGATCAGTAATAATCATCACTTTTTCATTTATATTAAAGAAATTTAAGCCAGGTATTCTTGCATGCAAATGAAAATTTATATCATTAGTATTTAATGATAAATGAACAAGAGTAGATCCAGCTAATAACCTTGCCTCCATGACAGTGCCAGAATAAGATGAAATTATAAAATTGTCTTTATTAAAGGTTTTTAATATATTTTTTTCACCTGAATATAATTTTATAGCTTCATTTCTGATAACAACTTTAACATTATGATTATTTAAATTTTTAGAACATTTGAATGAGCCCAATAAAGTATTAACTTTACCGTTAACCACTTTACCTTCTAATATATTTATTTCTCCGAAAAACTCTGCAATAAATGAAGTCTTAGGACGTAAATACAAATCTATAGGACTGCCAAATTGTTCTACTTTACCATTATTTAAAACTCCAATTTTATCAGACATAAACATAGCTTCTTCAGGATCATGGGTAACTAGCAAAGCAGATATATCGTATTCTCTTAAAATATGAAGCATTTGGTCTCTTATTTTTTCTTTTAACCTAGAATCTAAATTGGAATAAGGTTCATCTAATAAAATTAAATTTGGATTAGAAGCCATCGCTCTTACTAAAGCTACTTGTTGTTGTTGCCCACCAGACAATTCATGAGGGTAATAATCTGATAAATCAGAAATATTAATTTCATTCATAAGATTTTTTATCTTTTTAGTTTGATTGATTATTTCAATTTTATTCAATCCAAAAAAAATATTTTGTAAGATTGTTAAGTGAGGAAATAATGCACAATCTTGAAAAACATATCCAATAACCCTTTTTTCAGGGTTCAAGTGAACTTTAGAAGAAGAAATAATTTCATTATTAAGTTTAATTTCACCATACTGAACTTTTTCTATTCCACTAGCTAGCCTTAATAAAGTAGTTTTACCACATCCTGATGGCCCTAAAAGTGAAACAACTTCTCCTTTAATTAATTTCATAGAAAAATTATCTAAGACAATATTATTATTATAACTATGTGATATATTAATAAATTCAAACAAATAAAAACACCAATACTAAATTACATTTACTTTATTATTCATCATCAATTGCATCATTAAATAGAAAATTATCTTTTTCTAAAAGGCCAGAGTTTTTTAAATCATCAATTCCAGGAAGTTCCGATATATTCTTTAATCCAAAATGATCTAAAAAACTATTAGAAGTTTTCCAAGTTAGAGGTCTCCCAGGAGTAGCTCTTCTGTGACCAGGTTGTATCCAAGATAATTCTAAAAGTAGATCTAAGGTTCCTTTGCTTAAAGAAACTCCACGAATATTTTCAATCTCTGAGCGAGTTATAGGTTGATGGTAAGCAATCACAGATAATGTTTCAGTTGCCGCTCTAGATAATTGTTTTGGGACTTTTTTTTCAATATTAAGAAATTCAGATACTTCTAAAGAAGTTCTAAAAGCAAATGTATTATTAATTTTATATAAATTTATTCCACTAGAAGTATATTTCATTTCTAATGAAATTAAGATGTCTTCTAATAAGTAATTATCAGATACTGTTTTTTGTAATACTTTAAAAGGAATAGGTTCAGAAGATGAAAAGATTATAGCTTCTACAATTTTTTGTTTTAAATTAAAATTTAAATCATTCTTATATTTTTCTTTAATATTTATCATAGAAAAAATCCTTGTATTCATTAAGTTTATATCAATAGTTGATATTAAAAGTCTATAAAATTAACTTTTTAAACTTAAGAAAATATCATCATTAAATTTATCTTGTCTTAATGTGACGTCTCCTTCTTTGACAAGTTCTAAAGAAGCCACAAAATGAGATGCAATAGCTGATCTGTTTTCAAGTTTATCTTTTATGTTTTTTGGAAAAAATTGAAGAAGATTTTGCCAGCCTGATGTTCTTTTCATCAATTTTTTCAAACGTTCCACAGCTTCTTCAACTGCATATAATCTTGATGATGCTATTGTAATAGTTTTATTCTTTTCTTTAGATATTATATTACCATATGTATTAATCAGCTCAAAAAGATTAATGTCATATTCAATTTTTTGGTTAACATTAAATATTTCAGGGTCACCTCTTTTAAAAAAATGAATTCCAAGCTGATATTTATTAAATAATAATTTAGTAACTTTTTGTATTGATTCTAATCTTTTTAACTGGAACTCCAATAAGTCTGACATCTGTTCAGTATTGTCTAAATCGTCTAATTTATCATTGGGCAATAATAATTGAGATTTCAAGAATGCAAGCCAGGCTCCCATAACTAAATACTCGGCAGCAATTTCAATATCTTTTTTAAGAGCTGAATTTAAAAATAATAAATATTGTTCTGCCAAAGGTAAAATTGAAAGCTTTGTTAAATCTATTTTATGATCTCTAGCTAAACTTAAAAGAAGATCAATTGGACCTTCATATCCATTTAAAGATAGATTGAAAATATTTAAATCTTTATTATCAAAGTCTATTTCATCTGTTTGTGACAATATAAAACTCACTTATTCACTTGTAAAATACATGTTATATTTTTTAATTTAAAATTATTACACAATTTCAAACTATTTTGTTTTGTTAATGGAAAAGACCAAACTCTATGAAAGATTAAATTATCATTATTTTTATATGAAAAGACTTCTAATTTAATATTTTTTAATAATTTTGTGTATTTGTTTTGCATATTCTTAACTGCAACATTAGCTTTGCTTAAATCTCGAAAGGAGCCAAACTGAACTCTGTACATACCAATTAAATCAGTCTTATTATTATTAGATTTAATATTTGTTTTTTTTGAGTTTATTTTTTTATCAATTTTAGCTTTATTTTTTTTATTAACTTTATCTATTAATATTATATCATTTAATTTTTTGTTATTTTTGACTGTTTCTATAGGTAAAAGCTCAGGTTTAACTGGGAGTGGTCTAAGTTTTTCATCAGCAATTAATGCTTTTTTATTATTTAAAATATCAATATCTAAATTTGAAACTTCATATCCTCCAGGTTTTTGGGGTACTGTAAAAACACTCTTAATATCAGGACCTAAAACTACTAAATTTTCATTAATATAGCTTTTAAAAAAAAAATTGAATGCAAAAATACCTAATGAAGAGAGTAATCCTAGACTTATTAAAAAGAAAGCAGACAATTTTAAAATTTTTAATATCATTATTTACATCTCAAAAGCTGGTTTTATTGATAGTATTTTAAGTCCTTTACTAATTGTTAATGCCACAGATTTCACAAGACACAATCTTGCATTAGTTAATTCAATATTATTTTCAACAATGAATTTTAAGTTTTGATTATCTCTCCCTTTGTTCCACATGCTATGAAAAATGCTTGCAAGCTCAATTAAATAATAACATATTCTATGAGGTTCATGAGTATTGGCTGCTAATTCTAGTACTCTTGGCCATAAAGAAATAAACTTAATTATATTAAGTTCATCATCGTTTTTTAAAATACCTAAATTATTAAATTTTAAATCCATTTCTGAAATTTGAGCAGATTTAAATATTGAATAACATCTTGCATGTGCGTATTGAACGTAAAAGACAGGATTTTCTTTTGATTTTTCTGTAACTTTTTTAAAATCAAAATCTAATGACTGATCATTTTTTCTAGTTAACATAATAAACCTAATAACATCTTTGCCAACTGCATCTATAATATCAGAAAGAGTAACAAATGTGCCTGCTCTTTTACTCATCTTAACAGGCCTTCCATCTTCTAAAAGATTAACTAAAGAGCACACTTTTGTATCAATTTTAATTGAGCCGTTTGATAAAGCTTGAACTGCAGCATTTATACGAGCTATATATCCCGTGTGATCTGCTCCTAAAACATTTATTAAATTTCCATTGGTTCTTTTAATTTTATCTAAATGGTAGGCCATATCTGTAGCAAAATAAGTCCATGATCCGTCTGATTTCTTTAACGCTCTATCTGAATCGTCACCAAAATTCGAAGATTTAAAAAGAAGTTGTTTACGAGTTTCCCAACCATCTGCCTGAATACCTTTTGGTGGCTTTAAAGTTCCATTATAAATAAGATCCTTTGATTCAAGAATGGTGATTACATTATTTAATAAATCACCTGATACTATTTTTTGCTCACTGGTATAAACATCCATACTTATACCAAGTTTTAATAGATCTATTTTGATAACATCCATGATCATTTTTAATGATAAATTCTTAACTAATTCATAAACTTTGTTATCATTATATGATCTTAAACTATTTCCATATTTATTAAAAAGGGCCGTTCCTATATCTTTAAGATATTCCCCTGGATACAGGCCTTCTGGGATTTTATCTATTTTAATACCCAGACATTCGTCATATCTTAATAAAGTTGACTGCACTAATTTATCTATCTGACTTCCTGCATCGTTTATATAATATTCTCTGGTCACATTAAAACCAACTTCAATTAATAGAGATGATAAAGCATCTCCAAATACAGCTCCTCTAGCATGTCCTGCATGAAGTGGACCTGTTGGATTTGCTGAAATATATTCTAAATTGACATTCTTTCCTTTACCAATATCAAGATTATCCCACGTATCTTTATTTAATAAAATATTTTCCATACAATCAATCCATGTAATTTGATTTAATTTTATATTTATGAAACCAGCGCCAGCTACATTAACATTATCGATACCTGGAATCTTTTTGATATAAATATTAATTTTTTCAGCAATTTCATATGGTTTCAACTTTAATTTAGATGAAAGAAGCATAGCTATATTGGTTGACATATCTCCATGAGAGAGGTTTTTAGGAGGCTCTAGAGTTAATTTTAAAAATATTTCATTACTATTAAAAGTGTAATTAAAATCTTGTTTAAATAAGAGGATTGCATCTTTTAAATAATTTAAATAAATTTTATAAATATTCATTAGTTATTATTATTCCTCTTTAAAATTTTTTTTGTATTCTTTTCTTAAAAAATTATCTGTCATACCTGCGATATAATCTGCTATTACTCTTGATCTAACATTATCAGGAGAATCTAACAAACAATTTCCGTTGAAAATTCTCCACTGTTTTGGAAGCAAATTAATATTTTTACTATATAAAAAAAACAATTTTTCTATCATTTCGGATGCTTTAGACAACTCATTTAAAATTTTTGTATTACGATACATATTTTTAAATAAAAACTCTCTTATTTCTTCCATATAATCTATGGACTTAGATGTCATTGTTATAACAGGTTCATGATAAAGACGAATTTCATTAACAGATTTAAAGTTTGCCTTATTTAGTTTTAATAATGAATTTGAAATTATATCATTAATAAAATGGCTAATTAAAAATCTAATCAATTGATGAATTAGTATATAATTATTTATTTTAGGAAATTCTTTTTCTAATTTTTTTATTATTAATCCAGGTAACTTTAAATCTCTTAAATCATCCAAACTAAATAACTTTTCACGAAGTCCATCGTCAAAATCATGAGTTAAATATGCAATATCATCTGCTATATTAGCAACTTGTGCTTCCGTTGAAGGAAACAAGCAAAGTTCAAGCGGGAAATCATTATCTAATTCTTTTACTGTGGCAGGTATTATTTTATTATTTATATATGGACCATTATGCTTAACCAGTCCTTCTAAAGTTTCAAAAGTAAGATTTAATCCGTCAAAATCACAATATTTTTTTTCAAGCATCGTAACAACTCTAATAGTCTGTTCATTATGATCAAAGCTTCCATAACTGGACATTAGATTTTTAAGAGTTTCTTCCCCTTTGTGACCTAAGGGAGGATGACCCAAATCATGGGCTAAAGCAATAGTTTCAGATAAATCATCATTTAAATTTAATGCTCTTGCAATCGACCTAGCAATCTGAGCAACCTCAAGCGTATGAGTTAATCTAGTTCTATAATGATCACCATCGTGATAAATAAAAACTTGTGTTTTGTGTTTCAATCTCCTAAATGCTTCAGAATGAATAATTCTATCTCTATCTCTTTGATATTCTGTTCTTTTAAAAGTTAAAGGATCATCTTTGTAAAGTCTGCCTTTAGATTGAGGGCTATGACAAGCAAATAACGACAAGTATCGGTTTTCAATTTTGTTTGTCAAAGTTCTTTCCAAGAATTAATTCATTTAATAATCTAAATGTGTTATGTATATATATGTATATATATATATTTATTTTTGTGCCAACTGTTTCAACATGTTAAATTTTTTCAGAAGAAAGCAATTTCATCATGGTTAATATAACAAATATTATTTCTAATGATTTTAAATTATCTAAAATAGCCGCAGAACGAATTAAATTTTTATTAATTGATGAAAAAGGCTCATTTTTTAGGATTTCTGTATTAGGCGGGGGGTGTTCTGGCTTTCAATATAATTTTTCCTTTGAAGCAAATCCTAATAAAGACGATTTAATATTTAAAGATCATGGAGTAAAGTTTATAATTGATAATGTTTCCCTAGATTTTATTAAGGGTAGTACTCTTGATTTTGTTTCCGAATTATCAGGGTCCTTTTTTAATATTATAAATCCTAATGCAACAGCAAACTGTGGCTGTGGAACAAGTTTCTCCATTTAATAATTATATAGATTTCAATAATGACCATTAAAATTTCTACATTTAATATTAATTCTATAAAAATGAGATCGACTATTGTTACTAATTGGTTAGATGAATCAAAAACTGATATACTACTAATGCAAGAAACAAAATCTATCGACGAAAATTTTCCACATAAAGAATTTGAAGACAAAGGGTTCAATGTAATTTTTTCAGGTCAAAAGGCTTACAATGGAGTTGCTATTGCAAGTAAATTCAAAATTGAAGAAATTAGTCGAAATCTTCCTATTTATAACGATGACGAATTGGAAGATGATCAGGCAAGGTTTTTACATGTTAAAATTTTAAATATTAATATAATTTGTTTATATCTTCCTAATGGGAACCCTGCCCCTGGACCAAAATTTGATTATAAAATCAATTGGATGAAACGTCTTATAAAATATTCAAGCGATATATATAATAATAATGAGCCTCTTATTTTAGGCGGAGACTTCAATGTTATTCAAAATAATAATGACTGTTATGATATTTCTAAGTGGTTGGATGATGCTTTATATTTAGAAGATACAAGAAAATTGATGAAAGAAATTATTAATATAGGTTTGTTAGATTCGTATCGTATCAAATATCCAGATTCAAGAGAATATAGCTTTTGGGACTATCAAGCTGGTGCATGGCAGAAAGATAATGGTATAAGAATAGATTTTTTATTGATATCACCTGAAATTGTTGATTTATTAGAAGATGTAGGAATTGACAAAAATCCTAGAGGACTTTCAAAACCAAGTGATCATACCCCAGTATGGTTAACAATAAATAAATAATCTTAAATTAAACCTTATGTATGTTTTTAGGAACAAATGTAGATTTTTCTGCCTCTCTAGGGTTTGGAATCCATACTTTTCTATTGGGATGCATGCCTGCACCAAACATAGCTGATACAGCTGAACTTCGCATTCTATTCAAAAGCCTAGTATCGGCTTCACCAACAGAAGGGTGTAATCCATTATTATTTTCAACAATTTTTTCCCATTGCAACTTTCTTTCATTAAAAATATCAATATCTAAAAGTTGTGAGCAATTTAGCTCATTTTTATTGAGATCTACAATAATTTCATCTCCATCTTGAATAAGGCCAACTGGGCCACCAACAGCAGCCTCAGGACCTACATGGCCAATAACTAACCCTACTGAACCTCCAGAAAATCTTCCATCAGTCATTAGCCCTACAGTTATATTTCTTTGTCTGCATAAAGCTGTAATTCTAGAAGTTGAATCAAGCATTTCAGGCATGCCAGGACCACCAACAGGTCCTTCATACCTAACAATAATCATGTCTTTATTCTCAAAAATTTCAGGCTCGTTTTCTAAACATTCTAATAATTTTTGTTCACCATCAAATATTCTTGCTTTTCCAACGAACATATTATCTTCTAGCCCCCCCTCAACTCCTGCAAGCTTTAAAACAGCACTAAATTCAGGAGATAAATTTCCGCCTAAAACTCTTAATCCACCAGTTTTTTTATAAGGATTTTTAACAGAATAAACAACTTTGCCATCAGGGTTTGAAGGAGATAGTCTATTAATTTGATCACTTAAAGTCTCACCAGTACAAGTTAAAGTATTACCATTTAACAATCCTGAATCTAGCAAGTCTTTTACAAAAACTTGAACACCACCCTTTTCATCTATATCTACCATAGAATATTTTCCAAAAGGTCTAGCGTCAACTAATACAGGGACAACATTTTCTGATAAATAATTAAATTCTTCAAAACTCATAATGTCATCATTAAAATTATTATATCCAGCCGCACGAGCTAATTCTGGAGCATGAAGCATGACGTTAGTAGATCCACCAATTGACATGGCTACTATTAGAGCATTTCTAATTGAGTCACGAGTAACAATGTCTCTAGGTTTAATGTCCTTTTTAATCATGTTATCCAAATAATTAATCAATTGATTTGGAAAAACTTCTAATCTTCTTTTATCTTCGGATGGAGGTGAAACCATCTCAAGAGGCTGCATACCGACAACACCAATAAAAGTTTGCATAGTGTTGTATGTGAAAATACCTCCACAACTCCCATAACCCGGGCACGCTTCACACGCTATTCTTTTTTTTAATTCTTCATCATCACTTCCAGCTAATTGATAGGCTGTTATCAGATCTATTGGTTCTTTAGTTACAGAATCTATACCTGGTTTAATAGATCCATCAGACATTATTATAGCTGGTCTATTATGCTCTAGAATAGCGGCTAATGTTCCAACTGGAGGTTTGTCGCACGCAACAACTGCTATTGTACCTTCTAGCCCAGAGGCACTCAAATGTTCACATAATGTATCATTAGTAACTTCTCTTCCAATAAGAGAATAACGCATTTCTTTAGTACCATTTCTTATACCATCTGAAGTTGCAACTGTATATTCTGGCTGAACAAGTCTCATAAATATATCACCTGGATTTTTACCTATTCTTTGTCTAAGGCATTCATGAATTGTTCGCACCTTTTCTTCAACACCAAAATAACATTGAGAGTCCCCCTTATTACCAACTACTCCAATTGATGGCTCATGAATAAGATCTAAATCTGTATTTAGCATTCTAGCCACACCAAAGGTTTGAGAATTCCTTCCAGGATTCTTATCAATAAGCACTGTTTTTGAATTCTTCATGTTATTCTCCTCATAATAAATTTATAGGCTAAATAAAGCTTTTTCTATTTCTTCTTTTTTCTTAATAAAAATATTTTGTTTCTTTTTTACTTCTTCTACTATCTCAGAAGGGGCTTTATTAATAAAATTTGAATTATTAATCCTCTTATTTATAATTTCTATTTCACTTTTAATATTAGATAATTCTTTATTCAACCTATTTTTTTCTAATTCAAGATCAAATAATCCCTCTAAAGGAATCATTAAAGTTATTTCATCAACTGTACTAACTATAAAATTATCATTTTGGTTATTATCAATATTTGAAAAAGTTATTTTATCTAATTTAGCTAAGTTGGTTATTAAATCTGTGTTATCAGAAATAAATTGTTTTTTATCTAAATTAACATTTTTAAGAATTAAATTTGGTCTAGATTTTAAAGGTATATTTTTTTCCACTCTTAAAGATCTAACTTCGGAAATCAACTTTATAGATAAATCAATACTATTGGTTAGATTCAAATCTTTAAACATTAATTCTGGCCATGCAGAAGAAATAACCAGTTGTGGTGATTTAAAAAGCTTTTCAAAAATTTCTTCTGTAACGTATGGCATGATTGGATGTAACATAAGCAAAACATTTTTCATGACATTAATAGATACGAATCTAGTTTCTATCATTGACGTTTGATCATTATTATTAACTAAAATAGGCTTAATAAATTCAATATACCAATCACAATAATCTTTCCAAATAAACTGATAAATAACATCAGCTGCATCATTGAATTTATAATCTTGAATAGAAGCCTTAACTTTAATATTAAGTTGATTATGCAAATGAACAATCCATTTGTTTACTGGTAAATGGATTTCATTTAAATTAGTATTTAAATCTAGAATGCAATCATTGAATTCGAGAAATTTACACCCATTCCATATCTTAGTACTAAAGTTTCTATACCCAGCTATTCTTTCTTCAGAGAGTTTAATATCTCTTCCTTGTGCCGCCATTGCAGTAAGAGTGAATCTAAGGGAATCAGCTCCATATTGTTCAGATAAAACTAAAGGATCTAAAACATTCCCCTTTGATTTTGACATTTTTTGACCTTTATCATCTCTAACTAAAGCATGAATATATATTTCTTTAAAAGGGACTTCCTTATCCATAAAATGAATACCCATCATCATCATTCTAGCCACCCAGAAGAAAATAATATCAAAACCAGTAACAAGAACACTAGTGGGATAATACTTTTCTAAATCAGGTGTTTTATCAGGCCATCCAAGAGTAGAAAAAGGCCATAAAGCTGATGAAAACCATGTATCGAGAACATCTTCATCCTGAGTTAAAATAACTTTTTTTCCATAATATTCTTCAGCAGCTTTTTCTGCATCCGTTTGATTAGACTCAACGAATATTTTATTATCCGGTCCAAACCAAGCTGGAATTCTATGTCCCCACCAAAGTTGTCTTGAGACACACCATGGTTGAATATTATTCATCCATTCAAAAAAGGTTTTATCCCAATTTCTAGGCACAAATTTTGTTCTCTCTTCTTTAACAGCTTTTATGGCAGGTTTCGCTAATATAGCAGCATCCACATACCATTGATCCATAAGCCAAGGTTCAATAATAACGTTAGATCTATCACCATGAGGCACAGTATGAGTTATTTTTTCTTTTTTAACAAAAAGGTTTAAAGATTTAAAAACATCAACCACTTTCTTTCTTGCTTCAAATCTATCTAAACCTTCAAATTCTTTAGTTCCATTTTCATTAATTGTAGCATCATGATTTAAAATATTTATAACTTCTAAATTATGACGTTTACCCACCTCAAAATCATTAAAATCATGCGCAGGTGTAATCTTAACGGCACCTGAACCTTTATCAGGATCTGAGTATTTATCAAAAATAATAGGTATCGGTTTATTTAGAATAGGTAAAATTACATTTTTACCCCTAAGATGTTGATATCTTTCATCATCTGGGTTAACTGCAACAGCAGTATCACCTAACATTGTTTCCGGTCTGGTAGTGGCTATAGTTAAAAATTCGTCACTATCTTCAATAGGATAATTAAAATACCAAAAATTACCCTCCATTTCTTTTTGCTCTACTTCAAGATCTGAAATAGCGGTGGATAATTTAGGATCCCAATTTACTAAACGTTTATCCCTATATATTAATCCTTCTTTGTATAACTTTACAAAAACATAATTAACAGCTTTTGATAAACCCTCATCCATAGTAAAACGTTCTTTTTCCCAATCAGGGGAAGCACCTAAAGCTCTTA
>CAZWGZ010000025.1:0-15860 GCA_964633395.1 uncultured Rhodobacterales bacterium
ATTAAATATAATTTTATTATGTTCTTATTTAAGATAAAAAAGTAGTGAAATCTGAGTGATCTAATTTTTCTACTCTAAGTGTATTTTCCACAGCACTGGTATCTTCATAACCTATAGAAACACCACAAACTAACATCTCATTTTCTTTAAAATTCAACTGATCAGCTATTAGAGTGTGAAACTTTGTAAAAGCAACTTGTCCACAAGTATGAAGCCCTTCTCCTCTTGCACCAACTAATATACTTTGAATAAACATTCCTAAATCCATAAAAGTACCTGTTGCAAGCCTTCTATCCATAGTGATAAACATTCCTACTGGAGCTCCAAAAAAATGGAAGTTTTCTTGCATTTGTTTATTTCTTGCATCAAAATCATCTCTTCCTATTCCGAGGAGATTATACAATTCAAATCCAACAGCTCTTCTTCTCGAAACGAAAGGTTCAAACCATTCAGTAGGATAGTAATCAAATTCGGTTTTCATATCTTTAGCTGAACCGTCTTTTATAGAATTTAAGATTGATTCTGTAATACTTTGTTTTTTTTGACCTTCAACCACATAGACATGCCAAGGTTGAATATTATGACCACTTGGAGCAAAAGCTGCTCCTTTTAAAATGTTATCAATTTTTTCTTTGATTACAGAATCTGGTAAAAATCTTCGAACTGACCTTCTTGAAATCAGTGCTTCGTTTACATTCATAATTTAGTTCCCCATTAATTAAAAATAAGCATATGTAATTAGTTCACTAATTAACTAATTACATATTGAAAATTTAAGCAACAAAGAAAGGTTATTTTTGTGAAAATATTTTTCTAAAGAAAGCAACCTTTTCCCATCTTGCAGATAAGAAGGGTTGCCTATCACGAAGGGAGGTGGATTCTGAAACAACTTTCATAGGTTTATTTGTTTTTGTTTTATCAACTAAATAAGCAAATTTGTTATTTTCATTTTTCCAAAAATTTAAAACCTTCTTTAAATACGGTTTGTTTTTGATAGGATCTGAAGAATGATAAAATTTAATTGCTTCATTCCAATTTCCATATTTCTTTTTTAATTGAAGTAAAAAAGATGCAGCATATGAGACGTTTGGTTCAGGAGAAATCATGTCATTAATTTTTTTAAAATTATGTTTATGCCATTTTAAATTAATTTGCATACAGCCAACGTCTAAATTATTATCTCCTTTGAGAACATGCTTCAATACGTATTTTTTCATTTGTTTTTGATTATCAAAAAAAAGACTTTTTCCAGAATGATTGACTGTCCAAGGCCAAACTATTAATTTTTTGCTTTTAAGAACTCTTCCAGACTCTGTTTGACCAATACCTAATAATAAATTTTTAGGAATATCTATTAAGGACTCAATATTACTTATAGTTTTTTTACAAATTTCATTATCGTTGACTGAAGCCAAAACACTATTAGAAAATAAAATAAATAATATAGAAAATAATTTTAACTTATCTATTATTTTTATACATACTAACATAAAAAATATATGCAAATAATATGCCGTACAAATTAAACTATCTTAATTTTTTATAATCTGCCTTTCTTTTTTCTAAGAAAGCATCTATGCCTTCTATACTTTCTTTATCTCCTTGAGATTTTACCATAAAATCTGTTTCAGATTGTAATTGCTCATCAAAAGTATTTTCATAAGCTGCACGCGTAAGTTTTTTGATCCTGGAAATAGAGTTTTTAGGAAGGTCTGCAAAATTTTTACATAACTCTAAAGCATCTTCTTTTGCTTTTCCTTTTTGAGATAATACATTTACAGCCCCAATTTGATATAATCTAGATGACTCTATCTTTCCACCCATCATTGCCATTTCTGACAATAGTTGACGAGGCATTGCCTCTGAAAGAAATTTAGTCGCACCACCATCTGGCGTGACTCCAATTTTAACATAGGCAAGAGACAAAAATGTATGTTCACTCATTACAATCATATCACATACCATAGCTAAAGAAACTCCAGCACCTGCTGCACCTCCCTCTATTGCGGCGACAACTGGCTTAGAACAATTATATATTGATTGAATTGTTCCATTCAATTGTTTTAATGTCTGATATCTCTCTTCTTCACTCATATCACGTCTAGTTTTTAAACTATTTAAATCTCCTCCTGCACAAAAGAAATTACCAGCACCAGTTATCACTACAGAAAAAATATCTCTATTTTCTTCAGCCATTTTAATAGATAATTTAAACTCATCATGAAAACCAGGTATCATCGAGTTTCTTTTTTCAGGATTATTCAAAGTTATTAGCAATGTATTTTCAATAATTGTATTTTCAATAATAGACATGTAATTCCTATAGTAATATATATTTAAATAAAAATTTATATTGAATTTATAGTTATTGTTCGTCAACCATCAAAATAAAAAATTGAAAGTTTAAAATTATGATAGATACAGAACAAAAACTAAAATTGATTATGAATTCAGCTTTAGAAGCAGCTAAGCCTAAAGACAAATTTAAATTACTTCCTGCAAAGCCTAAAGGTAAATTAATTGTTTTAGGAGCTGGAAAAGCAGCTGCCAGTATGGCTGCAGAATTTGAAAAAGTTTATAATCATTCACTAGAAGGTATGGTTATTACAAGATATGGGCATTATACAAAAACCAAAGTTATAAAGGTTCTAGAAGCTTCCCATCCTAAGCCAGATCAAGCTAGCTTAGAAGCAACTAAAATATTATTCAATCTAGCAAAAAACGCTAAGAAAGAGGATCATATTGTTTTTCTTATTTCTGGAGGAGCATCATCTTTATTAACATTACCCTTAGATGGAGTTTCATTTGAAGAAAAACAAAGAATAAATTCAGAATTATTAATTTCTGGAGCAGCTATTGATAAAATGAATGTTGTTAGAAGATCATTATCCCAAATAAAAGGTGGACGTCTGGCTGAAGCAATTTACCCTGCACAAATGACAACGTATATGATTTCAGATATTCCTGGAGATGATCCAGCTTACATAGGTTCTGGACCAACTATTCAAGCAATAGGTAGAAATGAAGATGCTATTTCAATATTAAATGATTATAAAATACGTATAAGCAAACAAGTAGAAAAAATAATATTATCTAACACTTTACCTAAATTGATTACATCCCCTCAACACATGCTTGCAACTCCAATGATGGCTTTAAAAAATGCTGCTAAAATAGCTAAAAAACAAGGTTACATTCCTATAATTCTTTCTGACTCTTTGGAAGGTGAAGCATCCATAGAAGGGAAGAAAATGGCTGAGTTGGCTATTAGCATTAAAAAAAATAAAAAATATAATAATATTAATCTTGAAAAGCCAATTTTACTATTATCAGGAGGAGAGACGACAGTAACTGTTAAAGGTAAAGGGAAAGGAGGCAGAAATTCTGAATTTATCTTATCAATGGCAATCACTCTAAATAGTATTAAAGGAATAGATGCACTGGCAATTGATACGGACGGCATTGATGGAATTGAAGATAATGCCGGTGCCTATATTTCATCAAAAACACTTGAAAAAGCTAGATTGAATAATTTAGATCCCATAGATTATTTAAAAAATAATAACTCTTATTCCTTTTTTAGAGCTATAAAGGATTTAATTTATACGTCCCCGACATTAACTAATGTAAATGACTTTAGGGCTGTATTAATACAGCCTTAACAAATCAACCATTGACTGGAATAGTTTCATTAAAACCTGGAAGATTTGAGGCAACATTTGTAAACCATTCTTGCATTTTAGGTCTGCCAGTTTTCCAATCTCTTACTTCTCTAAAAGATAAATAGCCTAGTGCTGCAGCTAAGCCAATATTAGCAGCGTCAAAGCCAGAAGGTGAGGACCAGTTTATAAGATCAGTTTCTAAAAAATCTAATGTTCTATCTATTTTACCTATTTGTAAATCTAACCAAATCTTTGAAGGTGTTTCATTACCTGAATAACGATCTGAGTAAACTATTAACAAAGATGCATCTATAAGACCTTCAGCTAATGCCGACCTAGTTAAAACAGTATCTCTATCATTTCCAGATTCCGGAATTAAACCACCACCTATCCTGCTAAAATGATCAACTATCACTCTACTATCGTATAGATAAGATCCATCAGGCTTTTGAACTATTGGAATTTTACCTAAGGGATTATGACTTCTAATGATATCGTTTTCATCTTGAGTGTCTGCAGTAATCAATCCTAATTGAGAATCTAAGCCAGCTTTAAAAGCAGCCATTCTTACTTTACGAACATATGGTGACGCTGGGCTAAAACTTAATTTATACATAACAACCTCTAATAATTTATTTTTAATATTTATATCTAAGATAGCTTTAATGCAAACTTTTAAATTTAATGATATAAAGATAATTTTTAAAAGTAGGAATTTAATGAAATATATTATTATAACACAAACTTTTCCTCCTCGAACTGGAGGAATGCAAACTGTAATGACTGCTATAGCTAAAAGACTGTCTACTTTAGAAAAAACTATCGTGTTTCCTGATCATTTTGTTTCTAAAGATAATGATATTTCTAAGGAAAATTTTTCTATTTATAATAATTTTACTCCAAAACTATTTAGAAGCTTTGTAAAAAAGTTACTTGCTTATCAAACCATAGAAAATGAGGATATTATTATTTGTGATAGCTGGAAATCCATTAATGCGGTTCCTAATATTGCAAATAAAATAATTGTACTTGCACATGGCCAAGAATATTTATCGTCAAATAAAAAATATGACTTAATTAAAAAATCATTGACTAGAGCCAATCATATTATATGTAGTTCAAAATATACTTATGACTTGATCGAAAGCTTAAAAATTACTGATACTAATAAATCTATTATACCCCCTACTTATTCACTTGAAAAAATTAATAAAAGATTGGAAATTAAAACATTTAAATCTTCAAATAAAGTGCACATTATTTCAATTACTAGACTTGAAGAAAGAAAGGGAATTATCCCAGTTTTGAAATCTTTGGGAGCACTTAAAAAAAGTAAATCTTTAAAGCCTTTTATTTGGGATATTTTTGGAATTGGTGATCAGAAAGATGAGATTGAAGAAGTTATTAAAGCTTTGAATTTAGCACAATATGTAAAATTAAAAGGAGCAATAACAAATAAAGATAAAGAGTATTATCTAAGTATTGCTGATCTATTTATAATGCCATCTTATAAGGTTGAAAAATCAATAGAAGGATTTGGTATCTCTTATGTCGAGGCAGCTGCATACTCAATACCATCTATTGCTGGTCAAGAAGGTGGAGTGACAGATGCAGTTTTAGATAAAAAAACTGGATGGTGCGTTAATCCTATGAACCAAAAACAGTTATCAAAAGTTCTTTTAGAGGCTATAAATAATAATAAAAAAAGAGAATTACTGGGGAGGCAAGCTCAAGAAGAGTTTTTAAATTCATTTGTTGGTGAAAAAGTTTTCAGGAAATTTATGAAAACCATCCATTCCTAAATTAAGTTGAAAGATTTTATTTGCTAGATTGACATTTATTTTTCCATAGAAATGAGGAAACAAATCTCCATCTCTAGATTTCTCCCATTTTAACGAACTTTTTATTACTTTTATATCAAACCCAATTAACAGCAATTTTGTTTGACCTGCAAAATGTTTTGACACAGTTACTTCTAATTGATCTTTTGTGGATAAATGAATAAATCCATCTTTAATATCTATTGCTGAACCCAAAAAAAAGTTAATTTTATTAGCTTCTTCCCATTCACTAACTGAACAAACTTTATAAACTAATGTCATATTTATATCTCATTATCTTTCATAAATTTTTTTATTAAATCGATTAAAATTTGCGGCTCATCTTCTTGTGAATAGTGACCAGCGTTTTGAATTTTTGTTACTTTTGATTCAGGAAAAAGAGCTTTAAAATCTCTTATTGCATAATCTGGATCAATCGCTTTATCTTGCATTCCATATGCTAAAATAGCTGGTTTTGAGCAAAGACCTCTAAAGTCTCCCTCTTTAAAACCTTCAACTATAAATGGAACAATTCTATTAAGAAGCGCGTCTAAAGGAAAGTTTATAGCGCCTAAACAACTGGCTCTATCGGGAAATTGAGATGAATAAGCGTTAAGCCAATTATCATCTATAATTTTATTATTAGTAAAATTAGGGATTTTCATTACTGATAAAAGCGTTGAACTAAGTTCTCCTAAAATACCATTAAGAGTACCTGCTTCGTAATGTTTCTTAATCCACTTAAACCATGGAGTTAAGGTTTTAGGTCTTTCTTCCTTACTATAGCCAAATAAAGTATTTATTAAAATAAATCCCTTTACACGGTCTAAATTTCTTATTGCATAAGCACCTGTAATTGGTCCTCCCCAATCTTGCCCAACAAAAGTTATATTCTTTAAGTCTAAATATTTAATAAGATTATCTAAGTTTTCAACGTGCGTTTTCAAAGTGTATTCTTTATTTTGAGGAGTTTCTGACTTACCAAAGCCCATCATATCAGGAACAACTATTCTATATTTATCAGATAATTGAGGTATAAAATTTCTATAAATATATCCCCATGTAGGCTCTCCATGAAGGCAAATGATTGTCTCTGCAGTTTTAGATCCTTCATCTACATAATGCTGTTGAAAACCATTACCATTAAAATATTTTGGAGCAAATGGCCATGTTCCCTCGAATGTTTCGTCAGCACTAATCATTTTTTCCCTCTTTATAATTAAATTTTAATTAGGTAACCGTAGACGCAGCTTCTTTTTCGTAAGTAAAAGTACAGACGCCAATAAAGTTATTTTCTTTAAATACCAAACTCTTTTTCAAGTCAGCTATCATAAATCTATAATTATCTTCAAATTTATTTAGTGAATCAGCGTTTTCAAATTTAATTGAAACATTTAAATCACCCGATTGACCGATAAAAACATTTAATCCTACAATATCAAATTCAGATATCTTTGAACCAAATTTTTCGGAGCAAAATGATGCTGCTAGTTTAGCTTCGCTAACAGAGGGAAATCTGAAATTTAAAATTTTTCCAAACATAATTAATCCTTAATTTTCTGAAATAAATTCATTAATTCATTTTCATCAGACATAACATTTTTCATTCTCTTTAATGTTCCAATATTCAAATTAAGTTCTTCTTGTAAAATCCTACCTGATTTATTTAATATAATATTACCATCTATAGAATCTGCTATGCCAATTTTTAAAATTTTTTCTTTTTCTTCAATTGTTATTATATTATTTATCATGAATTTTAATAATGAAACTCCATCTGAAACAGATAGATCAGGAAATTTAAAAATCAACTTTTCTAAAACAGTTATAACTGATTCAGCTGTATTTTGTCTCTGTGCAACTTGCACTTCCAATTGATATGCAAGTTTAGATGCTAAATTGGTTAGAAGTTTAATGATGTGTTTCGATAACCGTCTTACCTTATTATCGCTGACACATAGTGTACCTAATGTATACCCGTCTGAAGTAATTACTGGAAACGCTGCATAAAATAAAACTCCAATCTCTGTAACTGCAGGGTGGTTCATAAACCGTTTATCTTTTTTCATATTATTAACGATCAATGGTTTTCTATTTTCTAATG
Source organism: uncultured Rhodobacterales bacterium (assembly GCA_964633395.1). GTDB lineage: Bacteria > Pseudomonadota > Alphaproteobacteria > Puniceispirillales > Marisalimonadaceae > CAJJBL01. Next base: position 7,587 of record CAZWGZ010000025.1, read on the forward strand.
CAAATTGACATAAAGTTTGCTTTCTAGGCATTTCAAAAGGCACTTCATCTGGAAAGCCGTCTCTAGCTAACATGAATTGTCTATCAGCATCAATTAAACCTGTCCAACTCACTGGACATCCAGTAATTTCTTTAGCAATAAAACAATACACATCATATAATTCTGTTGCCTTAATATCTAAAACACCAGTTCTTAAAACAGCTTCTGTTCTTTGCTTATCATTATTAGGTATTTGTGCAGGTTGAAAAATCATAACTCACCAGTTTCAAAATTTATTTTCATTATTATTATAATATTTTAATTAATTATTTTCAATAATTGAAATAAAATCAATTAAATATAAGAAAGTTAATGTTGAGCAACTATATTTTTTTTTGTTTATTTGTTTTTAATATAAAAACTAATATGAAAATAATTGTCAAAACTAAAATAACCGTTGGTGCCGGAGCACTATCAATCCAAAAACTAGAATATATTCCTATAAACATTGCTATAAATGAAATAAATACAGAAATAATCATCATATTTTTAAATCTATTATTTATTAAAAAGGCTATAGCTCCAGGAGCTATTATCAAAGAAATTGAGAGAATTAACCCAAGTGCTTTTAAAGTAGCAACAATGGTTAGTGACATTGACGCTAGTAAACTAAATTGTAAAATTTTTACTCTTAAACCTGATACAATTGCATGTATTTCGTCAAAGGAACATAATAGTAAGTCACGCCATTTTAAAATAAAAAATAAAGTTACTAAACATGATATTATAAATGACATCGTTAAATCATTTACACTTACACCAAGCATATTTCCAAATAATATATGATCTAAGTGAACATCAGTTTCAATTTTTGTAATCAAAACTATACCAAAACCAAACATACCAGAAAATACAACTCCCATTATAGTATCATGTTTTACTCTACAATTTTCTTTGATATATCCAGTTGATAAAGCACAAAACAAACCTGCACAAAAAGCCCCTATTACAAGAGGAATATTAATTATGTATGCAATTACAATTCCTGGAAGAACAGCATGACTTACAGCGTCTCCCATTAAGGACCATCCTCGTACAACTAAAAAACACGATAATAAAGAAGTTGGGATGGCTATAATAAAGCTTACTAAAAAAGCATTTTGCATAAATTCAAATTGGAAAGGTAAAAGTAAATTTTCCATTATCTATTTATTTTTCTATAAAGGTTAAACTTACTAACTAATAATCCATGTTTAGGGGCAAATATAAAAGCTAATATAAATATTAATGTTTGCAGTACGACAATAATACCTCCCGTTGAACCATCAAGAAAAAAACTAAAATATGCACCAAAAAAGCTAGTAACTATCCCTATAATTACACTAATGATTATTAATCTAGGAAAGTTATCAGTTAAAAGATAAGCAGTTGCGCCAGGTGTTATAATCAATGCTATAACTAAAAAAGCACCTACAGTTTGTAATGCTGCCACGCATGATGCTGAAAGTAATGTAAAAAAAAGTAGGTTTATTTTAACTGGGTTAATACCTATAGATCTAGCATGATTTTCATCAAAGAAAACTACCAAGAACTCTTTCCATTTTAGAGTTAATATTAAAAGAGTAGTAAAACCAATTATAGCTAACTGAAGAGTATCATAAGGGGTGATCGCAAGAATATTTCCCAAAGTAATTGTTTTCACATCAACTGAAGTGGGGGATATTGAAACTATAAATAATCCAAGACCAAAGAATGAGCTGAAAATTAGTCCAATTACTGCATCTTCTTTTAAATCCGTTCTTTGTTTTAAAAATAACATTGCTCCTGCTGCAAGTCCCCCTGAGAAAAAAGCGCCTAAAGAAAAAGGAAGACCTATTAAATAAGTTAAAGCAACTCCAGGAACAATTGAATGAGACAATGCATCTCCTATCAAAGACCATCCTTTAAGCATTAAATAACAGGATAAAAATGCACAAATTGCTCCAACAAGAGAGCTGACCCACATAGCATTAATCATATAGTTATAATTAAAAGGTAACAACAATTCTTCTATCATTCTTTTTCTCTGATAGTGTGGTGTTTCCCATCATAAGTAACGAATGGTCTTTCATCATCAGTTAATATTGATACTTGTCTATGATCTTCATCATCGTGAAGATCTTTTCCACTAATAACTAAATGCCTTAATACGCCACCAAAAGCTTTTTCTAAATATTGATGGGTAAAATTAGTTTCAATTGGTCCATAGTTCAAAACCGTTTCATTTACTATAACAACATGATCACAAAATTCAGGAACAGATCCAAGATTGTGCGTTGAAACTAATATAACTTTACCTTCAGCTTTCATTTTCTTTAATAAGTCAATTATAGCTTCTTCAGTCTGAACATCTATACCTGTAAACGGTTCATCTAAAAGAATTATATGGCTATTTTGTGCAATTGATCTTGCCAAAAATATCCGCTTTCTTTGTCCACCAGATAATTCTCCAATTTGTCGTTTTGCATATTCAACCATACCTACTTTTGCTAAAGCATTATCAACAGCTTCAGTGTCTTTTTTACTAGGCATTCTAAAAAAACCCATATGTCCATATCTACCCATCATAACAACATCTTTAACTAAAACAGGAAATGTCCAATCGACTTCTTCGGATTGAGGAACATAAGCAATTAAATTTGATTTCAACGCTTTTTGAACTGTATCACCTAATACTTTTATTTGACCTGAAGAACATGGAACAAAACCCATTATCGCTTTGAATATTGTAGATTTTCCAGCTCCATTTACCCCAACTAAACCAGTAATAGAACCCTGAGGTATCTCAAAACTAGCGTCCCTTAATGCAACATGACCATTTTTATATTTTACTGATATATTTTTAGCTATAATACCTAAAGGACGATCTAATTTTGACATTATTTTTTATTTCCTAAAAGTCCTGAAACAATAGTTTCAGAAGTAACACGAAGTAATTCAAGGTAAGTTGGTACAGGGCCATCAGATTTACTCAAGCTGTCAACGTATAAAAAACCACCATAATTGGCAGAGGTTTCTCTTGCAACTTGCTTAGCTGGATCATTATTAACTGTGCTTTCACAGAAAATCACTTCTATATTATTATTATTTACCCCATCAATTACCTTACGAACTTGTTGAGGAGTTCCTTGTTGTTCTGCATTAATTGGCCAGAGGTAAAGCTCTTTTAATTTAAAATCACGAGCCAAATAACTAAACGCTCCTTCACAACTAACAAGCCACCTTTTATTTTCTGGTATTTTTAAAATAGCTTCTTTTAATGGTTGAATAGTTAATATTATTTTTTCTTTATATTTTTTTCCGTTTCTTAAATATACATTTGCATTCTTAGGATCATATTTAGAAAAGCCTTTTACAATATTATCTATATAAATCATTGCACTTTCTTGGGACATCCATGCATGTGGATTTGGTTTACCTTTATATGCCCCTTCATTAATACCCATAGGAACAACTCCATCAGATAAAGTTATACTGGGGACATTTTTAAGGTTTTTAAAAAACTGTTTAAACCATAGTTCCAGCTTTAACCCATTCCATAAAATAAGATCTGCATCTTGAGCTCTCAATATATCTCTAGGAGTTGGCGAATAGCCATGAATTTCAGCACCAGGTTTTGTAATAGATTCTACTATAGCAACGTCACCTGCAACATTTTTTGCCATATCAGCAATGACTGTAAAGGTAGTTATAACTTTAAATTTTTTTTCTTCTTTTCCAAAAGCATTGTTTGTTAAAAATAGAACAGAAGAAAGTATAATGATAAATATTTTTTTATTAATAACAGATGACATGGACGAAGAGCTTTCTCTTTTAAGTTAATTCAAGCTTTATAAAATACATAAATCAATTATAGCGTCAATAAGCTAATATAATTAATTTAATATAATCAAGTTAGTCTCGGCTAACATTTATTTTTTTGATTTTTTTTCAGCACTTCTTGATACAAGTAGTGGAAAGATAATCAAGGCTATTACTATTATTATCAATAATACAATGATCATTTTCTTTCCTATTTCTAAATATATTTACTTGATATGATATTTTATTTTATTAGAATTAAAAAGTTATTTTAAATAAATAAAAATTATACTTTTGGTGAGACATAAAATGCAGATTGATGACGACACACAAGCTTTAATTGACGAACGTATTAAAAGTAACGCCCCAGCTCTTGAGAGCTTTACGCCACAAGAACTCAGGGCTTTAAGAGCAAAAATGGCAGAAACACCAGTGGAATTTAGAATTGAAATATCAGATGTAGAAGATACTTTTGTAAAAGGGACGCTAGGAGATATTCCAATAAGAAGGTATTTTGATTATCATACCAATAGTGCTAAAAATAAAAAATCCCCTTTAATTATTTATTTCCATGGTGGTGGATTTGTTATGGGAGATCTTGAAAGTCATGATCTTGTGTGTAGGCACCTTTGTAGAGAAGCAAAAGCAACTATTATTGCAGTAGATTATAAACTGGCACCTGAATTTAAATTCCCAGCTGCCATTACCGATACAGAAGATGCTATTAAAGAAATTATAAATAGATCTGAAGAATTTAATATAGATACAAATCAAATAATTTTATGTGGTGATAGCGCCGGAGGCGCTCTAGCAACAGTAGGAACAATAATGTCAAGAGATGGAAAAGTTCCTCAAGTCCATGGACAAATACTTGTATATCCCTGGGTAGATATGACTATGTGCAGAAGATCCATGGACATTAAACTTGAAGGCATGATTTTAGACAAAAAAACAATAGCTTATTTTGCAAACCATTATCTGAATACTTCAGAAGAACAAGTTGATTGGAGAGCTTCACCCTTATTAACATCTAATTTATCAAATTTACCACCAACGTATATTTACGGTGCTGGATTAGATCCATTAGTCGATGAAGGAGACGCATTCAAAAGAAGATTATTATCATTTGGTAACGAGGTTCATTACCGACTATTTCCAGGACAGATGCATGCCTTTATAAGTAATTCAATTCAATTACCTACATCTTTAATCTGCATCAAAGAAATGGGAATAGCTGCACAAAACATATTTTCTAAGCGTTAAACAAATTATCCTTTAACGTGTCAGGCTTCATTTCAACTGAAAATCCACTTTCTTTTGGAAGCATATATGCAGCATTTTTTATAATACATGGATTTACAAAATGTTCATGAAGATGATCTACGTATTCAATTACTTGCTCGTTTTTTCTTCCTGATATACATAGATAATCTATCATTGCAAGATGCTGTGAATATTCACAAAGACCAACTCCACCTGCATGAGGCCAAACTGGCAAATTATTTTTAGCCGCCATTAATTGCACAGCTAAAACTTCATTTAATCCACCCATTCTACAAGCATCCACTTGAACAATATCAATGGCGTTTTCAGAAATTAACTGTTTAAAAATAATTCTATTTTGAACAGCTTCTCCTGTTGCAACTTTAATAGGATATATAGCTTCTCTTATTTTTTTATGTCCTATAATATCATCTGGACTTGTAGGTTCTTCAATAAAATAAGGATTAAATTCAGCTAAAGATTTCATCCATTTTATAGCTTGATCAACTTCCCAAACTTGATTGGCGTCAATCATTATCTTAATATCTGAGCCAAGAGTAGTTCTAGCAATATCAAGACGCCTCATATCATCTTTAAGGTTTTTGCCCACTTTTAGTTTCACATACTCAAAACCGTTTGATTTTGCTTCAAGACATAACCTCTTTAACTTTTCATCGCTATACCCCAACCAACCCGCAGAAGTTACATAGCAAGGATACCCTTCTTTTTCTAATATGGATATTCTACTAGATTTTGTATCCTGATGCTTAGATAAAATACTAATTGCTTCATCTTCATTTAAAAAATCAGTTATATGTCTAAAATCAATACAATTTGATATTTGCTTAGGGTTCATATCAGAGATTAATTTCCATAAAGGTTTCTTCTTGGATTTAGCTAACACATCCCAAACTGCATTTATTATAGCGCCACTAGCCATATGAATAATACCTTTTTCAGGCCCTACCCACCTTAATTGACTATCAGATGTCATTCTTCTTGAAAAAGCTGATTGATTTTCTTCAATCCAATTTAAATCAAGACCTATAACTAAATGTTGAAGTGCTTTAATAGCTTCACAACATAAATCATTCCCTCTGCCAAGAGTAAATGCAAAAGAATGTCCTGTTAATTTACTATCATCAGTTTCAATTATAACATAAGCTGCTGAATAATCTGGGTCAGGATTCATAGCATCTGAACCATCCAAGTGATCAGACGTTGGGAATCTTAAATCATATGTTGTCAGTTTTATTATTTTAGCCATGCCAATACCTTTTATCAAAGTTTATTTTGGGGTATAAATATTTTCATGATTTAGATCTTGCACATCTCTTCTACCACAAAGAGCCATGGTCATATCTGCTTCAGTTTTAATTATTTCAAGCGCTTTAGTTACTCCGTCTTTACCTAAGGCACCAAGCCCGTATAAAAAGGCTCTCCCAATATAAGTCCCTTTTGCACCAAGACACATAGCTTTTACAACATCTTGACCTGAACGAATACCTCCATCAAGATGTATCTCTATTAATTTACCAACAGCATCTGATATTTCAGGTAAAATATTTATAGTAGAAGAAGCTCCATCTAATTGTCTTCCTCCATGATTAGAAACAATAATTGCATCAGCTCCAGTTTGAGCCGCCATTTTTGCATCTTCCGCATCTAAAATACCTTTGATTATAAGTTTTCCACCCCATCTTTTTCTAATCCAATCTATATCTTTCCAGTCAAGTTGAGGATCAAATTGGTTTCCAACCCATGAACTAAGTGATCTCACATCTTTAATCCCATCAACGTGGCCAACTATATTTCCAAAAAAATGATTTTTTGTACGCAACATTTTAAAACACCAACTAGGTCGAGTTAAAACTTGATATAAATGTTTTGGAGTAAATTTTGGAGGCGTAGAAAGACCATTTCTAACATCTTTATGTCTTTGCCCTAAAATCTGAAGATCTAATGTTAAAACTAGAGCGCTACATTTAGCTGCTTTAGCTCTATCAATTAAACGTTCCATAAATTTCTTGTCTTTCATAACGTATAACTGAAACCAAAATGGTTTTTTGGTTTTTTCTGCAACAGCTTCAATAGAGCAAACACTCATAGTAGACAATGTAAAAGGAACTCCAAACTCTTCAGCTGCTTGAGCAGCTAAAATTTCACCATCTGCATGTTGCATTCCAGTAAGTCCTGTTGGTGCAATTGCTACAGGCATAGAAACCTTTTGACCTATCATTTTAGTTTCAAGAGTTCTGTTTGACATATCTACAGCAACTCGTTGCCTCAATTTAATTTTTTGAAAATCAGTTACATTTTCTCTATATGTTGTTTCAGTCCATGAACCTGAATTTGCATAATCGAAAAACATTTTTGGCACTCTTTTTTGTGCCAAATTTTCTAAATCTTTAATTTCTAAAATATCCATTAAATTTCCTTGTTTTTTCTGATATATAAATATTAGAGAACAATAGATTAAAACTCAATAATACTTTAAAAGTTTTTTGTATATATGAAATGGAGATTAAAATGAATATTTTTGAACTACGAACTTATACACTTCATGTTGGTAAATTAGGCCAAGCAATACAAATATATAATGAACTTGGATGGCCTGCTCTGAAAAAGTATAATAAGAATATCATTAGATATTTTATAGGTGATGTCGGAGCATTAAATCAAATCATTCATGTTTGGCAATTTGAAGATGATAATAATCGCCGAGAATTATGGAAAACTATTTATGCAGACAAGGATTTTATAAAATTCGCATCTGAATTCAGACCTCTTGTTCTTACGCAAGAAAATAAGTTGATGACGGCAGCTCCATGGACACCAAAAAACAACTAAAATAGAATTAAGGATTTATTATGACAAAAAACAAATACAATATTGCAGTAATTCCAGGTGATGGAATAGGAACAGAAGTTATGCCTGAGGCACTAAAAGTGTTAGAAATAATTTCAAATAAATATGGTATTAATCTGCATTTTGATCATTTTGATTTTAGCTCATACGAATATTTTTCTAAACATGGACAGATGATGCCAGATGATTGGAAAAAACAAATTGGTTCTCATGACGCTTTGTTTTTTGGAGCAGTCGGCTGGCCAGAAAAAATTCCAGATCATATTTCCTTATGGGGATCTTTATTAAAATTTCGAAGAGACTTTGATCAATACATTAATTTAA